>JAQGLT010000149.1 GCA_028292745.1 Polaromonas sp. | reverse complement strand
CCGACGGCGTCGCGGCCGGCCGGGCGGCCTACGAGTCGACGCCCATGCCCGAGCGCGCCGCCGCGCAGGCCTCGACGCCGACCGTCGGCGTGCCGTTCTGGCATGGGACGTGACGCTGTCTACCACTTTCTCCTCCTTCCCCCAGCGGGGAAGGAGCCAGACGAAGAATTCCTTAACGCGGCGACGCCTATGACCTCCACACCTTTCGCCCCCCTGACCGGCCCCATCGGCTTTTACCCTGTGGTGCATGACGCCGCCTGGGTGCGGCGTTTGCTGGACTGGGGCGTGCGAACGGTCCAGCTGCGCATCAAGGCGGCTGACCACGCGCCGGCCGACATCGAGCGGGAAGTGAACGCCGCGGTCGAAGCCGGCAGGAACGCGCCGGGCGCGCAGGTCTTCATCAACGACCACTGGCAGATCGCCCTGGCGGCCGGCGCCTATGGCGTGCACCTGGGCCAGGAAGACCTGACGGCCCTGGACGGCGCCGGTATCGAGGCCCTGCGCGCAGCCGGCCTGCGGCTGGGCCTGAGCACCCACACGCCGGCCGAGCTGGCGCGCGCGCATGCGGTGCAGCCCAGCTACCTCGCCATCGGCCCGATCTACCCGACCACGCTGAAAGTCATGCCCTACGAACCGGTGGGCCTGGCGCGCCTCAAAGCCTGGGCGGCGCGGGCCGCGCCCTACCCGGTGGTGGCGATCGGCGGCATCTCGCTGGAACGGATGCCGGGCGTGCTGGCCTGCCTGCATGGCAACTGCGATGGCGTGGCAGTGGTCAGCGCGGTGACGCTGGCGGCCGACCCGCGCCAGGCCGCGCTGGCGGGCCTGCGGCTGGCCGCGCGGGGGGCTTGAAGGGCCTGGCGCCGCGTGGGCCGCTGAAAGCCGCGTGAAGCCGGTGGTCGCGCCGGTCTGAAGGGCCGCGCAGGCGTGGCCGGGCCGCCGGTTGCGGGCTTTGCTTTTCCAGCTGTCCAGGAGGGCTTTGTTTTGCGAACGCCTTGCGCCGGCTCAGCCCGGCGCAGGCACCGGCTCGCCCCACATGCGCCGCCACAGCCAGGCCAGCGTCGCCGCCATATCGGGGCGCTGGCTCTCAAGCGCCGGCGC
Source organism: Polaromonas sp. (assembly GCA_028292745.1). Lineage (GTDB taxonomy): Bacteria > Pseudomonadota > Gammaproteobacteria > Burkholderiales > Burkholderiaceae_C > Polaromonas. The sequence goes on along the minus strand of JAQGLT010000149.1, from coordinate 39,111 downwards.
CTGGCGTGGAGCCGCCGCCTGCGCCGGCGGACCCAGGTTGAAGTGAAAGGTGTAGGCCGGCTCCAGGCCCATGCGCAGGTCGGTCACGAACAGGTTGCCGCCCGCCTCTGAAAGGCGGAAAAAGCCCTGGCTGAAGGCGGCGATGCGCGCCACGGACGGCACCTGGCCAAACTGCTCGATCAGCGCCGCGCCGCGGTCGTGGGCGGTCCAGCTGATGCGCGGCGAATCGTCCAGCAGCGAATAGTAGCCTTCGAAATACTGGCTCGGCGTGGTGGCCACCAGCCGCCATAGCAGCGTGTTGAACGGCGTGGGCGTGACCAGCAGGCCGCTGGCCGCGATGCCCTGGGCCTGCAGCGCGGCGCGCGCGGTGTGCGCCGCCTGCTGCTGCGCGCCCGCGCTCCAGGCCAGGTACAGCGTGCTGAGCACCAGGCCGGCCGTGTTCCAGCGCAGGCCGCGCCGGCTTTCGAGCCGCCATGCCGCCGCCACGCCCACGATCAGCGGCACGGTGTAGAGCGGGTCGATGATGAAGATGCTGCCCACGCCGAACGGGTGGTCGCTGAAGGGCTGCAGCAGCTGCGTGCCGTACACCGTCATGGCGTCGAGCAGTGGGTGGGTGAAGAGCGCCAGCCACAGCGCCAGCCACCAGCGCTTGTACAGCGCAGCCTCGGCGTGCAGGCGCGACGCGAGCCAGGCCAGCAGCGGCGCGGCCAGCGTCAGGTAGAACAGCGAATGGCTTTCGGCGCGGTGCCGCGTCATGGCGAGAATCGCGTTCTCCTGGGCGATGAAGGTGTCCAGGTCGGGCAGCGTGCCGGCAACCGCGCCCCACAGCGCAGCCTTCCACACGGCCGTGCGCCGGCCCATGACAGCCACCGCCACAGCGGAACCCAGCGCGATTTGCGTCAGTGAATCCATGGCGGCAGCTTAAACCCCCGCAGCCGTGGAGGCTTGTCGGCCCACGGCCCCTCAAGCCTGCACGACGAGCGGAAACCGGGCGACCAGGCCGTCGCTGCCGGGCGTGAACGGCACGGTCAGCGCGGCGCGGTCCTGCGCGCTCAGCTGGCGCCAGAGAAAATCGCGCGCATTGCCCGGATCGCCCGCCACGTACAGCTGGGTGGTCAGCGCTTCCTGGCCGCCCAGCCGCACCTTGACATGGATGTGCGGTGTTCGCCCGGTGTAGGGCACCGGCTTCAAGGTGCGAAAGCGGTAGCGCCCGTCCGGTCCAACGCGCACGCGGCCAAAGCCCTGGAAGGCCGGATCGGCCCGGCCGCCGTCGCCGGGATGGTGGTAGTGCCCGGCCTGGTCGCATTGCCAGATTTCGACCACCGCGCCGGCCATGGGCCGGCCCGCCGTGTCCAGCACCGTGCCGTCCACCCAGGCCGGCTGGCCTTGCCGGTAGTGCGCGCCGCCGTTGCGCAGCAGGTCGAAGTCGCTGTCGGCCGGCACGGCAACCGGGTAGAACGGCCCTTCGGTCTGGGCCGGCGTGGGGGCCAGCCGGCTGCCCTGCCCCCGGGCCGGGTGGAGCCAGGCGGTCGCCGCGGTGGCGGCCAGCGCGGCGGCGCCGGTGCCCAGCAGCGTGCGGCGGGTGGTGGCCGGGGGCGTGGGGAGTGCTGGGGTGGGAGGGGGCATGCGGCTTCCTTTTTTCTTGGCAAGCAAAGCGTTAATTTAACGGCTGGCGCGGCATTGCGCCAGCCCTGGGCACCACCCACGGCGCGCCAGTGCGCAAGTCTTCAATAAGCATGAAAAAGGCCTGCGGCGCAGGCTGTACATGCGCAGGCAGCTCCTTTTTTAATAGCAATCTGCGCAAGGAGCAGCTGGCGCGGTCATGGCGACTTTGTTGGCTGCTGCCCGTTTTTTCACGGCAGACGTGCCTTCGCGCCAGCACCCGCTGCGCGCGCCACTTTGCGCTGGCCGGAAGGGTTAATTGGACAGTTCTTCGTAGTCGGTGTAGCCCTCGGCGCCGCCGCCGTAGAACGTTTTCTGGTCGGGCCTGTTCAGCGGCGCATCGGTGCGCAGGCGCTGGACCAGGTCGGGGTTGGCGATGTAGGGCTTGCCAAAGGCGATCAGGTCGGCGCCGTCCGTGACCGCCTGCTCGGCCATGGCCTTGTCGTAGCCGTTGTTCACCATCCAGGCGCCCTTGCCGCCCGCGGCGCGGTAGGCCTGTTTCAGCGCGGCGTAGTCAAACGGCCGCTCGGGCATTTCGCGGGCGCCGCCGGTCGCGCCTTCGATGATGTGGACATAGGCCAGGCCCAGCTTGGCGAGCTGCTTGACCACGTACTCGAACAGCGGCTGCGGATGCTCATCGAACGCATCGTTGGCCGGCGTGACGGGCGACAGCCGGATGCCGGTGCGGCCGCCGCCGATCGCGTCGACAATCGCCCGCGTCGCTTCGAGCAGCAGCCGCGCCCGGTTCCTGATGGGGCCGCCGTAATCGTCGGTGCGGTGGTTGGAGCCGCTTTTGAGGAACTGGTCGAGCAAATAGCCGTTGGCGCCGTGGATTTCCACACCGTCGAAGCCGGCGGTCTGCACCGCATTGAGGGCCGCGGCGCGGTAGGTGTGCACGATCTCGGGCAGTTCCTCGGCGTCAAGGGCGCGCGGCTCGGAAGTGGGCACGAAGGTCGGCACGCCGTCCCTGAGCAGCACCGTCTTGGTCTTGGCGGTGATGGCCGAGGGCGCTACCGGCTTGCCGCCGTTGGGCTGCAGTTCATTGTGCGACACGCGGCCCACATGCCACAGCTGCACCACGATCTTGCCGCCCGCGTCATGCACCGCTTCGGTCACGCGCTTCCAGCCATCGAGCTGCTCGGTGCCGTAGAGGCCGGGCACGTCGGCATACCCCTGGCCCTGGTGGCTGATGGCCGTGGCCTCGGTGATCAGCAGGCCCGCCGTGGCGCGCTGGGCATAGTACTCGGCCATCAGCGGCGGTGGAATGGCGTCGGGCGCGCGGTTGCGGGTCAGCGGCGCCATGACGACGCGGTTGCGCAGCAGCAGGTCGCCGGCCTGGACGGGATCGAATAAGGTGGGCATTTGAATATCCTGGGTCAAGTTGCGGATCGGCGGGACACGGGTGCGCGGGGGCACGGCCCTAGAGCAGGCCTTCTTCCTTCATGGCCTGCTGCACGGCGGGGCGCGCCGCCATGCGCTCGCGAAACGCCGCCAGGTTGGCCAAACCGGCAATCTCCAGGCCCACCCTGGGTGTCCAGTTGGTCACGGTAAACAGGTACGGGTCGGCGACGCTGAATTGCTCGCCCATCAGATAGGATTTGCCGGCCAGCTCGCCATCGACCCACTTCAGGCGGGACAGCAGCTTTTCACTGACCACCGCCTTGTACTCGGCCGGCGTGGCCGGGTTGAACAGCGGGCCAAAGCCCTTGTGCAGCTCGGTGCCGATGAAATGGAGCCAGGCCTGCATGCGCGCCCGCGCAACGGTGCCGTTGGCCGGCGCCAGCTGCTTGTCCGGCACCTGGTCGGCGATGTACTGCACGATGGCCGGGCCTTCCGTGAGGCGGGTGCCGTCGTCCAGCTCCAGCAGGGGCACGTACCCCAGCGGGTTGATGCTGTAGTAGTCGGTCCCATCCTCAAGGCGGTGGGTCTTGGTCGAGGCGAGCACATGCGCGAACTTCAGGCCCGACTCGTGCAGCGTGATGTGCGGTGACAGGGAGCAGGCGCCGGGGGAGTAGTAAAGCTTCATGTAAACCCTTTGTTGTGGCTGAGTGAGCACGGTTCAAACGGATGCCGCAAGGCCAGGTGCCAGGCCGCATGCTGGCCCGGCCCGGCGCGTTGGCCCTGATGGCCCGCGATGAAAACAGCTCTCATTATTGCGGCTTCGCCAGGAAAAATGCCATGAAATGGCGTTGGCGCAAAAGCCTGACGCACCAGGCAGCCTGTTGTCCTACATAGCCCTAGGGGCGGGGCTTATTCAGAATAAAAGCGCTCACATTTAGTATCGAATCAAAGGGCAATAGCGGGGTGGATTGGCGGTGGCAGGCCAGGCCCAACGTTAAAGTTCAGGCTATGCAAGGGAGACAACGATGATTAAATATGCGATTATTTTTGCGCTGATTTCACTGGTCGCCGGGGCACTCGGCTTTGGTGGTCTTGCGGCGGGCGCGGCGGGCATTGCCAAAATCCTGTTCGGGCTGTTCTTGATCCTGGCCGTGGTTTTTATCGTGCTGGCAGCGCTGGGCGTGGGTGCCACCAAAAAGATGCTCAAGTAATCCATGTTGCCTGTTAACGCACAGTCGGAGACGACGGTGGCAAGGTTGAAAAAGCGGCTGCTTCGCCCCTTCTCGCGCCGCGGGCAGGGAACGGCGAATGCCGAGACGCGTTTGCCCATGCTGCTGCCTCCGCGCCAGGTCGGGTTTCCCGCCAGCATTGCCGAATTTCTGCTGGTGTTTCGCCTGAAAGCGCGGCGCTCATCGCTACTTTCCACCGACATTCTGGAGCGTGCCGTCCGTGTGGTGTTCATCACCTGTAAGAACTGGTTCGGCGGCATCGACGCGCACAAACCCCCTTCGCGCAAGCATGGCTAGGCCAGGGGCATGCGCCATGCGCCAACGGCCCGTGCGGGGGCCGTGCCGCTTTCATTTCATTCACCCATCACCTGAACCCCTCATTTCATGCACACCTCCCTAGTTGACTGCCTGCTGGAATACGAAGTGAGTACCCCGGCGCACTTTCTGTTCAACATCGAGGCTGCCTTTCATGCAGGCCATGAGGTGGTGGAAGAGCGGCTCACCATCACCCCGAGCATGAAGGTGCGCCATTTTTCCGATGACCGCAGCGGCAACCGTTTTATCCGCCTGGATGCGTCCAAGGGCGTGTTGTCCATCAACTACCACGCCCGGGTCCACCTGCATCCGGTGCCGGTGCCGGCGCGCCTGGACGAGATGCCGGTGACCGCCCTGCCCGATGAGGTGATGCACTACCTATTGCCGAGCCGTTATTGCGAATCCGATTCATTGCGCCGCGTCGCGCAGCAGTTGTTTGGCCATTTGCCGACCGGCATCAGCCGGGTGCACGCGATTGAAGACTGGATTTACGAATCGGTCGAATACCAGACCGGCTTCACCCAGGGCACGACCACGGCGCAGGATGTGTTCGTGCAACGCGTCGGGGTGTGCCGCGACTTTGCGCACCTGGGCATCACGCTGTGCCGGGCCATCAACATTCCGGCGCGCCTGGTGGTGGGGTACGTGAATTTTGCAGAGCCTCCGCAGGATTTTCATGCGGTGTTCGAGGCCTGGCTGGGCGGCCGCTGGGTGGTGTTCGACCCCACGCGGCTGGCCCCGGTAGACCGGCTGGTGCGCATTGGCACCGGCCGCGACGCCAAGGACGTGGCGTTTGCCACGATTTTTGGCCGCATGAAAATGTTGCGCAAGGAAATCACGGTAGATGAAAGCGAGTTGCCGACCGAAGCCGTCAGTACGGCACAGCAGGCCCCCGTGTCTGCCGGCGCGGCCGAGCTTTAAGGCGCGTTTCCTGAGGGAAGGCGTCCAGGTGACGCGGTAAATTTCTCATGATCTATGTCAACAGCAGTTAATTTTCATCAACTGCTTCTAAATCTTGCCAGTGGCGTTTAAATAGTCAGGCATCCAGCCTAGGCCAATCAGCCCGCTGCCAATACGGCGGTCAGTTTGCCTCTGCATCACCCGGCTGCAGCCTGATAGGGTTCACGCCTCTTCTTGTTGCCTGGGAAACCAGGCCATCACTTCAGCCTGCAGTTGCGCCAGCGGACGCAGCGCCTCCAGGCGTAGCACTCCGGCCTCGCCGCTGGGGTCTTGCAGCGTGGCGAACTGGCTCTCCACCAGGCTGGTCGAGAAAAAATGCACCGGCGCGCGGGCCGCGACCCGGGCCTGGGCCGCTTCGCGGCTGATGTCCAGAAACACAAAGCGCAATCCTGGGACTGCCTGGCGCAGCCGCTCCCGGTAGATGCGCTTGAGCGCCGAGCAGGTCAGCACCATCCCGTCGGGATGCGCGCGCAATTGCCCGCATAGCGTGCCCAGCCAGCCCTCGCGGTCGGCATCGTTCAGCGCGATGCCCCGGCTCATCTTGGCCCGGTTGGCCGGGCTGTGGTGGTCGTCGCCTTCGATGAGCGCCAGGCCGGCGGCTTTTGCCACCGCAGCGCCCAGGCTGGACTTGCCGCAACCGGCCACGCCCATGATTACCAGGAAATCAGTCATTAAAAATTTGGATAGCGCTGTCCTAAAAGTCAAAATAAATGGTGACAACAAACACACTTTCTAACAAAATGCTTGAAAAAGCATTTCAGGAATTGTGCCGATCACTGTTCACCATTTGGGTAGCGCTAGCCTAAGTGGGGATCCCCGCCAGAAAATCAGTAGTTTCCCCAGGATTCCATGACCCCACCTCCCCCTCGCCCCCGCGCGACTGGCCGTATCACCTTGAGTGACGTGGCCAAGGCCGCCGGCGTCAGCCCGATCACTGTGTCACGCGCCCTGCGTGGCGAACGCGCGGTTGATCCGGCGCTGGTCAAGCGGGTGCGGGAAGCGGCGCACCGGCTGGGCTATGTGCCCGATCCGGCGGCGCGCGCACTGGCCTCGCAGCGCAGCGCGCATGTGGCCGTGCTGATTCCCATGCTTTCCAACACCCTGTTCGTGGATTTGCTGGAAGCGGTGCAGCGCAGCCTGCGCCCGGCCGGTTACCAGACACTGGTGGGGGTGACGCACTACGACCCGCGGGAAGAGGAGCTGCTGCTGCGCGAGCTGCTGCTGCAGCGCCCCGCCGGCCTGATGGTGACCGGCCTGGAGCGCAGCCTGGGCGCCCGCGCCCTGATTGCGGAAAGCGGCGTGCCCTGCGTGCACCTGATGGAGGTTGCCAGCACGCCCGGCGCGTTCAGCGTCGGGTTTTCGCAATCGGACGCGGGGGCCGGGCTGACCCGCCACTTGCTCGGCCGTGGCCGCAAGCGCATCGCTTTCGCGGCGGCTCAGCTGGATGCGCGGACGATGCAGCGCCTCGAAGGCTGGCGCCGCGAACTGGATGCGGCGGGCCTGTACGATGCCGGGCTGCAATGGCTGAGCCCGGAGCCGTCGTCCATTGCCCTGGGCGCGCAGATGTTCGAGAGCATCATCGAGAAGCAAGCCGACGTGGACGCGATTTTTTTCTGCAACGACGATCTGGCGCAAGGCGCCCTGCTGGCGGCCTTGCGCCTGGGTGTCGCGGTGCCGCAGCAGGTGGCGGTGGCCGGGTTCAACGACCTCACCGGCAGCGACCAGATGCTGCCGGCGCTGACCACGGTGCGCACGCCGCGTGCTGAAATCGGGATGGCCGCCGCGCAGATGCTGCTGACCCTGATGCGCGGCCAATCGGTGACATCGCCCTGCGTGGACCTGGGCTACGAACTGGTCGTGCGGGCCAGCACCTGATTCGATTTTCATTTCAATCCGCTGTGTCGCTGCTGGCTTTGCCGCGCTGGCGCCGGTTCTCCCGCTTCGTACCTGATCCCGGACTGAAATGAAAACGGGCTGAAAATGGTGTTGCTACTAAAAATATAGCTGGATGTGCTTGCCCTGCCTGCGCCAGGGCACTTTTTCTTTGAAATCGATGCCGCCGGCAGGCAAGTTCGACGTACGCCATGCCGCTTCAGGCCAGCCACCTCCTCTTCTTCTACAACGCATGCGTCACCAGCCTGAAATCCGGGTCTTCGGCATAGGGCTTGACGGTGTAGCCCAGGCTTTTCATGAGCTTGAGCATGGCGGCATTCTGGGTCAGCACCAGCCCCTGGATCTCGGCAAGGCCTTTTTCACGGGCCACGTCCATGATGCTGAGCATCAGCCGCGAGCCCAGGCCCTTGCCGCTGAAATCGTCGGTCACCACCAGCGAAAACTCGCAGCTCGACTGGTCGGGGTTGGTGATGTAGCGTGAAACGCCGACGATTCGCTCCGTGGCGGTGGCGTTCCCGCCCGGCCCGGCCTGGCTTGCTTTGAACACGGCCACCAGCGCCATTTCCCGGTCGTAGTCGATCAGCGTGAAGCGCGCCAGCATGGCCGGCGGCAGCTCGACCATGGACGACACGAAGCGGAAATAGCGGCTTTCGGGCGAGAGGTGCTGCATCATCTCCTTGAGCATCTGCGCATCGTCGGGGTGGATCGGCCGCACCGTGTATTCGCCGCCGCCGCGCAGGGGCCAGACCTGCTCGTAGCGCGCCGGATACGGCAGGATGGCCAGGTGGCTGTACGTGTTGGCGCCGCTGGCCGTCTGCGGCGCATGGTCGATGACGATGCGGGCATCGACCGCCACCGCGCCGGATTCGTCCACGATGATCGGATTGATGTCCATCTCGCGCAGCTGGGGCAGCTCGCACACCATTTCCGACACGCGCAGCAGCACCTGCTCCAGCGCATCGCGGTTGACCGCCGGGGCGCCGCGCCACTCGCCCAGCGTTTTCGCCACGCGCGCGCGTTCGATCAGGTGCCGGGCCAGAAACTGGTTGAGCGGCGGCAGCTCCATCGCCCGGTCGTTGATCAGCTCGATCATCGTGCCGCCGGCGCCGAAGGCAATCACCGGGCCGAACGGCTCGTCGGTGACCAGTCCGACGCAGACCTCGCGGCCGCGCCGGGCGCGCGCCATGGTCTGCACCGTGATGCCGTTGATGCGCGCCTGGGGGCGCAGGCGGGTGACGGCCTGCATCATGCCTGTGTAGGCGTCGCGCACGCCGGCGGCATTGGGCAGGTTGAGCGCCACGCCCTCGACATCGGACTTGTGGGAAATGTCGGGCGAGTCGATCTTGAGCGCCACCGGAAAGCCCAGCTGCGTGGCGATCATCATGGCCTCGTTGGCGTTGCGCGCCAGGATGGTCTGGGTGACCGGAATGTGAAATGCCGACAGCAGCGTCTTGGACTCCATCTCGGTCAGCACCGTGCGGCGCTCGGCCAGCACGTTCTCGATGACCAGCCGGGCGCCTTCGATGTCGGGCTTGGCCAGCGTGGACAGCGGCGGCGGGGTTTGCTGGAGCAGCTGCTGGTTCTGGTAGAACGCGGCGATGTTGCCGAAGGCGCCGACCGCCGCCTCGGGCGTGCGGAAGGTCGGAATCGCCGCGTCGTTCAGAATGCCGCGCCCGGCCACGACCGCCGCATCACCCATCCAGCACGACAGCAGCGGCTTGCCCATGGCGCGCCTGACCTCGGCCAGCGCCCGCGCGACCTCGGCCGGATCGACGCCCTCCTTCGGCGAATAGATGGTCAGCACGCCGTCGATCTGCCGGTCCTGGCCCGCCGCTTCGATCGCGAGCTTGTAGTGCGCCGCCGTGGCCTCTTCCGACAGGTCGATCAGGTCGGCCAGCGACGCCTGCTCGGGCAACTGCTGCTGCAGGGCGCTTGCCGAGTCGGGCGACAGCTTGCCCAGCGCCAGCCCGATTTCATTGACCCAGTCGGCCGCCAGCACGCCGGGGCCGCCGCCGTTGGTGACGATGGCCAGCCGGCGCCCGACCGGCCGGTACCGCGACGCCAGGCACTTGGCGGCTGAAAACAGCTGCACGAAGGAGCGCACCCGCACCGCCCCGGCGCGGCGCAAGGCGGCATCGAACACGTCGTCGCTGCCCACGATGGCGCCGCTGTGGGTTTGCGCCGCCTCGTTGCCGGCAGGCTGGCGGCCGGCCTTGAGCACGACCACCGGCTTGGCGTTGGCCGCCGAGCGCAGGGCGCTCATGAACCGGCGGGCGCTGGAAATTCCTTCGAGATAGACCACGATGCTCTGGGTCGCGCGGTCATTGGCCAGGAAATCGAGCACCTGGGCCGCGTCGACCGACGCATGCGGGCCGAGCGACACGACCGAGGAAAAGCCCACGCCGTTGTTGCCGGCCCAGTCCAGGATGGAGGCGGTCAGCGCGCCCGACTGCGACACCAGCGCCAGCGAGCCCGGCCGGGCCAGCGGCCCGGCGGCGCTGGCATTGAGCTGCAGCGGCGGCCGCTGCAGGCCCAGGCCGTTGGGCCCGAGCAGAAAAATGCCTTCGCGGCGGGCAATCTTGTGCAGCCGGGCGGCATCGTCGGCGGACAGTCCGCTGGACATCACCAGCGCGCTGCGGCAGTTCATGCGGCCCGCGATTTCCAGCGCCCCCGGCATGTCGGCCGGCGGCAGCGCGATGATGGCCAGGTCGGCGCCTGTGCGCGCCAGGTCCGCCAGCGTGCCGCTGCTGGTGCGGATGTCCAGGAACCGCAGCGTGCCGGTGTAGGGCTGCGCGCCCAGGGCCCGGTGCAGCGCCCTGGCGCGCGGCGTCAGGCTGTCCGGGGCATCGGCCTGGCCGGCAAAGACCACGATGGACTCGGGGGCGAACAGCGGCGTGAGGTAGTGTTTGTCCATGGGGAATTTCCTTGCGTTGTCATTCAAGGGGGAAAGAATGGCGGTGGCGGCTGGCATCGGATGAAGCGCCGCATCAGTCGGCGCCGATCAGCACCTTGACATGCGCCGCCGCGCTGCGCGCCAGCGCGCTGAGGGCATAGCCGCCTTCCAGGCACGAGATGACGCGGCCTCGGCAATGCCGGCGTGCCACCGCCATGATCTGCCGGGTGACCCATTCGTAGTCGGCCTCGACCAGCGCCAGGTTGCCCATGTCGTCCTCGCGGTGGCCGTCGAAGCCGGCCGATACATAGATGAGCTCGGGCTTGAATTCATCCAGCGCGGGCAGCCAGCGCGTGGTGACGGCTTCGCGCAACCGCTCGCTGCCCGAACACGGCGGCAGCCCGACGTTGACCATGCCGGGGCCGAGGGCCTTGTCGCCGCTGAACGGGTAGATGCCCTGCCCGAAGATCGAGCACATCAGCACCCGTTCGTCGCCGCAAAAAATGTCTTCGCTGCCGTTGCCATGGTGCACGTCGAAATCGATCAGCGCCACCCGCTCAAGGCCGTGCTGGGTCAGCGCATGGCGGATGCCGACCGCCACGTTGTTGAAAAAACAAAACCCCATGGCCGCCGCCCTTTCGGCATGGTGGCCGGGCGGGCGCACGCAGCAAAAAGCGCTGGGCGCCTGGCCTGCCAGCACCAGGTCGGTCGCCAGCACCGCCGCGCCGGCGGCGCGCAAGGCCGCCTGCACGGTGAACGGGCACATGTCGGTGTCGGGGTCCACCTTGCGGTAGCCTTCGGCCGGGGAAGACGCCATGAGTTCGCTGACATACGCCGATGCATGCGCATGGGCCAGCTGCTCGGGTGTGGCCAGCGGGGCGTCGCAGGGCTGCATGTAGTCGAGCAGGCCCTTGAGCAGCAGCATGTCGTTGATGGCACCCAGCCGGTCCGGGCATTCGGGGTGGTCCGCGCCCATCTCGTGGCGGGCGCAGTCGGCATGGGTGATGTAGGCGGGCAGCATGGGGGTTGTCTCCTTGAAAACGCTCCGGCGGCTCAAGCCGGATGCGTTTGCCAGTCTAGGCCTGCTGGCCGGTGTTTGTCTTGCTTCTTTCCGGCCGGGCAAGGAGTGGTACGGAAGCGAACACAGGGTTCATTCGCCGGCCTGAACAGTGACCTGGATTCAAGTAAAAAGTGCCTCTGGCGCACGCCAGGACTGCGCAAACAGCTATCAATAAAGTAGCAAACCAGGGGCACGCCAGCCGTTCAGACCCGCTCGAAGATCGCCGCGATGCCCTGCCCGCCGCCGATGCACATCGTCACCAGGGCGTAGCGGCCCCCGATGCGCTTGAGCTCGTGCAGCGCCTTGACCGTGATCAGCGCGCCCGTGGCGCCGATCGGGTGGCCCAGCGAGATGCCCGAGCCGTTGGGGTTGACCTTGGCCGGGTCCAGCCCCAGGTCGCGGCTGACCGCGCAGGCCTGCGCGGCAAACGCCTCGTTGGCCTCGATCACGTCCAGGTCGTTGACCGTCAAGCCGGCTTTTTTCAGCGCCATCTGCGTGGCCGGCACCGGGCCGATGCCCATGTATTTCGGGTCCACGCCGGCATGGGCATAGGCCACCAGCCGGGCCAGCGGCGCCAAGCCCCGCGCCTTGGCCGCGCCGGCTTCCATCAGCACCACGGCTGCGGCCGCGTCGTTGATGCCCGAGGCGTTGCCGGCGGTCACGGTGCCGTTTTCCTTGGCGAAAACAGGCTTGAGCTTGGCCATGTCGGCCGCCGTGCAGTTGGGCCGGTAGTGCTCGTCCACCTCGTATGCCACCTCGCCCTTGCGGCTTTTGAGCATCACCGGGACGATCTGCTCCTTGAAGCGCCCGCCCTCGATGGCGCGCTGGGCGCGGTTGTGGCTTTCGGCGGCCAGCGCGTCCTGCTCCTCGCGGCTGATGCCCCACTTGGCCGCGATGTTCTCGGCCGTCACGCCCATGTGGATGGTGTGAAACGGGTCCTGCAGCGCGCCCACCATCATGTCGACCAGCTTGCTGTCGCCCATGCGCGCGCCAAAGCGCGTGGCCAGGCTGGCGTACGGTGCGCGGCTCATGCACTCGGCGCCGCCGCCGATGGCGACGTCGGTGTCGCCGAGCAAAATGGACTGGCTCGCCGAGACGATGGCCTGCAGCCCGGAGCCGCACAGCCGGTTGACGTTGAAGGCCGGCGTGCCTTCGCCGCAGCCGCCGTTGAGGGCCGCCACGCGCGACAAATACATGTCCCGGGGCTCGGTGTTGACCACATGGCCGAACACCACATGGCCGACGTCCTTGCCTTCGACGCCGGCGCGCGCCAGCGACTCGCGCACCACCAGCGTGGCCAGCTCGATGGGCGGCGTGTCCTTCAGGCTGCCGCCGAAGGTTCCAATGGCGGTGCGCACACCGCTGACAACGACTACTTCTCGGGTCATGACAATCTCCAGGGTTAAAGCAGCCAGTAGTGTGAACCGGTTTGGCTACATCGGGCTGACAGGGCGTGAGCCATACCGGGGCGCCGCCATGCATTATTTAATGCCAAACAGGCCGCCAGCGCAATAGCCATCAGCGCAACTAGCTATCAAAAAAGGAGCATCCAGGCGGTCAGGATGCATTTTGCGCCAGCCGACCTGGCGGCGGCAGCATCGCTTGCCTCTAAAAAGCCGATTTCATCACAGACAACGGGGTCGGACGCCCTGCCCTGGGCGCCATGCCAAGAACCGATAAAATGTACAAAACTACTATTTTGTACAAAACAATGCACACCGTCTCGTTAAGCGAATTTCGCGCCAATGCCTCGGCCATGATCGACAGGGTCGAGCATGGCGAAACCGTGCGCATCCTGCGCCATGGCAAGCCGGTGGCCGACCTGGTGCCCGCCACGCCCGCCACGCCGGAAAAAATCCCGAGCTGGAAGCGCTCCATCCAGCCCCTGGAGTACCAGCGGGCCGACGGCAAGACGCTGGCGCAGCTGGTCATCGAAGAGCGCGAAAGCACGCGGTATTGACATGAAGCTGTTGCTCGATTCTTCGGCCATTGCCAAGCGCTACAAGCGGGAAAGCGGCCATGACACGGTCGAGCGGCTGCTGCTGTCGGCCGACCGGGTGGTGCTGGCGGCGCACTGCAAGGTGGAAATTGCCTCCAGCCTGAGCCGCGAGGTGCATGACCATTCGATTGACCTGGACCAGTACGCCCATGCCATGCGCGAAGTGGTGCAGGACTTCATTGACTTCGAGGTCTGGCCGATCAGCCCTGAAATCGAAGCGCTGGCGATCGGCGTCATGGCGCACCACCGCATGCGTGTCATGGATGCGCTGCACATCGGCACCGCCCAGGTGGCCCGGGTTGACCTGTTTGTCACCGCTGACCGCAAGCAGGCTCTGGCGGCGCAAGCCGCCGGCCTGAAAACCGAACTGATAGAGGCTTGATATATATGTTTTACCCCCAGGAATTTGACGTGATCGTGGTCGGTGGCGGCCATGCCGGCACCGAGGCCGCGCTGGCGGCCAGCCGCATGGGCTGCAAGACGCTGCTGCTGACCCACAACATCGAAACCCTTGGCCAGATGAGCTGCAACCCGTCGATTGGCGGCATCGGCAAAGGCCATCTGGTGAAGGAGGTCGATGCGATGGGCGGCGCGATGGCGCTGGCCACCGACGAGTCCGGCCTCCAGTTCCGCATTCTCAACTCCAGCAAGGGCCCGGCCGTGCGCGCCACGCGGGCGCAGGCCGACCGCATTTTGTACAAGGCGGCGATTCGCCGGATGATCGAGAACCAGCCCAACCTGTGGCTGTTCCAGCAGGCGGTGGACGACCTGATGGTGGTGGGCGACCGGGTCGTCGGCGCGGTGACGCAGGTCGGCATCAAGTTTCGCTCCCGCACCGTGGTGCTGACCGCCGGAACGTTTCTGGACGGCAGGATTCATGTGGGCATGAACACCTACCCGGCCGGCCGCGCCGGCGACCCGCCCGCCGTGTCGTTGAGTGCCCGCCTGAAAGAGTTGAAGCTGCCGCAGGGGCGCCTGAAAACCGGCACGCCGCCGCGCATCGACGGGCGCACCATCGATTTCAGCAAGTGCGCCGTGCAGCCGGGCGACGGCATGCCGGGCGGCGCAGCGGGCCCGGTGCCGGTCTTCAGCTTCATGGGCGGCGTTGTTGCCCACCCGCAGCAGATGCCGTGCTGGATCACCCATACCAATGAACGCACCCACGACATCATCCGCGCGGGTTTTGACCGCAGCCCGATGTTCACCGGAAAAATCGACGGCGTGGGCCCGCGCTACTGCCCGAGCGTGGAGGACAAGATCAACCGCTTCGCGGGCAAGGACAGCCACCAGGTCTTCCTGGAGCCCGAAGGCCTGACGACCCACGAGATCTACCCCAACGGCATCTCGACCAGCCTGCCCTTTGATGTGCAATACGAGTTGGTGCGGTCCATGGCCGGCATGGAAAACGCCCACATTCTGCGGCCTGGCTATGCGATTGAATACGACTACTTTGACCCTCGCTCCCTGAAGACCAGTTTTGAAACCCGGGCCGTGGCAGGCCTTTTTTTCGCCGGACAGATCAATGGCACGACCGGCTACGAGGAAGCAGCGGCCCAGGGCATGTTTGCCGGCGTTAATGCCGCGCTGCAGTGCCAGGGCCAGGATGCCTGGTGCCCCGGGCGTGACCAAGCCTATCTTGGGGTGCTGGTGGATGACCTGATCACCAAGGGCGTGACCGAACCCTACCGCATGTTCACCAGCCGGGCCGAGTTCCGCCTGATGCTGCGCGAAGACAATGCCGATGCGCGGCTGACCGAAAAAGGGCGCGAACTGGGGTTGGTCGATGATGCCCGCTGGGATGCGTTCAACCGCAAACGGGATCTTGTTTCACGTGAAACACAGCGCTTGCGCGCCCTTTGGATCAATCCGAACAACCTGCCGGCCAGCGAGGCCGAGCGCGTGCTCGGCAAGGCCATCGAGCGCGAATACAACTTTGCGGACTTGCTGCGGCGCCCTGATGTCGATTACGCGGCATTGATGTCGCTGGATGGCGGAAAATATGCAAATCCCGAGCTGCCGACCGGCGATGCTGGTGTTTCACGTGAAACACCAGCACTTGGCGACTTGCCAACCGAACTGGTGAAGACCGTGATCGAACAGATTGAGATCACCGCCAAGTATGCCGGCTACATCGACCTGCAAAAAGTGGAGGTTGAGCGCGCATCGCATTATGAAAACCTCAAGCTGCCCCCCGATCTGGACTATCTGCAGGTGACGGCCCTGAGCTTTGAGGCGCGCCAGACCCTTGCCAGGTATCGGCCTGAAACGCTGGGGCTGGCGTCGCGCATCCAGGGCATCACGCCGGCCACGGTTTCGCTGCTGCTGGTGCATCTGAAAAAGAGCCTCTGGAAAACCAGCGGTCCGCTCAAAGCCGCCGCGCAGGTGGATGCTTGATGGCAAGCGCTGAGGTGAACCTGCGAGCCACCTTGCTTGAAGGGCTTGAGGCCCTGGGCCTGCCGCTGGACGATGCGCAGATTGACCAGCTGCTGTCCTACCAGGCGCTGATTGCCAAATGGACCCAGGTGTACAACCTGACCGCCGTGCGAGACCCTGCCGAAATGATGACGCATCATTTGCTCGACAGCCTTGCGGCGGTTCCCGCTTTGCAGCGCCATTTGCGCAGCGCCGGGCTGGCGCAGGCCAGCCGGCTGCTCGATGTCGGCTCGGGTGCCGGCTTGCCGGGCGTGGTGATGGCTGTCTGCTGTCCGGCGGTCAAGGTGACGTGCGTGGACACGGTGGCCAAAAAAGCGGCTTTCATCAAGCAGGCGGCGCTGGCGCTCAAGTTGCCGAACCTCACGGGCCTGCATGCGCGGGTGGAGTCTATTTCACAGCCGCATGACGTGATCTGCTCCCGGGCGTTTGCGTCGCTCGCGGATTTCACGCAATGGTCGGCCGGCGCGCTGGCGCCAGACGGGGTCTGGATGGCGATGAAGGGCAAGCAACCCACCGATGAAGTGAATGCGCTGCCCGAAAATATCGAGTTGTTTCACGTGGAACAACTGCAGGTGCCAGGGCTGCAGGCTGAGCGCTGCATTCTCTGGCTGCGGCCCGTGGCGTAAACTCAGCGCCTGTTTCTCTTACTGGAGCACTCCATGCCGGGCTCATTTGTGGGTGTCGCCGACTATGGCGCTTTCGTCGCCGCCATTCTGGTGTTTCTGGCCATTCCCGGGCCGGGCAACCTGGCGCTGATCACCTCCACCAGCAAGGGCGGCGTCTCCGGCGGCATGGGCGCCACCCTGGGGGTGATTGCGGGCGACCAGGTGCTGCTGTGGGCTGCCGTGGCGGGTGTGTCGGCGCTCATGGCGGCCTATCCGGCCGCCTTTCACGCGGTGCAGTGGCTGGGCGCCCTTTACCTGGCATGGCTTGGGGTCAAGATGCTGCTGGCCAAGCCCGGCGCCGCACCGATCTTGCGGATCAAGCCGTGCCATTATTTCAGGCAGGCGCTGCTCATCACGTTGCTGAACCCCAAGGCGATCGTTTTCTACCTGGCTTTTTTTCCGTTGTTCGTCGATCCGGCGCAGCATCAGGGCCTGAAGACCTTCGGCGTCATGGCGGCCACGATTGCCCTGCTGACGTTTCTTTATGGCCTGGCGGCGGTGCTGCTGACGCGCCAGCTGGCCGAACGTGTGCGCGCCCATCCCAGGCTCTCGTCCTCGCTGGAAAAGGCGGCCGGCGTGTTCCTGCTCGCCTTCGGCATCAAGCTGGCACTGTCCAGGTAGCGGGCGCCTGCAAGCGTCGTGACTGAATTTTCTCAACGGAACAACAACTAAAAAACCTATGGCCAAAATATTTTGCATTGCGAACCAAAAGGGCGGGGTGGGCAAGACCACCACCACCGTCAACCTGGCCGCTGGCTTGGCCCATATCGGCCAGCGGGTGCTGATGGTGGACCTGGACCCGCAAGGCAACGCCACCATGGGCTCGGGCGTGGACAAGCGCAAGCTTGAAATGACCGTCTACGACGTGCTGCTCGAAGCCGCGTCCATCGTGGATGCGCGGGTGCACAGCGAAAAGTCTGGCTATGACGTGCTGGGCGCCAACCGCGAACTGGCCGGCGCCGAGCTTGAACTGGTGTCGCTCGACCGGCGTGAAAAGCGCCTCAAGCAGGCGCTGGCCAAAGTCGGCAAGGACTACGACTTCATCCTGATCGACTGCCCGCCCTCGCTCTCGATGCTGACGCTGAACGGCCTGTGCGCGGCCAACGGCGTGATCGTCCCGATGCAGTGCGAATACTTCGCGCTTGAGGGCGTCACAGACCTGGTCAACACCATCAAGCAGGTGCATGCCAACCTGAACAAAGACCTGCAGGTCATCGGGCTGCTGCGGGTCATGTTCGATCCGCGCATCACGCTGCAGCAGCAGGTCAGCGACCAGCTCAAGGGGCATTTCGGCGACAAAGTGTTCAACACGGTGATTCCGCGCAATGTCCGCCTGGCCGAGGCGCCCAGCTATGGCCTGCCCGGCGTGATTTTCGACCCCAGCTCCAAGGGCGCGCAGGCCTTTGTCGCCTTCGCGCAGGAGCTGGTCGAGCGAATCCTGTAGCTTGAACCGGTTTATTGATGAAAACAGCTGCTTGCGCACATGCGCATTGCGTTGTCAGCTATGAAAACCGTAGCAAATCGCCGGCCCGCCCGCGTTTGACACCCTGAAGGTCCCGTTCATCCATGAACCCCCGCAACGTACTGATTCTTCCCGGCTGGCAAGGCAGCGGGCCGACGCACTGGCAGAGCCTCTGGGAGCGCGCGCACGGCTACACCCGTGTGGAGCAGCACGACTGGATGCGTCCGCTGCGTGGCGACTGGATTGCGCAGCTTGAAGAGGTCCTGCTGGCGTGCGATGCCCTGCAGGAGGGGCCGGCCGTGCTGGTGGCCCACAGCCTGGGCTGCGCGCAGGTTGCCGCCTGGGCGGCGCACTCGCGGAGCACCCACCTGGTCAAGGGCGCACTGCTGGTGGCGCCGCCCGATGTCGAGCGCGACGACCTGCGCGCCAGGCTGCCCAGCTGGGCGCCGATGGCGCTGGGCAGGCTGCCGTTTGAAACCCGTCTGCTTGCCAGCGGCAACGACCCGTATTGCAGCCCTGCGCGCGCGCGGCAGTTTGCCGAGGCCTGGGGTGCCCGGGTGATCGACGCGGGGCCTTACGGCCACCTCAACGCCGAGAGCGGCCTGGGCGACCGGCCCGCGGCCCATGAACAGCTGCTGCAATTGATGAGGATGCGTGATACTTCCGGCAGCCCGCCGCCGGGCAGCGCTACCGCTTTTCCCGATTAAAAAGACAAAACAGGACATATGCATGGTCACCAAAAAACAAAAAGGCCTGGGTCGCGGACTCGAAGCGCTGCTCGGCCCCAAGGTCGATGAATCGCTGGACGCGGCCAATGCCCTGAGCACCGCCTCCAGCCCCGGCCTGTCGGCTTCCCTGCGGCTTGACGACCTGGTGCCGGGGCAGTACCAGCCGCGCACCCGGATGGACGAGGGCGCGCTCTATGAGCTGGCCGAATCCATCAAGGCGCAGGGCATCATGCAGCCGATCCTGGTGCGCCGCCTCTCCAGCGGCCCCCACAGCGGCAAGTACGAGATCATCGCCGGCGAGCGGCGGTTCAAGGCCGCCCGGCTGGCCGGGCTGGACAGCCTGCCGGTGTTGATCCGCGACGTGCCCGACGAGTCGGCCGCCGCCATGGCCCTGATTGAAAACATCCAGCGCGAAGACCTCAATCCGCTGGAGGAGGCGCAGGGCCTGCAGCGGCTGGTCAAGGAATTCGGCCTCACGCACGAGCTGGCCGCGCAGGCCGTCGGCCGTTCGCGCAGCGCCGCCTCCAACCTGCTGCGCCTGCTGAACCTGGCCGACCCGGTGCAGACCATGCTGATGGCCGGCGACCTCGACATGGGCCATGCGCGGGCGCTGCTGGCGCTGGACCGGGCCACGCAAATCACCGCGGCCAACCAGATCACTGCCCGCAAGCTGTCGGTGCGCGAGGCCGAAAGCCTGGTCAAGAAACTCAGCACCGAGTTCTCCCTGGCGCCGATCAAGCCGGTGCCGCCAAAGTCCAGGGACACGCGCAGGCTCGAAGAGGAGCTGGCCGATCTGCTGATGACCGAGGTGCAGGTGCGCATCAAAAAGCAGGTCAAACGCAACGGCAAGCGCGAAGACGTGGGGGAGGTGGCGATCCAGTTCTCGTCGCTCGATGCGCTGGACGGGCTGATCGAGCGCCTGCGCCGCACCCCCTGAGCGCCCAGCAGGCCGGCGCGGTGGCGCCCGGCCTGACGGGCGCCGTAACTAAGTTAGCTCGCCTCGTAACTAAGTTACATCGCGCGCTGCGGGGGTGGACGGGTTTTTTGTAACCGCAAGGCTGACAGGGGCGTGGCTTGCGGTATGGCAGGGGTGTTCGTTCTGCTCCTACATTCGCAAGGGTTTGTTGCCGCGTTTGGCGGCCTGGCGCAGGCGCGACCATCAAGGCATTTAAAACTTTGAGGCTGATGCCTTTCCTGCCATGGCCGCCACCGCACCGCTTGCAATTTCCCGCCCCTCCCTGACCCTGCTGAGCTCCGAGCCCTGGCGCGCCGCGATGGAGTTCTTGTCGTTCAAGGCCCATGACCTCATGAAAAACAAGGCGCTGCCCGCAGGCGACGGCCATCCGGTCATTATTTTCCCGGGGCTGGCCACCGACGGCTCCGTGGTGGCGCCGCTGCGCGACTACTGCGAATCCCTGGGCTACACGGCCATCGACTGGGGCCGGGGCTACAACATCGGCCCGAAAGGCGAGCTCGACCCGTGGCTGGCCGATCTGGCTGCTCATACCGCCGAACTCCTGCAGCCCCATGCCCACACGGCAACGCTGATCGGCTGGAGCCTGGGCGGCATTTATGCGCGTGAAGTCGCCAAGCTGCTGGCGCCACGGGTGCGCCAGGTGATCACCATCGGCACGCCGTTCAACGCGGAGGCGGACCATACCAACGTGGGCTGGCTGTTCCGCATGCTCAGCGGCGCATCTGTCGCTATCGACCCGGCCTTGAGCGAACGCCTGCGCACGCCGCCGCCGCTGCCCACCACGTCGATCTACAGCCGCACCGACGGCGTGGTGGCCTGGGAAACCTGCTGCCACGCCAAAAAAACCCGGCGCGTGCAAGACATTGAAATCGACGGCAGCCACATCGGCATGGGCTGGAACCCGGCGGTCCTGAAAATCGTGGCGGACCGGCTGGGCCAGCGTTCCGCGCGCTGGCAGCCTTATGCGCATGCCTGAGGCCCAGTGCGCAGCAGGCAAAGGGGCCTAAGCGCCTGGGAGGCCTTGGCCAAAGCGGTCCACCCTGGCTGGCAACAACGAAGCCGGGCAGCTTTGCCGCTCCTGAATTCATAACTTCTATCGCAGGCGCCGCCTGCGCTAGAGCCCGTTTTGATCAAAAATTTCGCCATTTTCCTGGTTCCCGGTATTTCTCCTTCCCCCGCTGGGGGGAAGGTTGGGATGGGGGCCGGCGGAGGTCGAATGCCCGCCGCAGCCTTTCCGCTGCTGGCCCGAGTCCTGCCTGGCGCCTGGACAGGCCAGGTGCGGGTTCGGATTCGGGGAGGCCCCCATCCCCGCCTTCCCCCGGCGGGAGAAGGAGCCAAGCGGGGCTACGGGCGACCCAGGTGCGTGGCGGTTTCCAATCAGGGTGATGTTTGAATCACCGCAGTAGCGGTAGATTGCTGCATTGCATGAAAAAGGCAGCGTTCCTTCACGGAAAGCGCTGCCTTTGGTTGATGCGGCTTGGCCCCGTCTGACCAGCCTGGGGTCAGGCTGGGCGGTTCAGCCTCAGCCTTTTGCGGTCTTAGCGGTAGATGTGCTGGCCGCGGTTTTGCTTCCAGTCATTTTCAAAGTGCAGCGCATCGTCGTCATTCTTGGTGCGCACGGCCATCAGGATGCCGCCGTTCTTGATGCCTTCCTCGTAGTCCTTGACGCGCTCTTCGGGGATGTTCCAGCCGATCAGCGCGCCCAGCAGGCCGCCGCCGGCCGCTCCCGCGCCAGCGCCGGCCGCTGCCGCCGCCAGCGGGCCTGCAATGACCAGCCCCAGGCCAGGCAATGCCAGGCTGGTGCCGACCGCGGCGATGCCCGCAAGAATAGCGCCCACCGTGCCGCCGATGGCGCCGCCAATGCCCGCGCCCTCTGCCGCCTTGGTGCCGAGTTCGGTTTCCTGGCCCAGGTTGTTATCGCCCGCGAAGTGGCGGTTGCGGGTGTCATCGGACATCACCAGATTGACATCGTCTTTGGAATAGCCGCGTGCATGGGCCGAGTTGTACGCCGCCTCGGCACTCGCGCGGTCGGGAAACAGGCCGGTGACCAGATTGCCCGACCCCGTGGTGCCGCTTGTCGTGGCGTTGGCGCTGCCGGTGGTGTAAGGGGTGGTGACGCTGTTGGCGCTGTTGTTGGTGGGGATGGTGTTCATGGTCATCAAAAAACTCCTCTGTTGAAAATGATGAAAAGGGGCCACTGCTGGCGTGCCGCCGGGTGCGGCTTGCCGTTCAGGGACGTGCCGTCTTGCCGCCGCTGTCGCTCGTGCCTGGGGAGCGGGCCGAACCCTTCGAGGCCGTGCCGGCCGTATTTCCATTCAGCGCGTCACTGGCCTTGTTGGCAGGCGAAGGCGAGGTGCGCACCAGCGTGCCGGTGTCGCTGCGCGGCACCGCCTTGCGCTTGGCCTCCGCGGCCTCCTGCTGGGTCACCCCGATGGTGGCGGGCGAGGAAGCCGCCGCCGCAGGCGCAGCCATCTGCGCCGATGCGCCCGTGCCCGCCAGGGCCAGCGCGGCCGCGAGTGGAAAGAGAGAGATGAAACGTTTCATGACGTGCCTTTCTTCAAAAAATAACGGCCAGCAGCGTTTGCTGACCAGGTGGGGTCAGCAGCGATTGCAAGCCCGATAAAAGTTTAAAAAAAGCCGCGTGCCGGCGGGTTCAGTCCATGTCCCAAGCAGGCGTAGGAGAAGGTCGCCACGCCGCTGTCGGGCAGCAGGCGGCCTGTTTCATTGCAACGCAAGGCGGAGCAGGCGAGGCCACGCGCTCGCCCGCTGGCTGGGCCGGAAAATGGCGCAATTTTTGATCAAAACGGGCTGTAGCGCATATGGCGCGTGCGCAAGCAGCTATGGATTCAGGAACGACAAGCTGCCCGGCCTGGCTGCTGCTCGCCAGGGTGAAACCGCTCTACATCTGGAGCGAAAAAATCTTGCCCGGGTTCATGATGTTGCGCGGGTCCAGGGCGCGCTTGATGGTGCGCATCATGTCCACCGCGCCGTCGCCGGTTTCGGCGACCAGGAAGTCCATCTTGTGCAGGCCCACGCCGTGCTCGCCGGTGCAGGTGCCTTCCAGGGCCAGCGCGCGGCTGACCAGCTGGTGGTTCAGGGCCTCGGCCACTTGGCGCTCCTCGGGCTTGTCGGGGTCGATCAGGTAGCCGAAATGAAAGTTGCCGTCGCCCACATGGCCGACGAGGAAGTAGGGGATGCCGCTGGCATCGGCCTCGGCCACCGAGGCCAGCAGGCAGTCGGCCAGGCGCGAGATCGGCACGCAGGTGTCGGTCGAGATGGCGCGGCAGCCGGGCTTGCTCTGGATGGCGGCGAAGTAGGCGTTGTGGCGCGCCGTCCAGAGCCGGGTGCGCTCCTCGGGCGTGCTGGCCCATTCGAACGCATTGCCGCCGTGGCCGCTGGCCAGCTCCTGCATCAGCTCGGCCTGCTCCTTCACGCCGGTGGGCGAGCCGTGGAACTCCATCAGCAGCATGGGCTCCTCGCGCAGGGCCAGCCGGCTGTGGGCGTTGACCATGCGCACGGTGTTGGCGTCGAGCAGTTCGACGCGGGCGATCGGCACGCCCAGCTGGATGGTTTCAATCGTCGTGCGCACCGCCGCCTCAATGCTCGGAAAAAAGCAGATCGCCGCCGAGATCGCCTCGGGCAGCGGGTAAAGCCTGACGGTGATTTCGGTGATCACGCCCAGCGTGCCTTCGCTGCCCACCATCAGGCGCGTGAGGTCGTAGCCGGCCGATGATTTCTTGGCGCGGGTGCCGGTGCGGATGACGCTGCCGCTGGCCGTCACGACCTCCAGCGCCAGCACGTTCTCGCGCATGGTGCCGTAGCGCACGGCGTTGGTGCCGCTGGCCCGGGTGGCGCTCATGCCGCCCAGCGTGGCGTCGGCGCCGGGGTCGATGGGAAAAAAGAGACCGGTGCTCTTGACCTCTTCGTTGAGCTGCTTGCGCGTCACGCCCGGCTGCACCGTCACCGTCAGGTCCTCGGCGTTGATCGCCAGCACGCGGTTCATGCGGCCCAGGTCGATGCTGATGCCGCCCTGCACCGCCAGCAGGTGGCCTTCGAGCGAGGTGCCGACGCCAAAGGGAATGACCGGCACGCTGTACTGGCCGGCCAGCCTGACCGCATCGGCCACCTCCTGCGTGCTTTCGGCAAACACCACGGCGGCGGGCGGCGGCGCGGCGAACGACGACTCGTCGCGGCCGTGCTGCTCGCGCACCACCAGGGCGGTCGAGCAGCGCTCGGCGAAACGCGCCTTGAGCGCGTCGATCAGTGCCGGGGGCGTTTCGCGCTGGAGAATCTCGGGCAACAGGTGGTCGGGCAGTGGGGCGTTCATGGGTGTCTCCTGGGAAATGACAGTTTACGACTGGGCGCGGTTGCGTGCATCGGGCCCCTTTGCACAGCGCAGCACAGCACACCGCGCCGGGCCGCCAGCGCCAACCCGCCCGGCATCCGGCCAAAGCTTGCTAACCTTGCTGCCGGTCCGACCCCTTTTCATTCAATCCACTTGCGCGCCCCGGCGCCATCCACCTTATGGCCAACAGACTTTCACAAATCGCCACCCGCACCGGCGACAACGGCACCACCGGGCTGGGCGACAACACCCGCGTGTCCAAGGACAGCCTGCGCGTGCACGCCATGGGCGATGTCGATGAGCTCAATTCGCACATCGGCCTGCTGCTGTGCGAAGACATGCCCGCCGGCGTGCGCGGCGTGCTCGTCGAGGTGCAGCACCAGCTGTTCAACCTGGGCGGCGAGCTGTCGATTCCGGGCTTCGAGCTGCTCAAGCCCGAGGCGGTGGCGCTGCTCGACGAGGCGCTGGAGACCTACAACGCCCAGCTGCCGCGCCTGGCCGAATTCATCCTGCCCGCCGGCTCCCGCGCGGCGGCGCTGGCCCATGTCTGCCGCACCGTGGCGCGCCGCGCCGAGCGGGCCGTGGTGGCGCTGGACAGGGCGGAAACCCTGAAGGAAGCGCCGCGCCTGTACCTCAACCGCCTGAGCGACCTGCTGTTCGTGCTGGCGCGGGTGCTCAACCGCAACAGACCTGGCGAAGTGGGCGGCGACGATGTGTACTGGAAGAGCGAGCGCATGGTGCGGATGGCGCAGGAGGACGGCGAGGGGCAGCAATGAGAAAGCAGGGCCCCAGCGCACCCCCTTACCCTTCGACGACGCTGTAGGGTCAAAGCGTCTTCGCAAGATCGGAGATGACCTGGCGGAACCACTGGTGACTCGGCTCGTTATGGGTGCGCTCGTGCCAGTACATCGCCTGGCGAATTTCGGCGATTGCCATTGGAATCGGCATCACCTGCAGCGCAAACTTGGTCGCCAGGGCGCGCGCAAAGCGCTCGGGGAGCGTACCGATCAGGTCCGAATGGGTGACGACGTTGCACAAAGCCAAGGCGTCCTGCACCTTGAACTGGACCTGCAGATGCCGATGCCGCGCCAGGACTGCCTGCTCGATCGCCCGGCGAGCGCTTTTCATCCGCTCGCTCTGAATGACGTGCGGCAGGCTCATGAACTGGTCCTCCGTAATCGCGCCGGCCAGCAAGGGATGGCCCTGGCGCGCGATGCAGACCAGAGGATCACGCATGAGCCGCTTGGCGCGAAGCGCCGGTGCGGACTCCGGCCACCAGCCGAGGCGGAAATCCAGTTCACCCCGTTCAAGCCACTCCAGCGCCCTGTCGGGCTGCGCACTGCGGAAAGTGACCCTTACAAAAGGCGCCTCTTCATTCAACCGGGCGATGAGCCGCGGCAAAAGGAGGTACTCGACATACTCGGCCGTCATCACGGTGAACTCCTGCCGCGATTCACCTGGTCGAAAAACCGAGCGTTTTTCTGTCAGCCGGTAAGCTGCTGACAACGCTTCCCGGACCTGCGGCACCAGTGCAAGCGCCCGGCTGGTCGGCGTCATTTCGCCCCGGCCCCTGGCAAGCAGCGGATCGTCAAACAGCTTGCGCAGCCGACCGAGCGCATGGCTCATGGCTGGCTGGCTCAAGTCGAGCTTGAGCGCTGCCCGTGAAACGCTGCGTTCTGTCAGCAAGGCCTCGAAACAGCGGAGCAACTGCAAATCAAAATTCAAATCAATATTCATGGCATCGATAGTAGGCATTCATGAAAAGCCCTTTAAAAAACACAGGCCGCAGACTACAGTCGCTGATCGATTTCCACAATATCCCGCTTGGAAGGGCTGCGATGAATGCCAGATTTGAAGGGGACCACGCGGCGCCGCCCGTGCCGCACGCCGCGCTCGGCAGCGCGGTGCATACGCTGGCCGAAGGGCGGCTGTATGCCCTGCAGAACGTGTTTGAGCTTGGAGGAAGGGCCAGCGCCTATCCGGCCGATGCAGACGGCTACTCGGTCTGCAACTGCTATCTTCTCAAGGAAGGAAACCGCGCGCTTTTGCTCGATTCCGGGCTTGCGGCCCATGCCGGTTCGCTCATTTCGCAGATCGCCAGCCTGATCGATCCCGGCACCCGGTTGTCCGTGTACCCGTTGCGTATCAACGAGTTCATGTCGGTGTGCAATGTCGAAGCGCTTGCCGACGCGTTCGATCTGGAACAGTGCTATTCGAGCAATGCGGATGCGGCGGTTTGGGTGGACTTCGGGGCGCGCTCCGACAAGCCGGGCGCCAAGGTCACTCCGCTCAAAACCACCATGGTCAAGCGCAGCCAGCGCCTTTATGTGGGAGATGAAGGGGCGGGGCGCGCGCTGGAAGCTTTCCAGGCCCCGATCCGCCTTATTGGCACGCGCTGGATTTACGATGAAGCGACGCGGACCCTGTTCACCTCCGACAGCTTCTCGTGGGAATGGAGCCAGCACGCGGACGGGCCTTGGTTCCTGAACGAAGAAAATTGCACAACGACCGCGGCTCATGTGCGCAGCTTTCTACTCAATACCCGGTACTGGTGGCTCGAAGGGGGGGACACCGCCACGCTGCGTCGCAAGCTCGCGCTTGTGTTCAACCAGTACGACATCGAAAACCTGGCGCCCGGCTACGGCCGGGTTCTGCGTGGCCGCGCCCTGGTGCGGCACCATTACCGGCTTCTTGACGAGGTGCTGGCAGGGTTGGACAAAAGCCTGGTGGCGGCGCGCTACGTTGACCGCGATGAACTGAGATAGGAGCAGCACATGGCCATACAGGGAAAATCACTGCCGCGGGAACTGGTTCCCGGCTTGCACTGGCTGGGCGACTGCCTGGAGCAAAAGACCGCTGGAAAGATGTATCACACCTACAACGCGGCCTTCTTGCTGGTCGGCGAGAACGCCTGTGCGATGGTGGAGACCGGGCATCCGAAGGACTTTGCGCTGATCAGCAGGCAGCTCGATGGCTTGCTGCCCGGATTGCCTCCGCTGAAGTATCTTTTCGTGACGCACCAGGAAACGCCCCATTCCGGCGGACTTGGCCGCATCCTTCACAAGTACCCGGAGGTGCTGCTGTGCGGCGACATGTGTGATTACGCGCTCGCATTTCCGCAATTCGCGCACCGGATGGTGGCCATGAAAGGCGGCGACGAGATCGATCTTGGTGGACGCGCACTTCGCCTGGTCGAGCCGGTCATTCGTGACCTGCGCACGACGTGGTGGGGGTTCGATACGCGCGAGCGGGTGCTGTTTCCAGCCGACGGCTTTGCCTACAGCCATTACCACGAGGATGGCCACTGCGGATTGTGCGCGGAGGAGGCCATCTCACTCGATATCCCAGAAGTCTCGGCGGTGTTCGCCGATCGCGCCTTGTTCTGGACCAAGTTCACGGACATGCATCTCTACATCGACCGGCTGCAGTGGCTGCTGGACACGTTGCAGGTCAGGGCAATCGCGCCGACGCACGGGCTGCCCATCATGAACCCCGCCCTCACCGTTCCGCGTATCAAGGAAGGTTTGCTGTACGGCAGCGCAGTGGCGGAAATGGGGCCGGATGCGGGTGGCCTCGCCGCGGACCCGATGGAAAGGGCCGCAGCCGTCCAGTGAGCTTTTGGTTCGTTCCTGACGTGGTCCCTGACCTTTACCGCGGACAGCGTACTCGCTGAACTGTGTGCATCATTAAAACTAGGAGACAGACAATGAAAATTACAGCGCCCTCATGGCCCCGCATATTTGGTGCACGGGCTCCAGGCCTTCCCGGTCTGACCGCATGGCGACAGGCGATAAACATCGTGCTGGTGACGGTGTCCTGTGCAGGCGCCGTCGGTGGCGCCAGCAATGCGCTTGCCCAGGAGGCCTATCCCAGTCGAAACATCACCGTGGTCGTGCCCCAGGCGGCCGGGGGTGGAATGGATGCCATCGCCCGCGCCGTCACGATGAAGATGGGCGCCCAGCTGAACGCCACTTTCATCGTCGACAACAAACCCGGAGCCGGCGGGAACATCGGCGCGTTGCAGGTGGTGAAGTCAAACCCGGACGGCTACACCTTGCTCATGGGGCAGACCGCGCAGTTTGCGATCAATCCCCACCTGTATGCCAACATGGGGTTCGACCCGCTGAAGGACTTGGTGCCCGTCGTCATGCTGGCGGACGCCCCGAATGTGATCGTTGTCGGCGCGGACTCTCCGTTCCGCTCGCTCGCCGACATCGTCGCGGCTGCGAAGGCAAGCAAAACGCTGCTTGATTTCGCCACGCCAGGCTCAGGAACGCCTTCCCATCTCATCGGCGAGATGTTCCAAAAAGTCGCTGGCATCAAACTGGTTCACATCCCCTACAAAGGGGCGCCGGCCGCCATCACCGACACGATTGGCGGCCGTACAGCCTTCATGATGTCCTCGATACCTTCGGCTTTGTCCCAGGTCCGTAACGGAAAAATGCGCGCCATTGCCGTGTCGGCCGACAAAAGAAGTCCCTCGCTGCCCGAGGTGCCCACCATTGCCGAGGCCGGCTACCCGGGCTTCAATGCCGGGACCTGGTACGGTTTCTTTGTGCCCGCCAAAACGCCCGCAACGGTAATCCAGAAAATCAATGCCGCCGCGAATGAGGCATTGGCCTCTGAAGAAGTCATCGATCGCATTCAAAAAGAGGGCGGCATCACGCTGGGGGGCACCAAGGAAGTGTTTGCTGAAAAGATCCGCTCGGACCACGTGCAACTGGGCAAAGCGGTGCGGGACTCCGGCGCCAAGATCGAATAGGACGGGGGTGAAATGCCTCCTGTGCAACCACCTGTCGCCGAGATTGGCGACGCTCATCTCTCACCAGCAAACCCGTTTTATAAAGCAGTTGCCATGACCTTACTGACGCTTGACATCGCCAACGCAATCATTTCCGCTGCCTTGACCCGTGCCCAGGAATTGGGCTACCGGCCGATGGCAGTCGTCGTGCTGGATGAAGCAGGACACGTCAAGGCCTCGCAGCGTGCTGATGGCGCCAGCATGTTCCGCATCGATATCGCTGCGGCAAAGGCATGGGGCGCAGTGGCCATGGGGGTGTCCAGTCGCCAACTCGGCGAGCGGGCTGCTGGCAACCCGAACTTTTTTGTTTCGCTTGCGGCCACCTCACAGGGTAAATTTTTGCCTCAAGCTGGTGCTGTGCTCATCAAGTCGGCAGACGGCGCCATCGTCGGCGCAGTCGGTGCAAGCGGGGGCACCGGCGACGAGGATGAGGCGGTCTGCATTCACGGCGTGGAGTCGACGGGACTTCGGGTCGGCTGAAACTCGCTGGCAGGGAGCGCCGGTGCCACGGCTGGGGCAAGCTTTGTCTGGTCGGCATTTCCCGTGATTGCAATGACTTTGTTTTGGCTTTACTTATGAACCTATGAACCACCCGATTGCTCACGCTCGTGCCCAGCCCTCTATGGGTGCGGCGGTGCGCCGTTGGCGGCGGCGCATTGGATTGGGGATCGTGTGTGCCGGCATCGCCGCATCGGTGAACGCTTTCTATCTTCAGGTGGCGCTCAGCGATCCGCGCATGAGCGGTGCGTTGCTCGGGGGATTGATGGCTGCCTTGGCAACAGCGCTCGGCACGTTGCCCGTGCTGCTGTCGCAACAGTTCTCCCAGAAGGCATACGACGCCATGCTCGGCTTTGGCGCCGGCGTCATGCTTGCGGCCAGTTCCTTTTCGCTGGTCATTCCCGCTCTTGCCTCAGCCAAGGCGCAGGGGGCGAGCGCATGGGGCGCGGGAGGTATTGTCGGCATTGGGATTCTGCTGGGAGCAGGGCTGCTGGTGTTAATCGATCGAGCAGTGCCCCATGAACATTTTGTGAAGGGTCTCGAAGGACCGCAGGCCAAAGCCATCAAACGGGTATGGCTTTTTGTGTTTGCGATCTGCCTGCACAACCTTCCGGAGGGACTGGCCATCGGGGTGGCTTTTGCAGGGTCAGACCCGACGGGAGCCGCTGCCCTGGCAACAGGCATTGCCATTCAGGATGTGCCCGAGGGCATGGTGGTGGCGCTGGCGCTGCGCAGCGTCGGTTATGGGCGCGGCTTGTCGGCCGGCCTCGGAGCCTTGTCCGGCCTTGTGGAACCGCTGGCGTCCGTCGCTGGCGCCATGGTCATCGGCTTTTCCGCAGGCCTCCTGCCCTGGGGCCTGGCAGCGGCGGCCGGCGCCATGCTCTTCGTGATCAGCCATGAGATCATCCCCGAATCGCATCGAAAAGGGCATGAAACCTTCGCCACCACCGGTCTGATGCTGGGCTTTGTCGTCATGATGCTGTTGGATACCGCGCTGAACTGAAATTTTCATCCCTGCGAAATAGTGGGGGTTGGCCGTGACGAGATTTATGATCAAAACCGGCTGCAGAGCACGCACCGTTTGCCTAATCAGCTATTAATTCAGGAGCAAAAAGGCACCCCGGCCTGGCTGTTGCCCGCCAGGGTGCAAGTGCTCTAGATCGCGTCATTCGCCCCGCCCGGCGCGTCGCTCAGGGTGCTCTCGATCACCGCGCGGCTCAGCGTCGGCGCGAACGATTCGATGAACGCATACACGTAGCTGCGCAGGTAGCTGCCGCGCCGCACCGCCAGCTTGGTCAGGTTGATGCCGAACAGCGCGCCCGCGTCCAGCGCCCGCAGCGCCGTGTCGCGCTCGGCTTCGTAGGCGATCGACGCCACAATGCCCACACCCATGCCCAGCGCCACGTAGGTCTTGATCACGTCCGCATCCATGGCCGTCAGCACGATGTTGGGCGCGAGGTGGTGCTGGATGAAAGCGTCATCGATGTGGGTGCGGCCGGTGAAGCCGGTGTCGTAGGTGATCAGCGCGAACTGCGCCAGGCTCTGCAGCGTCAGCGGCATGTCCAGCAGCGCATGGCCGGGCGGCACGATCACCGAATGGGTCCAGCGGTAGCAGGGCAGGGCGACCAGGTCGGGGTAGTCGCCGAGCGCCTCGGTGGCGATGCCCACATCGACCTCGCCCGACAGCAGCATGTCGGCGACCTGCCGGGGCGAGCCCTGGTGCAGGTGCAGCTTGACGTTGGGAAACCGGGCGCGAAACGCCTGCACCGCCTCAGGCAGCGCGTACCTGGCCTGCGAATGGGTCGCGGCAATCGACAGCAGGCCGTTTTGCTGCGCCACGTACTCCTGGCCGGCTTTTTTCAGGTTGCTCGATTCGAGCAGCAGCCGCTCGACGATGGGCAGCACATGCGCGCCCGGCTCGGTCAGCCCGGTCAGCCGCTTGCCGGCGCGCACGAACAGCTCGATGCCCAGCTCCTCCTCCAGCTCGCGGATCTGGCGGCTCACGCCCGGCTGGGACGTGTGCAGCGCATGGGCCACGTCGGTGAGGTTGAAGTTGCATCGCACGGTTTCACGCACGGAGCGCAATTGCTGGAAATTCATGGCGGGCAGTGGCCGGGCGGGCTGCCCAGAGGTAAAAAGCCGGATTGTGACGGCCGTGCTTTATTTCCAGAACAACTGTTTAGTAGGTTTCAAATAATAAAAACGTTTAAAGACGGGGCGCGTCGCGGCCGATGGCAAAAGCAGAGCCTGGGCGCCGGGCATAAAGTGCCTTTGTTGACAAATGAACTTTTCAAAAAGTCCATTACTATCGATTTAATAGCTGCCAGCGCATGACTGCATTGCGCTAGAGGTTGATTTGATGCTTAATTCGACGCTTCTTTCGGCTGCAGTACCGCCATGGTGAGGCGCGACACGCAGGTCAGCTCGCCGGCCTCGTTGGTCAGCTCGATCTGCCAGACCTGGGTGCTGCGGCCGATGTGAACCGGGCGCGTGATGCCGCTCACCCAGCCGCGGGTCGTGCCCTTGAGATGATTGGCGTTGATGTCCAGGCCGACCGCGCGGTGGCCGGCCGGCAGCGCATGGGCCGCGCCGCAGGAGCCCAGCGTTTCGGCCAGCACGACCGCCACGCCGCCGTGCAGCAGGCCGTAGGGCTGGATGGTGCGCGCATCCACCGGCACGCGGGCACGAATGAAATCGTCGCCCACTTCCAGGAATTCAATGCCGAGGTGGCTGACCGCCGTGCCGGCCGTCGAGGCCGTCAGCAGCTCGACGGAGATGGGTTGCTTCCAAACGCGCATGGCAGGGCTCCGGGCGATAAAGCGCTCACTATAAGGTCGCAACCTACAGCCGATGGGCAATTTGTCGTGTACCCCGCAAGCGCGGCCGGTTTATCCTGCCGCGTATGGCGCTGTCGCTACCTCCTCCCTCACCCCCGCTGCGCCCATGACCCGCGCGCGCAAGTGGCTGCTCGGCCTGGGCATTTTCATCGGCGTGCTGGCCGTGGCGGCAGGGGTGCTGCTCAGCCTGATTCCCTCGGACGAGGAACTGGCCCAGCGCGCCGCCGGCGAACTGCAGGCCGCGCTGGGCGTTCCGGTCACCATCGGCGCCTTGCACTGGCAGCTGCTGCCCTCGCCCCGGGTCGAGGTGGAAAACGCGGCGACCGGGCAGCCCCAGCCCATCGAGGTGAAAAAGCTCACTGCCCACGTCAACACGGCGGCGCTCTGGCAACGCCGCCTGAAGCTGGACTGGGTCGAGGTGCAGGGCGCGGTCGTGCCCCAGCTGTCGCTGCGCGGGCTGGGCCGCCCGCAGGCCGATGCGCCCGACAACAAGGCGGGCAAATTCACGGTGGATGCGGTACCGCTGGCGCGCATCGATTTTCATGAGGTGACCTGGATCACGCGGCGCGGAACCCGCGTCGTGTATGACGGCGAGGCGGACTTTGATGCCGGCTGGCGGCCGCGCACCGCCCGGCTCCGCCTCCCGCATGCGGCTTCCGCCACCAACCTGACGCTGACCCGCCAGGGGCAGGAAGACCGCTGGGAAGCGCAGGCCAGCGTCGGCGGCGGCACGGCCCATGGGCAGGTGCAGCTGCAGGCCGCTGACAAGGGGGAACTGCGGCTGAGCGGCAAGCTCCAGCCGCGCAATGTGGAAGTGGCCAGCGCGCTGCAGGCCTTTAACCGCAACTCCATCATCAGCGGCAAGGCGTCGGGCGAGACCAGCCTTTCCGGGCGCGGCGACAGCCTGGCCGAACTGGCCCAGTCGCTGCACACCACCACGGCATTCACCATGGGCCGCTCCACGCTGCGGCGCTTCGACCTGGACAAGGCGATCCGCAGCCTGGGCCGGGACCATGCGGGGGAAACGCCGCTGGACGGCATCACCGGGCGGCTCGACACGCAAAACACGCCGCAGGGCATGGTCGTGACCTACAGCGGGCTCAAGACCCAGTCGGGCGCGTTCAGCGCCTCGGGCAAGGCGCGCCTGGCCAACCGGCAGATCGACGCCGAGTTCGCGGTCGACCTGATCGATGGCGTGGTCGGCGTGCCGCTCAAGATCACCGGCCCGGTGAACCAGATCAAGGTCTCGGTGCCGGCCAGCGCGATCGCGGGCGCCGCCGTGGGCACGGCCGTGCTGCCGGGCATTGGCACGGCGCTGGGCGCGCGCATCGGCGCGGCCATCGGGCAGCTTTTTGGCTCGGAACCGGCGGCCGCCAAACGCCCCGCAGCCCCCAAAAAAGCGCCTTGAGCAAATTCAGCGCGTTTCAGCACTAAAGCCCTGGTTT
Source organism: Polaromonas sp. (assembly GCA_028292745.1). GTDB lineage: Bacteria > Pseudomonadota > Gammaproteobacteria > Burkholderiales > Burkholderiaceae_C > Polaromonas. The sequence goes on along the minus strand of JAQGLT010000149.1, from coordinate 5,569 downwards.
GCGGCCAATTGCAGGCTAAATCCTTACAAAACCTACTTTTTTCGTGGCTCTGCTACGCTTTGGCATGTCCGCCTACCCTACCGTCCTGACCATGCCACTAGACCCAACCTTCGTTGCGCAAGCGCCCACCCCATTGGAACGCGTGCTCGACCAGAACGAATCGATTCAGGAAACGGTCGAGCAGTCTGCGGCAGAGCTGTGCGTGATCAACGCGGTGCTCAAGCAGGAAGTGCCGGAGGAGATGCAGACCGGCGAGATCGCCGAGGCGCTGCATAAAACCGATGCGCTCGAAGCGCGGATTCAAAGCTCGGCCGACGATCTGGAACAGGTCAACCAGGCCTTGAAGCAGGAGATTTGCGCCCGCGCTGAACTGGAGCGCCAGCTGGCCGCTGCCCAGGCAGCGCTGGTCCAGGCGCAACAGGTCCAGTCCTGCCCGCAGTAGTCACCGCGCTGGGCGGGCCGGCTTGCGGTTGAGCAGCGCGTACAGCAAGATCGCGCCAAAGGTGGCGGTGCCGATGCCGCCGAGCGCGAACTGGCCGAATTTCAGGGTGAAGTCGCCGGTGCCCAGAATCAGGGTGATGGCGGCGACCAGCAGGTTCTTGTTGTCCGAGAAATCCACCCGGTTGTCGACCCAGATTTTTGCGCCGGCAACCGCGATCAGCCCGAACACCACGATGCTCACGCCGCCCATGACCGGCAGCGGGATCGCCTGGATCAGCGCGCCAAACTTGGGGCTGAACCCCAGCGCGATGGCGATCAGGCCGGCCACCAGGAACACGGCGGTCGAGTAGATGCGCGTGGCCGCCATCACGCCGATGTTCTCGGCATAGGTGGTCACGCCGGTGCCGCCGGCGCTGCCGGACACCATCGTGGCAATGCCGTCGCCGATGAAGGCCCGGCCCATGTAGGCATCCAGGTTCTTGCCGGTCATGGCCGTCACGGCCTTGATGTGGCCCAGGTTCTCCGCCACCAGAATGACCACCACCGGCACGATCAGCAGCAGGGCGTTGGCGCTGAAGGCCGGGGCGGTAAAGCCCGGCATGCCGAACCAGGCCGCGTTCGCCACGGTGGACAGGTCGATCGGCTTGCCCAGGCCCAGGCCGTTGGTCAGCAGCGCATAGACCAGCGAGGCAATGACCAGGCCGATCAGGATCAGCAGGCGCTGCAGCATGCCGCGCGCCAGCACCGCCACCAGCGCCACGGTGACGAAGGTGAGCACCTGCATCCAGGCGTCAAAGTTGCTGGCGGCCATGTTCTTGATGGGGATGCCGGCCAGGTTCAAGCCGATCACGGCGACCACCGCGCCTGTCACCACCGGCGGCATGAAGCGCTCGATCCAGCGCGTGCCCACCGCCTGCACGATGGCGCCAACGGCCACATACGCCGCGCCGCAGGCGACGATGCCGCCCAGCGCCACGGCGATGTTCGCATTCGGCCCCTTGCCCGCATAGCCGGTGGCGGCAATCACCACGCCAATGAATGCAAAGCTCGACCCCAGGTAGCTGGGCACCCTGCCGCCGGTGACGGCAAAGAAAATCAGCGTGCCGACGCCGCTCATCAGCACCGCAATGTTGGGATCGAACCCCATCAGCAAGGGCGCCAGCACGGTCGCGCCGAACATCGCAATGACATGCTGCATCCCCATCACCGTGGTTTGCGGCCAGGGCAGCCGTTCATCGGGCCCGATCACGCCGCCTTGCTGCAGCACGTCGCCGCCTTTTTCCGTCCAGTCCAGCATGCCCATCATTAACTCCTGTGTAGGTAAATGGGCCCCATGCTAAAGGGCAACGCCGGGCGTTCCGCGAAAAGCGGGCAGGCCTTGCATAAAACTTTTGGCGCCGCGGCGCGGCGCACGCGAAAGGCGCCCCTGCCCGTACTGCTGTCGCGCCTGAAGCGGCCTGGGTTATTTGCTTGGTCGGCAATAGCCAAGACGGGCAGCCTTGGCGCTACTGAATTCATAGCTGCTTGCGCAGGCGCTGCCTGCGCTGGAGCCCGTTTTGATCAAAAATTGCGCGATTTTCCTGGCTTTCCCTGGTGGGCTGGAGGCCAGCAGGGGTCGAACGCCCGCCGCCGACCAGCGTGGTTTCGCGCTAGGCACCCATGCGCAGGAACTGCCGGGTGGCGTACAGGCCCGCCGGCGTCCAGTGGTTCCAGGGCGACATGGCCTGGATCAGCAGCTGCATTTTTTGCGTCCGGTCGCCCGTGGCCGCCAGCTCCGCCTGCAGCGTCTGCAGGTCGGGGTCGAGCACCTCGTCCTGCGACGCATCGAAAACGTTCAGGCTGCCCGCCTGCTGCTGCGACAGCCGCGCCCGCGCCCGGTAGGTGGCCTGGCGCTGGCCGGCCAGCAAGGCGGGCGCGTCGTAGGCCTGGCCGTCGGCACTGGCATCGCCGCGCAGCCAGTCATGGATCAGCTGCAGCTCGTAGGGATTGAAAACGCCGAACATCTCGGCCTTCTCGCCCTGCAGCAGCTTCCAGAACCGGCTTTCCTGCGCCGGGGCGCCACGCTTGATCCACCCCGCCTGCTGCAGCGCCGCCAGAAAGCCGGGAATATGGTCCGGCTGGGCCAGCCAGTCATTCACGCTGCGGCCCGCCACGCGGCAGTAGTCCGAGTGGGCGCCCAGTCCGCTGGCGCTTTTGCGGGCAAAAATGGCCGTGACTTCGCAGTCGAGGTCAAAGCCGGCGATGACCTGCGTGGTGCCGGTGCCGGCATTGCTCAGCTTGCTGCCGTTGCGCACCCGGCGCCAGAAACCGGCGCTGCCGCCCAGGCGGGGCAGGGCGTCCTGCACCGCCTGCACCGCCCGCTGGGCATGGCCGTTGTCGGCGTTGTCCACGGTGATGTGCAGCGTGAAATAGTAGGGGTCGATGCCCAGCTCGTTGAGCTCGTAGGCGGTGATCAAGAGGTGCAGCGGCAGCTGTTCATAGCCCAGGTTGAAGCCGATGACTTCCGGCAGGAAATCAGTGGCGTTCAGCCCCAGCGCCAGCTGCAGCGCGCCCTGGGTATAAAAGTCGTCGGGCAGGTCGCCCGCCTGGCCCAGGCCATGCGCGGCCAGCAGCTTGCGGTAGAGCACCACATGGTTCTTGTCGGCCCGGCCTTCGCCGAGTTCCTCGGCATAGGTGGTGATGAGATCGGCAAAACGCGGGTTCTGCCAGTGCGCCAGCAGGCCCGACAGCCAGGCGCCATCGACCAGCTTGGTGGGCGCGACGGCGCGCAGGAAGTACAGGGCATGGGCACGGTTCTGAAAATAGCGGCGCGGCGCGCCGGCCTTGCGCTCTTGCAGGTAGGCGCGGTATTTGGCGCAGGCCAGCTGGGCCGAGTGGTGCATCCAGGCCGCCAGGTCCTGCGGCGACTCCGGCAGGTCGCAGTCTTCGGCTTGCGCCCGGCTCAGTGCCAGGCGAAGAAAGGCGTCGGCGTCGGCGCGGGCCGCTTGGTCAACGGCGCCGGCGGCCAGCCGGCCGTAGAGCTGGCGCGTCCTGTCTGGCTGCGGCGCCTGGGCTAGGTTGCTGGGCAGCGCCGCGCGGGCAGCCGGTTCGCGGGCCGAAGTCCATTCGTGGGCGGCAACAAACATTGATTTTGACGAAAGTTGAAAATGCGTTCAGTCTGGGCCGCGGGCCACGGCCGGGTTATAGGTTCGCTGCCCCAGTGGGCGTGGGAGTCTTCCTACCGCCCGTGTCGTTGCATTTCCTGCCATTCGCGGGGCGCGGCTTAGCCGCAGGAAAGCGGCTTTGCAAGAGGCGCGAAAAACAACGCCGTCGGGTCAGAGCCAGCCCAGCGCGGACAGCCGGGCCAGGTCATGCCGGTGCACGCGCTCGCCGATGTCGGTGCGGTAGCGCAGGTTGGGCACCACCACCTGGCGCGCGACCCGGTAGGCCTGCGCGCTGGCGGCCTCCACGCTGGCGCCCACGCCGGTGGCCACGCCCACATAGCCGCAGGTTCCGCTGGTGACCAGGTGCTCGCCTAGGCGGGCCACTTCGGCAAAGTGCAGGGCGGCGCGGTCGGCGGCCGCCATGCCCGGGCGAAAGCAGATCGGCTCGCCCTTGGACAGCTCGGCGTAGCCCTGCGAATAGGGAAACGGCGGCACGGTCAGCACCACGCCGGCCGCAAAGCCGGGCTGCGTGGCGATCTGCAGGCCGTCCCGGCGCAGCATGCGGCGAAAGATGTCGGCCCAGCCTTCCCGGTGCAGCGCCTCGCAGATCGCGAATCCCGGGTAGCCGAAGCGGCTGGTGAACTCCAGCGGCCACAGGCCGTCCTCGTTGGCGATCATGTTCAGGTTGATGTAGCCGCAGTAGCCGCCGTCCCGCAGCAGGGGCGCGACCCGGCCCAGCGAGGCGTGGAACAGCTTTTCGCTGCCCCGGTAGCTCACGAGGGTGCCCATCTCGCCGGTCAGCTCGCCCAGCTCGCCCGGAAAAAAGCGCTTGTGCTCGAAGTCGATGCAGGCCGGTGCCAAAAATTCCTGGCCGTTGAAATAGGCGCCCACGCCGACCTCCACGCCCTGCAGGTGCTGCATCAGCACGAAGTCGGGCGGCTCGGCGGCGGTGTGGTGCGACTGGTACATCGCCAGCAGGGCCAGCATGTCGGCCGCATCGGCCATCTCGCCGATGTAGTTGCGGGTGCGCGGGCTGTCGGCGCCGTTGAACTTGAGCACATAGCGCCCGCCGCGCCGCTGCAAAAAGTCGATGGCCGCCGCATAGCTGGTAAAGCCATGAGTGGCGGCCGTGGGCAGGCCGAAGCCGCGCAGCACCTGCTGGCCGAATTCGCGGTCGGCTTCCAGCCGGTCGCCATAGGCGCTGCCGCCGATCACCTGGAAACCGTCCCGGCGCAGCGCGTCCTGGGCCGGGCCCCGGACGGCCGACTCGAACAGCGCCACGCCCGCGTCACCGGCCGCGCGCAGCCAGCCCAGTTCGGCCTGCCAGTCGGCGGTGAAGTCCAGCATGCCGCCGTACACGTCCCGCGATGCCTCGTGCGCGACAAACACCCTGACCTCATGGCCCTGCGCCGCCAGGCCGTGGTACAGGGCGCCCAGGTCGTTGTCTTCGCCGATGCCCAGAAATCTCATGGCGCGGGCTGAAGCGGTGGGCGCGCCACCAGCGCCACGGCGGCAATCCGCTCGGCCTGCGCATACGCGGGCGAGTCGAGTTCCTCGCCGAACACATCGGGGTCGATCTCGCGGTAGCTGAAGGGGCAGCCGGCCTGCGCCAGCCACTGGGCGACTTCGTGGCCGAAAGAGTCGTGGCCCTCGACGATCGGCGCGCCGGTGTAGAGCAGCAGCCGCCCGCCGGGCGCCAGGCGCGCCAGGCCCTCCTTCACGATGCGCACCGACAGGGCGCTGCCCAGCGCGCCGCCGCCGTGCCGATAGGTGCGCTCGCCGGCATCGACCAGATAGGGCGGGTTGGCCACGATGAGGTCGAAGCGGCCTTCAAGCGATTGGTACAGGTCGCTGTGCGCGAAGGCGACGTCCGCCAGGCCCGCCAGCGCGGCATTGGCGCGGGCGAATTCAAGCGCCCGCGGGTTGATGTCGGCCAGCAGCAGGCGCGGCCGGCCGGCGCGGCTGGCCAGCGCCGCGGCCATGCC
>JAQGLT010000147.1 GCA_028292745.1 Polaromonas sp. | reverse complement strand
CGCGAGCGTAAAGCCCAGTTCAATGTCAGTCAGCCGGGCCATGCCGCGCCAGATGACGGTATTGCCTGGCGGTGGATCCGAGGCACGAGCCAGGTAGCCTCCGAGTCGAGCGAGTTGGATCAGACAGGACGCAATCGATGGCTTCGAATGATGGGCCTTTGTGCGCGGGACCGGCCTCAGCTTGTCAAGCAACTCGACTTCGATGGGTGTAAAAGCCAGCCTGGCGGGTGCCTCTGGCGCTGCACGGTTCATCATCGTTAGCCAAAAAATGCGCCAGCCCAGTATGCACAACAGCGCAATCAGGTTGGTCAGGCGCTGGGCGGTGCGAAGGCGCGAGTCCTCGGCGCGGCAGCCCGATTTCAAAATCTTGTGAAAAGTCTCGATTTTCCAGCGCATGGCATACCAGTCGAGCTTCTCGATGGCCTCAGCGCGTGAGCGTACCGGCAAGTCGGTGATCATCTTCCAGTCGATGGGCTCCACATCGCTGGGGGCTTCTCGCTCGGCAGCCTGCAGCACCGTGAGCGTGAGCGCGGGATAGCGCCTTTGCTTGGGCCCCGTGGTGGCAACAAGCGCACGCGACAGTATTTCAGTTCAAGCACCGCAGAGCGGCTGTGACCCTGACTGTCACGCACTTCGAGCCGATGCCAGCCCCCGACAGCGAACCTGTCGCATGTACGTGGCCACTGTATGCGTGCCATCGCCAGCGAGCCGGTCCGCGCAGGTACGAAAGATGAAATGCGAACCGGCGTTGCGTGCTTCACAAAACAGCTCGTAAATGTCGCTACCCCGGTCACCGATGTGCACGCACTGCTCGGGCTGCCCAACATCGCACTGGCCTGACGCACGTTGTCCAGCCAGCAGATGCTTTCCTTTTCTTCGATGGGCACACGTGTCGGGTTGATCGAGCGCTTGAGGGCAGCGGTGCCCTTGAATTTCGAGCGGCTCCAGAATTTGACCGCCGCCAGTCCCAGCGGCAGGCCTTCGCATGTGATCGCCATGCTCGAATGCATCAGCAGCCCGCATACCGTGTGCTGGCGCATGCGTCCCTCAACATCCCGGCCAGAGTTGGTCTTGCCGAGCACTCCGACGGCTTGGGCGCTGTCGCGCTGCCAGGAGAACTCGGTCGTGTCGTGCAGCATCAATACCGGCGCCTCGGGGGTCGCGGCGATGCGCTCGCGCGTAGCGTCAAAATGCCCGGCGAGGATGTCGGCTTCGCTGACCCGCGCGTTGCTCAGGAAGCGATACGCCGCTTTGGTATTGGCCCAGTCCTGACAGACCAGCGCGATGCTCTGGCCCGGGGCCTGGGCGAATTGTCCGAGCAACACCCGCAGCCGCCGGAGCAGGCGAGCATCCTGGAAAACGCCCTCGTGCAGCTCCCGGTCTATCCAGCTGAGCTCCTCGGCCACGATGTCCTGCCCTTGCACCACAGTTCGTGAGTTGGTCATGTCAGCCTGCGCGTGTCCCGTTCTACAGATCAACGGAATAACGCCAAATCCGTTGGCAAGGCAAGAGGCAAATCGCTAACTCATTGAGTCAACAAGAAAACTTGTGGGTAAAAGCAAGCTTTGCTGGCTGCTTACATTTATCGAGCCATTGAACAGCCGCTTGCACGATGAGTTTCTCAGCGTTCACGAGTTCGTTGCAATGCAGGACACGCGAGAAAAATTGAATGCTTGGCAGGATGACTGCAACACGTACAGGCTGCACGGCATCCCGGTGATGCGTTGCACGCTATGCTTTAAGACCCAAGCCACAACATGCGGTAGAAGCTAAAGAAGCTGCATTTTTTGTGCAGTCGCACCGCAGAACGAAATTATTCAGTGTGAGTCATGTAACTGTTACACCAACGCTGCATTTATACAAACGAAAAAGCCTGCTACTTGTTTAGTAGCAGGCTTTCGTTATTCCATGAGGCTTTACTGGTGGGTTCTGCGAGATTCGAACTCGCGACCTACGGATTAAGAGTCCGCTGCTCTACCAGCTGAGCTAAGAACCCAAAAAAATTGGTGGGACGTGCGGGGGTCGAACCCACGACAAACGGATTAAAAGTCCGCTGCTCTACCAACTGAGCTAACGTCCCGATATTTATTTCGGCTGTACCGCCTTACTCAGCACAGCCTCAAATTATAGCGTTCTTAATTAGGTTTTTATATCAATCCGCAATTTTATTAAGTACCCAGCTGACGGCGCACATGCCAAACGTAGACGTAACACTAACAACTGAGCCATAGCCATGGCAATTGAGAGTCGAATCTTGCTGCCAGCTCACAGGGAATGATTGCTGCAAATTTTTTTCACATTGGACTGCAGGCTGCTGCACTGCTTCACGACTGAAAACGCAAGCCAGATGCATTTTTCCGAGACGAGGAACGCCGTGTTCTTTGCGCAAGGAATAGCGAATCTTAGCCAACAAAGGGTCATGGGTTACTGCTGAGAGATCGTCAATCTCAACTCGATGAGCAAGACGTTTTCCTCCCGCAGCACCCACACTGATGAGTAAGGCATTATTTTTGATCGCCCATGTGGCCATGGCAATCTTGGCTTTTACCTGATCGCAAGCATCAATCACTGCCACTGATTTGGGATCGAAGTATGAATTCAGTGAAAGAATGCGAGGCCAGTTTTCCGTATCCACAAATGCCTCTATACATTCCACATGGCACTCGGAATTAATAAGCATAATTCGTTGCCGCATAGCCTGAACTTTGGCTTGTCCCAAGGTGGAATCTAATGCGTGCACCTGTCGGTTGATATTAGATTCAGCAATATGGTCGAAATCAATCAATGTTATACGAGACACACCGCTACGAGCAAATGCCTCAGCCGCCCATGAGCCTACTCCACCCAACCCCACAATCACAACATGCGCACACCGAATTCGTTCTGCACCTGCTGCACCATACAAACGCGCAAGACCTCCAAAGCGGCGGTTCAGGTCAGGTGTCACCTTATCTAAATTAAATATCATCTAACTTTTGGTGTAGTCATTGCCAAGCCATCCTTCTGAAATGAAAGTAGAAGAGAAGAAATGAACATCGCTCAGCTATTTCAACTTTAACAAACGCTCTTTAGCTACAGAAGCAGCTTCCACCTCAGGGTAAGCCTTGATTAAATCCTCCAAGGTTTTTCTGGCCGACTTAATATCCTTTAGCTCTACTTGGCAATTGGCCAGCGACAATAGCGCTTCTGGAGCACGGAGATGCTCGGGGTCAGTTGTTGCTAAAGTTCGAAAATTTGTTATTGCAGACTTGTAATCGCGCAATGCATATTGGGCATTTGCTAGCCAAAACAAAGCCGAGGATTTATAACCACTTATCGGATACCGCTTTATGAAACCAGTGAAGCTGGCTTGAGCTGTTGCAAAATCACCTTTCCTAAGGATAGCCAATGCTGCATCAAACTCCTGCTTTTCCGCCGTTTCTGCTACAAATTCCCGACCATCCACTGTGACTTTGCCCGGCTCTACTTTCCGCAAACGTTCTTCAACGCCCACTGTAAGGTCTTTCTGATTGCGCTGTATATCGGCAAGGCCTCTGGTTAGCTGTTCGTTTTGCCCACGTAGAGCAGCCATTTCGTTACGCAAAGCATCAATCTGATTGGAGAAGTCGAGCAAACTGCGCCGAAGCTGTGTGTTTTCACTATTTATTTTTTTAAGTTCTTCAACCATCCGCTGCTGTGACAGGTCAACCTTCTGCCGTAAATCCAGTATTGCCCTGCGTGCCTCGTCATCTTCAAACAAAGCAGCATTTGCACTGAATGCCAGTCCACACAACGCCAATACGTAAAAGCCACGAAATCTGTTCACGGTCAGCCTATCTGCTTAGCGGTAATTGATTTCAGCACGACGATTTTTAGACATGGACACTTCATCTGACCCCGAAGCAGCAGGTTTTTCCTTGCCATAACTAACTGCTTCAACTTGAGAATCTGTAACACCAAGCAATCCTAATGCGCGGCGCACTGCTTCAGCTCGTTTTTGTCCCAACGCCAGGTTGTACTCTCGCCCGCCACGCTCATCGGTATGTCCTTCGATTGCCATTTTTCGAGCGGTATTGGCAGTAAGGTATCTTGCATGAGCCTCGATCACACTTTGAAATTCGGGTCTGACAACATAGCTATCAAAGTCAAAATAAATCGTTTTTGCAGTGTTAGCAGGACCCGCCATAGGGCCATCACTTGCGCCGATCTGCACAGGCGCAACGCCTCGGCTATCAGCGCCCCCACCCGTATTACCTAATTGGTTACTGGTCGATGAACGATCCTCTACAGGTGGATCCTGGAGCTTGACGTTAGAACCACACGCAACTAATGCGGCTGAAAGAGCGATTGACGAGATAAGGGAGAAAAGGATGCGTTTCATTGATAACCTCTGCTAAAAACTGAGTTTGAATTATTGCCTACCTACTGTCTATCGCTGGAACGGACCCCAGTCAGGCTCTCGAATGTCGCCGCCAGCTCCGGATAAGCGTGCCTTGATTTTGCCATCGAGCGTAGTAGTCATCAGCGCTTCTCTGCCTTGCTGCTGGGTGGCATAAACAATCAATCGGCTGTTTGGAGCAAAGCTCGGGCTTTCATCAGCAGTAGTCTCTGTGATTGACGTAATTGCTCCACTAGAAATCTCCATCACATGAAGTTTGAATCCTCCGCCGACTCTGGAAACGTAAGCCAGCCAGCGCCCATCAGGACTAACTGCTGGCGATATGTTGTAAGTTCCTGTAAAGGTAACTCTATCTGCATTTCCACCCCCAGGGCTCATGCGATAGATCTGTGGTGAGCCGCCCCGGTCACTAACAAAATAAATGGAACGACCATCAGGGGAAAAAGCAGGTTCAGTATCGATGCTTGAAGATTGGGTCAGCCGTTTTGGATCACCACCGTTCAAATCCAAGGAGAAAATTTGAGAACCACCGGACTGACTCAGCGTTGCAACAAGCTGATTACCATCAGGGGACCAGGCTGGGGCACTGTTGGAACCTCTGAAATTTGCCAGCAGGCGCCGTTTCCCTGTCGCGACTTCATGCGAATAGATAACCGGTTTACGTGACTCAAAAGAAACGTAGGCCAGCTGAGCCCCACTGGGAGACCAAGCAGGGGAAATGATGGGTTCGGGGCTGGCAAGCGCGGACTGTGCGCTTTCCCCATCGGAGTCTGCTACCCAGAGCGTATAACGCTGACCACTTTTGGTCACATATGCAATCCGTGTTGAAAAAATGCCTTTTTCGCCAGTAAGCTTTTCATAGACAAAATCTGAAACTCGGTGAGCTGACAGGCGGAGATCGGATTTAGAAACGGTATAACTTTGACCACCAAGGTCCTGAGCACGCACGGTATCCCACAAACGAAGACGAACATCAAAACGTCCATCAGCGAGGGCCGAAACACTTCCGGTGACGATCGCATCCGCCCCTTTCTGACGCCAACCAGCGAGATCGGGACGGGTATTTTCATCCGCAATAAGACCCGCAGTATCAACGCCGCGAAACATACCGCTCCGCTCAAGGTCAGCCTTGACAATATTGCCAATTTTTTGGGGTGATTGCGCCTCTCCCCTGAAGGGTGCAACTGCTACGGGGACTTGGGTCATGCCAACGCCTGATACTTCAACGCGAAACTGTGCAAAGGCTGGCATGGATGGAGCAGCCGCACCAGCCATTAATAGACCGAGCGTTGTGCGGCGACTTAACAAAAATTTAGTACTCATAAATTGATTAGTTTTTCCTCAGTGCAATTGAGTGATTTTGACGGACACCGCAGTGTCTAGTTCCTGCAATCCTTTTTCTGCCATGACCAGGTTGGTATTGATACGCTTCGTCACCGTAAGTTTGTTGACGGATTCACGATCACGTTTATTTTCGAGGTGCCAAAGGTGAAAAACCTCAGTCGCCATGAAGCCGTTTTTTCTGTGGAGACCTAAATGGTGAAGTCTCAGCACTAGGTCGGCATCTTCGTGTCCCCAGCCTTGAAAGCTCTCATCAAAACCATTGACACTTATAAAGTCATTTCGCCAAAGGCCAAAATTGCAGCTTCGAATTCCTCGCCAGCGAAAGGTCTGTTTTACCCTGAATAACGACGATGGCCAGGGGAGAAGGTGCAACAATTTGTTGACATCACCTCGCAAGCGTGCGCCCAGCCAGAAAAAAACTGAACATTTCTGCAGATCAACGGCACCGCTAATAACCTGACATGAAAGTTTTGTACTTAACAATATGCGGCTTCCGTTAACAAAGAACCCTGGCTGCGCTAGACGCGTATGTTGCGCTACAAATGATTTGTTAGGAATGCAGTCTCCATCAAGAAAAATCAGGTAATCGCCCTGGGCGAGTCTTGCAGCCATATTGCGGGCCTGTGCGGCGGTAAATCCCACATCTGGATGCCAAATATGGCGCACAGGACAACTGAATACCGGACAGTGTTGTAGCAGCGTCTTGACCTGCTCCGGGGAAGAACCATCATCGGCAATGAGAATTTCATGCCGTGCATCGCACTGCGTTGACAGAGCACGAAGAACAGCAAGCAATGCATCTGTACGGTTATAGGTTAAGACAATAAAACTGATGTTCATAACGCCGGCGGCTTTTGGCCGGAACATTGTTGAAGCAACCAGAGCTTCAAATACCTGTAATAAGTTCCCTCGGCATTGGAAATTGCAAGAACAAGGCCCAAACGACCATCCATGAAGCCAAGACGCAAGAAATAGGTTCTCAAAAAAGCCCAAAGGCCATGCCCTAACGCCTTCCCAAGTGAACCCGTTTTGCCTTTGTTGAGCAAACTCAAAGCACCTGCCGTGGAATAGCGGTTGGTCTTGTCAAGGACCGCCTCAAGGTTCCTAAAGCTTTCGTGGAGCAATTGGCCCTTTAAACGCCCAACTTCGCTGGAGGCCATGATTCGCTCATGAACCAAGTCATCAGAAAACCGGGCTGAATGTCGGCGAAACAAACGTATTACGCGGTCAGGATACCAACCTGAGTAGTAAATGAACTGCCCGCAATAGCTGGAAAGTCGCGGAAACGAATAAATGTCAAAGGCGGGATTTTCAAGAACTGCACGAATTTCTGCCTGCAATTGCGGGGTTACGCGTTCATCAGCATCAATTGAGAGTACCCATTCTGAAGTCGCCAAGGCCAGGACACGATTCTTTTGAATCCCAAACCCTTTCCAGTCTGGACTAGTTTGTACTATTGCCCCTAGAGAAGCTGCAATCTCTAAAGTGTTGTCGGTGCTGCCGGAATCCAGAACCATGATTTCCTCAGCAAAACTGACTGAGCGCAAGCATTCCTCGATGTTATGGGCCTCATTTTTGGTGATTATGATGACGGAAAGATTTGGCAAGGGACTCACTTCAAGTGTTGTTGCCGGATTTGGAAACTTGTACTTCTAACTGATATAAAGCATAGCAGAGCAGTTGCTCAATGAAGAGCACTTGACCGCTAGGTCAATCATCGACAATGCTGCCAAACCACCATGGCCCAGCACTACTCATTTTGTTAAAAAGAACAATAAATTTCCGGCTCGCCGTTGTTTGTATGGCCGCCGCTGCCGTGGGACTGTCGATGGTGCTCATCAGCATTTCCAAGCTTTTGCTGGTGATATGCAGCTTGGGTGTGCTCTTGTTCGCACGTCGTGCTCAAGCTACTCGAAACGCAATGACTGGATTGTGTACGCCGCTCGCAGTACTTCTATGCTTGTTTACGTTTGCAGCTAGCCTTTTCTGGACTGTAGCCCCCCAAGCTGAAGGACTGACATCGCTCGCCAAATATGGCAAGCTGATCATGATCATCCTCTTGGTGCTCCTGGTGCGTGACCGGCGTGAAGCCCGCATTGGTTTAGCCGCTTTTGTGTTTGCACAAATCTTCCTATTGGCGAGTTCGTGGCTGCTATTTGCGCAATTTCCGGTTCCCTGGGCAACGAGCCGGATGGCTTTGGGAGAATACTCCGTATTCTCCAGCTATCTTGATCAAGGGATTATGAGCGCAGTGTTTGCAGCCATCTGCTGGCACCTAAGAGCATGCCTATTTGGCAAGTTCGGTCACAAGATAGCAATTTTTTTGGTTGTTGCAGCGCTTGCAAATGTTTTCTTTGTATTAAGCGGGCGCAGTGGGCACTTGGTTGCAATCGCATTGCTGTCCATTGGAATGATGTGGGAATTGCCAAAGCAATACAGGGCGATTGTTATCTTACTGCCGTTCTTGCTGGCGCTAGGTTTGTTTTTCAGTTCTGCCAAAGTACAGGACAGGTTGACCGAAGTGGCGACTGAAGTCCGGGGTTACTCGAATCAAGTGGCACAAACAACGTCCTCAGGCATCCGGCTCCAGTTCTGGCAGCGGTCACTGCAGAGCATTCGCCAGCACCCTATGGCAGGGTCAGGCGTTGGCAGTTGGAGCCATGAGTTCAATCGTCTTGAACGCGAACAAAATCCTGCGCACATCAACATTGATGCCAATGGGAATCCGCATCAGGAATATCTTTTGTGGGGTGTGCAGCTTGGCATACCAGGCATTCTTCTTTTCATTGCCCTGCTGATTTCAGTGCTGCGGGATACACTAAAAATGGAAACACCGTATGCACGGGCAACTCAGTCCACGCTGCTGGCGCTGGTCATTGCCTGCATGTTCAACTCATCTATTTACGATGCACAAATTGGTGACTTTTTCTGCGTCCTGATCGGCTTGCTGCTTGCCTTGGGCTTTACCAAAACTGCTGGCGAAGCCACCTCCACGCCCCCTACAAGCAGGTTATGTGAATAAAGCTTCAGAACAGAGCATCCCGGCCGTCCCGGTCAAGCCGACTTTGCTGCGTCGGCTTTTACGTGTATGGCCTTATTTCAACGGTTCGCGGGCGGGATGGGCACTGGCGATAGGCGCAACCATTGTGGCTTCTGCAACCGAGCCCTTCGTGCCGGCCTTGCTCAAGCCTCTGCTAGACCGCGGTTTCCAGCAAGATGCACTTAACCTCTGGCTGGTGCCTCTGACGCTGATGCTGCTGTTTATCATCCGAGGCCTGTCCGGATTTCTGGCGCAGTTTGCGTTGGCCAAAGTTACCAACGAGGGGTTGCTGCAACTGCGCAAGGCGATGTTTGGCAAACTCCTGGATGCAAGGTTGACCCTGTTTGCTGATCAGAGCTCCAGCGCCATCGCCAACACCATCGTGTATGAAGTTTTCAATGGCTCGTCTTTATTGATCAATGCGATCATGCGGCTTGCCCGTGATGTGCTCACATTAGTGGCACTCATCGGCTACCTGGTTTATTTGAACTGGAAGTTGACACTGATTGTCGGCTTCCTATTTCCCGCAGTGGCACTGGTCATACAAGTGCTCTCAAAACGGCTCTACCGCTTGACCAAGGAAAGTCAGACAGCGACTGACAGCCTAGCCTATGTGGTGGAAGAAAACGTAATGGCCTATCGGGACGTCCGCCTGCACGGCGCCCAGACCAGCCAGGCCAAGCGTTTTGACAATTTGAGCCATGCATTACGGGGTTTGTCGATGAAATCGACCGCCGCTTACGCGGGAATGAGCGCCATCACGCAGGTACTCGCCGCGATGGCGCTGTCGGCTGTGATTTCCATCGCGTTGATGCAAAGCGCTGAAAACACGACCACGGTTGGAGGTTTCGTCGCATTTGTTACCGCCATGCTGCTGTTGATTGCCCCTATCAAAAGCCTTTCAGATGCAGCCACTCCGGTGACGCGTGGGCTGGCCGCTCTTGAGCGCGGCCTGGACTTGATGGATTTGACACCCAGCGAAAGCGGAGGGTCTTTTGCAAAAGAACGGGCAGTAGGGGATATTGAGTTCTCTGGCGTTTCTGTCGCCTACAAAGCCGACGCGACGCCTGCCTTGCGCGACTTCAGCCTTCGCATTGCAGCGGGCGAAACCCTTGCGATCGTAGGCGCTTCCGGTTCGGGAAAATCAACGCTCGTCAACCTGCTTCCTAGATTCATTGACATGAGCGCAGGAAGCATCCTGCTGGACGGTCAGGAAATTCGCGAGTGGGATCTGGCATCGTTACGTTCGCAATTCGCATTTGTAAGCCAGCATGTGGTCATGCTCAACAGCAGCATCGCTGAAAACGTGGCGCTCGGGCAGTTTGTTGACCGGGATCGCGTCAAAGAGTGTCTGTCGGCAGCCAGCCTGTCGGCTTTGCTGACCGGACTTCCCGATGGGCTCGATACCATGCTTGGCCACAATGCCATGCAGCTTTCAGGCGGTCAGCGCCAGCGGCTTGCCATTGCCCGTGCGCTTTACAAGAACGCGCCCATCCTGGTGCTTGACGAAGCCACGTCTGCGCTGGACACGGAGTCGGAAATTGCAGTTCAGGAAGCCATCAGGGGTCTTACCGCAGGCCGCACATCGCTGGTCATTGCGCATCGCCTGTCGACTATCCAGAACGCCGATCGCATCATCATGATGGATAACGGAAGAATTATCGAATCCGGAACGCATAAGGAGTTGCTGGCAAAAAATGGCGCTTTTGCCCATCTGCACAGATTGGGCTCTCACAAAGCGTGAGCCATGGGCTGCTTCCAATCCTAGACCGCACAACCACCTTTTTTAAAAACAGTCGTGGTATTGCTACACGAAATCGGCCCCGTAGTTGCCGGCACCGCTGGATTGCAGTTTTGTAAACGAACTCAGCTCGGCATGAAAGTCACTGTCTCCACCACGGGTGATCTGGTGATCTTCGGGTTCGATCAGAATTTCCCCCAGGAACAACGCGCGCAGGTCACTCGCGTCTGGAATATTGAAGGCGCTCACGACGGTATAGGCAATGTCACACTCCAAAAGCAGTGCCTCCTTTAATTCGCGATTGGCTTTTGTCAGCGTACTGCCTGATACATCTACGCAGCCCATCACTTTGCCGTCGGCCGTGCAGACCGTAAAAGTAGTGTAGAGACCCGCGAGCAGATCCTGCAATCGTTCATTTTCAGCGTGCGCCTGAGCCATGGCCTTCGCATTGACACTGAATTTCTCAATGTCGTGCAAGCGTGTGTAGCGCAGCACTGGAACCTTGACGAGTACGACATGGTCATGAAAGCTGGCACACAGCGAAGCCCAGACCTCTTTTTCATTGCCATTGACAATTCTTCGAGGACGCAACGGCCAGCGCTCCGGAACGCTGAGTTTGGCGCTGGCCTTACGCTGTGCACGCCAGGCCGAAACCCACGCGCCAAGCATCAGCCCCACCAACATACTGAGACCCGACGCGATTGCTGTCCATTCATTCAAGATAATTTCCTTTTATTTTTGTTGTTGGACTGCCCTTAACGTCTGCCGTTTGCGCTGCCCATGAACAGCGGGGGCTAGCCATTTAATTTGGCAATGCAGCATACCGTCGATTCGGCACCCTCTGGGCGCACCACAGACCGGGTCGCCAGTGCAATACATATCGCATCATTAACGACATGCCTGATACAGGTCAAGTGTTAGTTTTGCGTTAAAGCAGCGGTAACGCCTCCATTAAGAATAAGGGCGTGGCAGCGCTGGCAAGATCGAATTGCCGGGTTCCTCAAGCCGCCAAGCGGCATTAACCCATGCACGCGTTAACATTGCGTTCCCGTTCGGCGCCGTTCCACAGGACGCCAAGCATCTTCTCCTTACTTTCGAATCCCACCATGAATCTTCTGCCCAAAATTGCGGCTGCGGCCGGTATTCTTTTGTTGACGCTTGCAAGCGCACAAGCGCAAAACAAAGAACTGGTTGTTGCATCTAGCGCCACCTATCGCCCGTTCGCCTATGAAAATCCAAACAAGGAAATTGTGGGCTACGACGTGGACATCATCAAGGCTGTCGCCCAGAAGGCCGGCCTGCAGATCAAGGTTGTCAACACCCCCTGGTCGGGCATTTTTGCTGCACTCAACAACGGGGATGTCGATCTCGTCATCTCCGGCGTCACCATCAACGACAAGCGCAAGCAGTCCTATGACTTCACGGCTCCGTATTTTGAAGCGCGACAGTTGATCGCTGTCTCCAGGGACAGCGGCGTGAAAAGCCTAAAAGACCTCGCGGGCAAAAAAATCGGCGTTGTCAACGGCAGCACGGGCGACGATATCGCTTCGCGTGAATTCGGCAAGACCAACCCTGACATACGCCGTTTTGAAAGCACACCGGTTGTGATATCCGAGCTGGTCAACACGGGCCTGGATGCGGCCATTGGCGACAACGGCGTGATTGCCTTCCGGGTGCAGGAACACAAGCAGCTGAAAACCATCAGCGACCCCAGCTTTCCCAAGGAGTTTTTCGGTATCGTGGTCAAGCAGGGCAACAAGGCCTTGCTTGACAAGCTCAATGCGGGCCTGGCCGCGGTCAAGGCCGATGGCAGCTATGCCCAGATATACAGAAAATGGTTCCAGGCCGATGCCCCTGCCCTGCCCGCCCAGTAATGACTGAGCGCAAGCGGTAATGGATCAAGCGCTCTGGTTCGGCTGGTTCCGCGCCGACATCATTTCGGAATATGCCACGCTGTTCTGGCGTGGCCTGCAAATGACGATTGCCGTCACGCTGATCTGCATCGTGCAAGGCACCGGCCTGGGCTTGGCGGTGGGTCTGGCGCGCGTGGCTGAAGCGCGCCATTCACCTGCCAGACAACTCTGCAAATACCTGCTGCGCTGGCCTTCCGTCGTGTACGTCAGCTTTTTTCGGGGCACGCCGCTGTTTGTGCAGATTTTGCTGATTCACTTTGCGGTTTTGCCGCTGTTTGTCAATCCAGCCGACGGTCTGCTGATTTCGGGTGAGGCAGCCCGCAACCTCAAGCAGAACTACGGCGCCTTTTTGTCGGGTGTGGTGGCGCTGACGCTCAACTCCGGGGCCTACATCTCGGAAATTTTCCGTGCCGGCATCCAGTCGATTGACCGCGGCCAAGTCGAGGCCTCGCGCTCTTTGGGCATGTCGTTTCCGCGCACCATGTACCACATCGTGCTGCCGCAAGCCTTTCGCCGCATGCTGCCGCCGCTGGGCAATAACGCCATTTCACTGCTCAAGGACTCGTCGCTGATTTCAGCCATCGGCCTGGCCGAGCTGGCTTATGCGGCACGTACCGTGGCGGGCGCCTACTCGCGCTACTGGGAGCCGTATCTCACGATTTCGCTCATGTACTGGGTATTAACGCTGGGCCTGGCCTATGGCGTCAAACGACTGGAGGCCCGCTATGGACGAGGTGATTCGCGTTAAGGGGCTGACCAAGCAGTTTGGCAAGCTGGCAGTGCTGCGCGGCATTGACTGCGCCATCAAGGCGAGCGAGGTGGTGTGCGTCATTGGTCCGTCGGGCTCGGGTAAAAGCACGTTTCTGCGCTGCCTCAACGGCCTGGAAGATGCCTCCGGCGGCCAAGTGCTGGTGCATGGCGTTTCGGTGCATGAGGCCAAGACCGATGTCGACGCACTGCGCTCTGAAATCGGCATGGTGTTTCAGCGTTTCAACCTGTTTCCGCACAAAACCGTGCTGGAAAACATCACGCTGGCACCGTCCAAGGTGCGTGGGCTCACAACAGCGCAGGCCCGGTTGCGCGCCAGCGAACTGCTGGAAAAAGTGGGCTTGCTCGACAAGATCAATGCCTATCCCAACCAGCTCTCAGGCGGACAGCAGCAACGCGTGGCCATTGCGCGGGCGCTTGCCATGCAGCCCCGCATCATGCTATTCGACGAGCCTACGTCCGCGCTGGATCCCGAGATGGTGGGCGAGGTGCTGGCGGTCATGCAGGCACTGGCCGAGGAAGGGATGACTATGGTCGTGGTGACACATGAAATGGGTTTCGCGCGTCAGGTGGCAGACCGCGTCATGTTCATTGATGAAGGCCTGGTGGTGGAGGAAGGAACGCCTGCGTCAATTTTTGACCATCCACGTGAAGAGCGAACACGCCGGTTTCTTAGCAAAGTGCTGTAGCAAGCTTGCCTGCCAGCTAGGCGCAGGCAGTGGGAACTGGCGATGCTTTCCCGGACGCCGAGGCTACGAGCGGAATCAACGTATTTCCCTGATGCAGTCCAGCGCATTAGAAATAGTGATCAAAAATGGCTCTGGCACAATTGGCAGCTGCGCTAGTTGCTATATTTACGCTAGCAAAGCGCTTATTCATCCAGCGCAATCGCATCTAAATCGAGTCCATTTTGAGCACGGTTTGCATATAAGCCACATCCCAGCCCGCGCGTCTGCGCTTGCCCTGGATGCCCAGCTTCTTTGTCGTCTCCTGCTTGAGTTGAGTCAGCGCCATGCGCCTGATGCAGGCAAAGTTGGCTGGCGCATTGTCTTTGCGCACCTGGCAGGCATCTTCCCTGAAGCCCACGTCCAATGACCAATGCAATTGGTTTTCCACCGCCCAGTGGCTGCGTGCGGCTTTGGCAATCGCCTCAGCGCCCGCGCTCATGGGCAGGCTGCTGAGGTAGTAGCTGTCCTCGCTGCTGATCTTGCCGCCTATGTGGCGCTGCCTGCGCACCATCGCGATGGTTTGCAGCCCCTCCCAAGCCTTGGTGGCCCTTTGCAGATAGCCGGGCAGCGTCGTGACCCAGTGCTCGCGCTGCTCAATGCGCCCATGACCGCTTTGCGCAGGCTCCAGGCGGTAGCTGCAGGCCTGCTTGCCAGAGCCGTCAGCCAGGCCTTGTTCAAACCAGGCCGCCACACTCAGGCACAGGTGCGGATGATTGTTTTTAAGGCTCAGAACGTAGTCAGCCCCGCTGGCCATGATGTCCCTGGCAATACTCTTTTGGCAGCCCATGGCATCAATAGTGACAATGCACCCTTCAATGCTCAGCAGCCTGAGCAACTCGGGGATGGCTGTGATTTCATTGGACTTGTCCGCCGTCCTGACCTGCCCCAGCAGCACGCTGTGCTCGCTGGCCCAGGCGCTGACGATATGCAGTGGGTGCTTTTTCCCATCGCGTGAGCCGCGCACACTTTTGCCATCTATGGCCACCACACCCTCGATGCGCCCGACCAGGCTGGCCAGCCAGCGGTGGCAGGCGTTCTCCAACGCTGGCGTGTCGATCAGGCGAAACACGCGGGCGAACGTGTCGTGTGAGGCGATGCCGTTGGGCAACTTCAAGAATGTGCTGAACCACGCCAGTTTGGATTGGGCGAATTCGACCACCTCCGTCCAGTGGTCGGCCCCGCCTATGACGGCGCATAGCGCCACTGCCAATATATCGAGCAACTCATGGCGTTGGGTGCGCAGCATTCGCGGGTCTGGCACTTCGCCAAAGTACTCCATTAGGCTCAGATGGGCTTTGTCTGTCATGCAAGGGGGCCTGCTGGCTGTTTGAAAGCCCCATAGTTTGCCTCTTGCCTGGCTCGGCAGATTCGCTCGCTCTTTGCCTCATTCAATTTAGATGCGATTGCCCTGCTTATTCATCGGACTTCAGCGCTTGCGCAGCGGATCGAGCAGGGACGATAACCCGTTGTGGTCGATCTCGTGCATCAAGGCCAGCAGGCGACCCAACTCGCCCTTGGGAAAGCCCTTGCGGGCAAACCAGTTCAGGTAGTTGCCGGGCAGGTCGGCGATCAGCCTGCCCTGGTATTTTCCAAAAGGCATTTCACGCTCAAGCAGCAGTTGAAGGTCTTCGGGACCCATTTCAGCCTCCAGCCCGCTTTGCGGCAATGCCTTGCCTGGCCAATGCCAGCATCACCTGATCGCAGTGATCGCCCTGCACTTCAATGATGCCGTCTTTCACCGTTCCGCCTGAGCCGCAAGCGGACTTGAGCTGCTTGCCCAACTGGACGATGGCCTGCGCATCCAGCACCAGGCCAGTCACCAGGGTGACGGTCTTGCCGCCCCGGCCCTTTGTGCTGCGCGACACACGGGCCACCCCATCGGATTTCGGCGCGGCCTTTGCCAGTTTGCAGACACAGGACAGGGCGGGCTGCCGGCAATCGGGGCACATTCTTCCGGTGTCGGTCGAATAAACAAGGCCAGTCGCTGAAAACGCTTTTTTCATCATGGATCAAAATTTTCCGCATGTGATGGCCAGCATGGCTGGCCGTCGAAGAAAGGCACATTGCCAGGCGCCGCCTATTCATTTGTTGGTGCTGCTGGTTGCGTTGCAGGCAGCACGGATGATGTGTTGATGGGGATTCGGCTCAACATCGCGAAACTTCATCGGACGCAGTTCCAACTCGAAATAAACCGAACGTTGATAGGGCGTGCCGGCCTAGGCCGGCAGATTGTAGTAATCCATCGAAATGTACCGGGCAGTAGCTTTGGAGCAATCAGAGGAGACATGCAAAACGTAGGAGCGGTAGGGCATCACTTGCCCCTGAATGGTGCAGTGCCTAACCCGACAATTACGCGGCCTTTTTGTACTGTGCCTCGTACCAGCGTTGTTCAAACTGCATTGGACTGAGGTATCCCACGCTGGAATGCAATCTTGAGTGATTGTAAAAGGCTATCCAGTTCAGCACAGCGTCCATGCACTCGCGCCGCGTGCCGAATTTACGCTCGTGAACACTTGCCATTTTCAGGCGGCTTCAGAAACTCTGCGTGGGGGAATTGTCCCAATTGTCCCAGCAGTTTTCTTTGCGGCTCATTGACGAACGCATACCCCAGGTTTTCAACGAGTCCTGAAACTCATGACTGCAATACTGGCTACCACGGTCGCTATGGAATATGACACCTGCCGCTGGTCTCCGGCAAAACCACGCCATGGCCAGCGCGTCCCTGACCAGACGGGTCTGCATATGCGGCTGCATACTCCAGCCTATCAATTGGCGGCTATGCAGGTCTATGACGCCGGCCAGACACACCCAAGCCCTCATCGGTTGCAAGGTAAATGATGTCCCCTGTCCAGATTTGATTAGGTGCATCCGGGTTGAATCGACGCTGCACCAAGTCTGGGGCCACCGGCAAGTGATGCCCGCTGTCGGTAGTCACCACGAATTTGCGCTTGGGTCCTGGCCATTGAGGCCGTGCTGCTGCATCAGGCGGCGCACGCGCTCCTTTACCACCCGCCTGCCTCGAGTGAGCAATTCCTTGTGCATGCGAGGCTAACGGAAGGCCGTACCTGCGCCGGCTTGGGCCACAGCAGTACCTAGAGCGGCGGTTACTGAAGCGCGGCGGCGCCCGCCTGCCTTGCTGGAGACATAACATGGCGCAGGAATTTCCAGGCCTCAAGTTTGCCCGCAAAATAACCGGATGAATGATCCATCCCCAACGTCCCCGAATGGCTGGCTGGAGCTGGCCGTCACCCTCGCTATCCAGGCGATTGCGTCCCTGGCTCTGCTGACACTGCCTGCCGTGGCACCGCTGGTGGGCGTGGCAGTCGGCTTGCCTGCTTCGCTGATCGGCCTGTTCATCGGGCTGGTCTATGTGGGCGCGATTTTCGGGAGCCTGGCCGCCGGTGCCGTGGTTGACCGCTGGGGGCCTGTGCGCATCAGCCAGTTTGGGCTGATCTGCGGCGCGGTCGGCCTTGCGCTGTGCTGCACGGGCTCGCCGGCGGCCATGGCGGGGGGCGCAGTCATCATGGGCATCGGTTACGGGCCGATCACACCTGCCAGTTCACACCTGCTGATCCGCAACACACCCGTTCACCGGTTGTCGCTGATGTTTTCCCTCAAGCAGACGGGGGTGCCCCTGGGCGGCATGCTGGCAGGTGCATTCGCGCCCGCGCTGGTGCTGGCGGTGGGCTGGCGCGGGGGGCTCCTGTGTATTGCGGCAACGTGCCTGGGCTGTGCGGCGCTGGCCCAGCCGCTGCGCCAGCGCCTTGACAAAGACCGCAATACCGGCGCCGCGATTGCACTGAACCGGCTGGCCGAGCCGGTTCGCCTGGTGGCTGGTGATCGGGGTTTGCGCTCGCTCGCGGTCTGCTCGCTCTTCTTTTCAGCCGTGCAACTCACCGTCACGACCTACACGGTGATCTACCTGCACACCGAACTCGGATACGGGCTGGTGGCTGCCGGCCTGGCGCTGTCGGTCTGCCAGCTCGCTGGCATGGCAGGGCGAGTGATATGGGGTCATGTGGCGGACGGCCGCCTGGGCACCCTCCGAACGTTGGCCCTGCTGGCAGCCGCCACTGCCGCCTGTTGCATCGCCACCTCGCAGTTGACGGCGGGCACTCCGTGGCTGGTGGTAATGGCGTTGCTGGCCGTCCTTGGCGCCACCGCGATCGGCTGGAACGGGGTTTTTTTGGCAGAGGTGGCTCGCCAGGCCCCGTCCGGCTTGGCGAGCCTGGCCACTGGAGGAACCTCGGCCATTACGTTTTTGGGCGTTGTTGCAGTGCCGCCACTGTTTGCATGGCTGGCCAGTGCGACGGGAAGTTACCGCACGGGGTATGTAGCGCTGGCAGTGGTTTTGGGTTGGTGCTTTTTCCAGCTGATACGGCTGCATCGCATGGCACTGCGAGCAGCCTAGGGCAGGTTTTCCCTGAAAATCACTTGGCTTCGCACCGCATCGACGCCGCTCATCACCTCGCGCTTGTCGCGCAGGTTGGTGAACATGCGCACGCAGCTCATCATGGCGGTCTGGGGGCTTTGCGTGATCACGGCGTCCATGCTGCCGTCGATCAGCAGGGCGCGGGTGTCGGGCGTCAGGCCGTGGCCGATGAACACGACTTTGTGGTCCCGCCCACATTCCTTGAGCGCGCGAGCCACGCCGTCGGACGCGCCGCCGATGTTATAGATGCCCACCAGGTCGGGGTACTGCTCCAGCAGGGTGCGCGTCTGCTGGTAGTTTTTCTGCGCATCGTCCTGGCCCTCGCGCAGGCCGACCACCTGCAGCGCCGGAAACATCTCCTCGATCACATGCAGGAAACCGGCTTCGCGCTCCTCGTGCGCGCTGTAGCTACGCGAGCCGGCAATCAGCGCCACCTTGCCGGGGCGCGCGCCCGGACCGATGAAGCGGCCAACCAGGTAGCCGGCCGTTCGGCCCGCCGCCCGGTTGTCCAGGCCCACGTAGGCGACCCGGCGCGAGTTGGACAGGTCGGAAATCAGGGTGACCGTCGGCACGCCCTGCTCGGCCAGTTGCGCCACCGCCTCCCGCACCACCGGGTGCTCCAGGGCCATGAAGGCAATGCCATCACAGCGCTTGCCATGGTGCAGCAGCGCCTGTGCCAGCGCGTCGGGGTTGAAACTTTCAATGTAGGCGGCCTGGCAGCGCACGTTGTACGGTGCCCAGTGGTCCTGGGCGTAGCCGATGACATCGCCCAGCATCTGCAGAAAGCGGTTGCTGCCCTCGGGGATCAGCACCATCAGGCGCAAGGGCTGGGACTGCAGCGCTGCATGGGCGTGCGCCTCGGCCTGAGGCAGGTAACCCAGGCTGGTGGCGGCCTGCATGACCCGCTGCACCGTGGCGCTGCGCACACCCGCGCGCTTGTTCAGCACCCGGTCTACCGTGGCCGTGGATACGCCGGACAAGCGTGCAATATCGGGAATACGAGGGTGTTGGGCCATAAAAACAATCAAAACGCATCATTTTTGATACTGGCATTTGATGGGTTATGCGGATAGTATCACTGCACATACGGTGCTTGAAAGCATCAAATCGAATCAGTATAAACCCTAGGTTGCGGCGAAACAGACCGACCGCGCAGGAGACAAACCATGCTTGATATCCCCGCCCATTTTTGGTGTCGCGCGCAAGCGGCGCCCTGGATTCCCGGCCCCGCCTGCGCGCGCTGACACACCAGCGCCGCCTCCATGAATTACGACTTCGACTTCGCCAGCGTGCTGGCCAACTGGCGCCAGTTCCTGGAAGGGGCCTGGATGACCATTCTGCTGTCCTTCCCGGCCACCGTCATCGGTTTTGTGGGCGGCACCCTGCTGGCCATCGGCCGCCGCGGCGACAAGCGCTGGCTGGCCAAGGCCTGCGGCGCCTATGTGGAGGTGCTGCGCAACACCCCATTGCTGGTTCAGGTGTTCCTGGTGTTTTTTGGCCTGGCCAGTCTGGGCTGGAAGGTGTCGCCGTTCTCGGCTGCACTGTTTTCCCTGGTCATCAATGTGGCGGCCTATTCCTGCGAAATCATGCGGGCCGGCATGGACTCCATCCACAAGGGCCAGATCGAGGCGGCTGAGTGCCTGGGCCTGACGCGCCGGCAGGTGTACTGGCATGTGGTGCTGCGCCCGGCGATGGAAAAGATCTACCCCGCGCTGACCAGCCAGTTTGTGCTGCTGATGCTGGCCTCGTCCATCACATCGCAGATCTCGGTGGAAGAACTTACCGCTACGGCCGCACGGGTGCAGTCTGAAACCTTCCGCCCTTTCGAGGCCTACATTGTGGTGGCCGTCGCCTACCTCGCCTTGTCGCTGCTGATGCGCCTGGGGCTGTGGCTGCTCGGCCAGATCGTGTTCACCCGCCAACGCAAGCTGGGCGATTCAGGGGGCATGCGATGAACCTGTGTTTCCCCAACCGCACTAACCACACGGAGGTGCGCCTGTGATCGATGGTGGACTCAACGCCTACCACCTGCAGTACCTGATGTTCGGTGCGCTGTGGACGATTGGGCTGTCGCTGATCGCGTTTGTTGGCGGGGGCCTGGCCGGCGGGCTGATCGCCCTGTGCCGTGTGAGCCCGAACCGGGCCCTGCGCTGGGCCACCATCGCATGGATACAGCTGATCCAGGGCACGCCGCTGCTGGTGGTGCTGTTCCTGTGCTACTTCGGCCTGTCCATCATGGGTCTGGAACTGCCCGGCATTGTGGCCGCCAGCATCGCCATGATTGTGTACGTCAGCGCCTACCTGGGTGAAATCTGGCGCGGCTGCATCGAATCGGTACCGCGCACCCAGTGGGAGGCGGCCGAGTGCCTAGCCCTGTCGCGCGCCCAGCGCATGCGCCTGGTGGTGCTGCCGCAGGCGGTGCGCATCGCCACGCCCCCCACGGTGGGTTTCATGGTGCAGATCGTGAAGAACACCTCACTGGCATCCATCGTGGGTTTCATCGAACTGGTGCGTGCGGGCCAGCTCATCAACAACTCCATCTTCCAGCCCTTCCTGGTGTACCTGCTGATCGCTGTCATCTACTTCGCCATCTGCTACCCGCTGTCGGTCTGGAGCCGCAAGCTGGAGCAGCGCCAGCAGTTTGGCATCCGTCCCGCAGCCCCTTCCGCGAACGCAACATGAAGCAAGAAGACACCATGAACCCCATCGTGAACCCCGTTGTCGAACTCAGGGACGTGCACAAGCGCTTCGGCAGCAACCAGGTGCTCAAAGGCGTGTCCTTCGCCATCCCGAAAGGCCAGGTGGTGGCCATCATTGGCAAAAGCGGTTCGGGCAAAAGCACCGCGCTGCGATGCATCGACCGGCTGGAGATCATCGACAGCGGCACCATCCAGGTCTGCGGCCATGCGGTGCATTCGCCCGACGTGAACCTGCGCCAGCTGCGCCAGGACGTGGGCATTGTGTTCCAGAGCTACAACCTGTTCCCGCATCTGACGGTGGAACAGAACGTCACCCTCGCACCCAAGGCCGTGAAGAACATGCCGGCAGACCAGGCGCGCAAGATCGCCACCCGCACGCTGGAGCAGGTGGGCCTGGCCGACAAGGCGCAGGCCTATCCCGAGCAGTTGTCGGGTGGCCAGCAGCAGCGGGTGGCGATTGCCCGCTCGCTGGCCATGGAGCCCGAGGTGATGCTCTTCGACGAGGTGACCTCGGCCCTGGACCCCCAGCTCACCGGCGAGGTGCTGCGGGTGATCGAGGCCCTGGCTGAAGGGGGAATGACCATGGTCCTGGTGACCCACGAGATGGAATTTGCCGCGCGGGTCGCCGACACCCTCATTTACATGCACGAGGGCAAGGTCTGGGAGACCGGCTCCGGCGACATGCTCAAGAACCCGCAGACCGCCGAGCTGCGCGATTTTCTTTCTCACGGATTTTGATTCGTCCTTCCCGTCCTTCCCGATTCCCATGCAACAACCCCCAGGAGACAACACCATGACCTATTCCCTCATCCTGCGCCGCAGCCTGCTGGCCGCCAGCGCCGCCGCCTTGTGCCTGCCCGCCATGGCCGACCTGGCCGAGATCAAGACCGCAGGCAAGCTGCGCGTGGGCATCGACTTCGGCGCGCCGTTCTACGGCTTCATGGACGACAAGATGAAGCCCGTGGGCTCCGATGTGGAAGCCGCCGAACTGCTGGCCAAGGACCTGGGCCTGCCGCTGG
>JAQGLT010000120.1 GCA_028292745.1 Polaromonas sp. | reverse complement strand
GACTGCTTTTATGGCGACGACAGGGCTTTGGAAAAGGCACTGCTCGATCGCAGCCTGCCGCAAGGGACAAGCGCGCCGCGGCGCTGTTGGGCGCGGCCGGGCGCCGCCCGAGGTGGACCATTCGTTTGCCGATGCGGCCGAGGCGTTGCCGCTTCTTGCCTGGCAGCCAGTGATTCGCCGTTTTCGGGACGGCCACACCGAGCGCTGGTGGGCCGCCGAGTTGACCCTGTTCGGCTATGGCCCGGATAAGCCGGTACGCGCCGTTTGTGCCACGACCGATCGGAGCGAGTTGCCGGCCCTGTCGACCTGGTATCTCACCACCAACTTGTCGCGCGAGCAGGCGCCGCTGGGCGAGATCGTGCGGCTTTATGGCCTACGCAACTGGGTCGAGCAAAGCTACAAACAAATGAAGGATGAGCTCGGCTGGGCCTTGCTTCTGGTCAGAAGCGACCGGGCGATCCGCCGCCACTGGACTTGGGTAGTGCTGCGCATTTGCTTTTTGCTGGTGGCACGCTGCCTCTCAAGCCCGCGTGGACGACTCGTCCACGCAACTCACTGGTATCCCCGAAGCGCCGCCCGAGGCGGGGAAAAAAAACTGGCCCCGTCAAGGCGCTGGCGCGCTGGCCGCGCCTGCTACGCGCGGTGCGCGCCTGGCTGACCCCGGCGTACTGGCTCGCGCGCTGCTGGGCCGCCTTTGCCAGCGCGCCCCCGCCGGCCGAACTCGCCGCGCTGCTCAGCGCGTTGAACGACGGTCACGGGATCAATCTTTACCTCCGGATTTAACAAACTACCGCTAAGCTGCCTGGATCATTATCTCGTGGCTAACCCCTGCCCTGCAGCCCGGCCAGCGCTTCGTTGTCAGTGCGGTACAGCTTCAGTCCGGGCGCATCAGCCTGCCAGCCCGCCCGCACCAGCGCCTGCTCGACCGGCAGCTTCATGCCGCTGATATGAAGCGTGATGCCGCGCAGCTGCAACTGCCCGGCAATTTTGAGAAAGACATCCATCCCGGTCGCATCGATGCGGTTGATGGGCTGGGCGAACAGGCAGACGTGCCGGGTATCCGGATGCACGGCCAGGTATTCCCCGATGGCGCGCTCGAACTCGGCCGCTGCGGCAAAGTCCAGCGCCGCGTCCATGCGCAGCGCGTAGGTGTCTTCAGCCAATGGCGCGAGCTTCCACAGGTGGCGGTCGCGCAGGCTGCCGTCGGCATGCAGGCCGACTTCAATGATGCGCGGGTGCAGCCGCTGGTATAAGAAGTGGATCAACGCCATCAAGACGCCGGCAAGCACTCCCCAGTAGAGCTGCGGTGCGGCCAAAAGAGTGATGGCAAAAGTAGCCCCGGCCGTTACCGCCTCAGCACGAGAAATGCGCCACAAGCGGGCAAACTCGCGCGGCTTGATCAGCCCGAGGACGGCAACCAGCACAATTGCGGCGAGCACTGCCTGCGGCACATGGCGCAGCACCGGGGTGAACACCAAGAGCGCAGCGAGCACCACCCCCACCGAAAACACCGTTGCCCAACCGGTACGGGCTCCGGCATAGAGGTTAAGCGCCGAGCGGGAGAACGACGAGCTGGTGGGAAACGCCCCGCTTAGGCCCGAGGCAAGCTTACCCAGACCCTGGCCAATCAGGTCCTGGTTTTGATTCCAGCGCGTACCCTGGCGCTCGTTGTCCACCTTGGCGCTCGAAGCCGTCTCCAAAAAGCTCACCAAGGTGATGATGAGCGTGGGCAGCACCAGGCGGCTTGC
This sequence comes from Polaromonas sp., assembly GCA_028292745.1. GTDB lineage: Bacteria > Pseudomonadota > Gammaproteobacteria > Burkholderiales > Burkholderiaceae_C > Polaromonas. Next base: position 10,197 of record JAQGLT010000120.1, on the reverse strand, counting down.
CGTGTCCAGGTCGAGCATCGCTGGAATGTATAAGGCTGGCAGCCCTTGCGGCAGGGGGCCCACGACCTGCCCTCCTCGCGCCTCAAACCCCAGTACATAAGACAGGGCCGCGCTGACAAGCACGACCAGCAGCACCGAAGGGTATGCGGGCTTGAAGCGCCGGGCAAGCATCAAAAGAGTCAGACTGCCCAGTCCAAAGGCAAGCGACGACCAATCAAACACCGGCGAGTCCAGCAGTGTCCGCCAAGGCACCTCGATGCCCAGCAAGCTGCGCAGCTGAGAAGCAATGATGAGCAAGGCCGCCGCCTGGGTGAAGGCCATCAAAACGGGCGCATTGACTATATTGAGCAGCCAGCCAAAGCGCATGAAGCCCAGCAGCACCTGCAGCAGGCCCGAGAGCAGCGCCAGCCATACGGCGAGCTCTACCCAGCGCGCGCTGCCTGGCTCGGCAAGACCGGTGAGCGAGGCACTCACCAGCAGGCAGGTGAGCGCTGTCGGGCCGACCGACAACCGGGCAGAAGCACTGAACAGCACTGCCAGCAGTGCGGGCAGCATGGAGGCATAGATGCCGGTGACCAGTGGCATTCCCGCCAGTGCGGCATAAGCGACGCCTTGCGGAATGACCATCAAGCCCACGGCCAGACCAGCCAGGGCTTCGCCGCGCACAAGCTCACGGCTGGGCCTAGGCCACCTCAGGAAGGGAAGCAAGCGCTGCAAGGAAAGCATAAAGGGCACAATAACAGGCTGTGCAGCTGCCCGAATAGTAGTGAGGATCAGCGCTGCGGCATGTCCTTGTACGAGTAACCCAGGCTCGTAGTGGCATCTTGCGGAATCGCAGGCACGGTGGCGTTCCACGCTTCCCAGCGCTCGCGCATGGCCGCCAGCCGCTCGGGCTGGCGCGAGCCCAGATTGGCCCGCTCGCGCTCATCGGCCGGCAGACTAAACAAGTAGTCATGGCCGTCCACGCGTAGATACTTCCAGTCGCCCTCGCGCAGGGCGCGTTGCCCCCGGTGATTCATGCGCCAGTACAATGGCCGGGCGAATTCGCGGCCCTCGGTCTGCAGCACTGGCAGCATTGACACGCCGTCCAGCGGGTAACCGGGGGCAGCGGACACGCCGGCCATCTCCAGCATCGTGGCCGACCAGTCCATCGTCATGCAAGACTGAGGCGTGCTGCGGCCGGGCGCGATCACTGCCGGCCAGTGGGCAATCCACGGCACGCGAATGCCGCCTTCGGTCAGGTCCATCTTGCCCCCCACCAGCGGCCAGTTGTCCGAGAAACGTTCGCCGCCGTTGTCGCTGGTGAACACGATCAGCGTGTTGTCGAGCTGCCCGTTCTGGCGCAGTGCCTCGACCAGCCAACCGATGCCCTCGTCCATGTGGTGGATCATGCGCCGATAGGTGTGGATGTTGCCGCCATGGAGGTGAAACAAGTTGTCCTTGACTTCCTGGGCCAAGGCCTCATCGTCACGCGTTTCCCAGGGCCAGTGCGGAGCGGTGTAGTGCAGGCTGAGCAGGAAAGGCGCGTCTTGCTGTGCCATGCGGTTAACGTAGTCCACCGAGCGCTGTGACAACAGATCCGTCAGGTAGCCCTCTTCGGTGTGCGCTTGCTCACCAAAGTACAGGTCATGCGTGCCGTTGTTGCTGCAGTGGGTGAAATAGTCGACACCGCCCGACATCGGGCCGAAGAATTCTTCGTAACCTGACTTTAGGGGACCGAAAGTCGGAGGGTAGCCTAAGTGCCACTTGCCGATGAGCGCTGTGCGGTAGCCGCTGGCCTTAAGCAGCGAAGGCAGTGTCGGATATTCGGGAGGCAGCCCAAGGGTGGTACTGCCCTTGCTGCGGCTGTTGATGGGCTCGTCGGCACCGCCGCGCAAGCGATACTGGTAGCGGGCCGTGATCATGGCAAAACGAGTGGGCGAGCAAACAGGCGAGTTGGCATAGCCTTGCGTGAACTTCAGGCCCTGGGCGGCCAGGCGGTCGAGCACCGGGGAGACAGGGCCAAACTCGGCCTCGCGGCCGCCGTAGCAGCCTAGGTCGGCAAAGCCGAGGTCATCGGCCACGATGAAGATGATATTGGGACGTTGTGCCACTGTTAAGACCTGGTATGGCTATTCAGCCTTGATACCGCGCGTGGTGATCAGTTCGGACATGCGAGTGAAAGTGTTGGCCAGGCGGGCCTTGGCCTGTTCGGGCGTGTCAGCGACGACCGCATAGTCGTTGTTCTTCATCAGCCTTTGCATGTCTTCCGAAGCCAGCGCGTCGCGGGTTTCCTTCTGCAGCCGCTGAACGATTGCCTCTGGCGTTTTAGCGGGAGCGAGGAGCACCATGCTGAATTCCAGCGTTGCGGCGGGAAAGCCCGCCTCGCTTACGGTTGGAACCTGGGGCAGCAATGGCGAACGCTTTGTGCTGGAGGTGACCGGCGCAATCAACTTGTCAGTCGTCACATAGGGAACGACACCCGGGGTGACAAGGAAGCCTGCGTTAACTTGCCCGCCGACCAGATCGTTAAGTGCCGGTGCGGCCCCCCTGTAGGGAACGTGCGTCATCTTTGCCTTGATGAGACCGGCCAGCAATTCCATTGTCAAGTTGCCAGGACTGGCATTGCCAGCGGAGGCATAGGCAAGGTCTTGCTTGCGGGCAAGTTCAAGGAACTGGGCAAAGTTTGTGACTTTCAGGGACGGGTGAACGACCAGCGTCTGGCCGTATGCCACTACGGTGGTGATGGGCCTGAGGTCATTTACGGGGTCGAAGCCGGTCTTACTGCCATACAAAATCGGGTTGGCCGTGAGTGTGGAGTCGAGTGTGAACAGCAAGTTATAGCCATCGGGCTGCGCCTGCGCAACGGCCTTGCTGCCTAAGCCTCCGCCTGCACCGGGCTGATTGATGACGAGCATGGGCTGCTTGAGCGCTGCAGCGAGCTTTAACGCTAGCGCGCGGGCCATGATGTCAGCTGGGCCACCGGCTGCAAAGGGCACGACCATTTGAACCGGTTTGGTGGGATAGGCTTGCGCCGCGGCCCACTGGGGCAGCATGGCTGCTAAAAGCCCTGCTGCGGCGACGGCATGGCGACGTTGGAGGGAAAAGGGGTGCAAGGCTGTCTCCTGTTTGAAGTCTGGGTTGGCGTTCGCGGTGACGCTGCGCGGATCATTTTTTGCAGTTTATGATTGTCAAAGCATCAAGTCCAATGCAAAGATAAAGCAGTTAGATATCAAATTTGATATGAAAAAAGATCTTACTTCCGGCTTTAATCAGCTCAAACTGCGCCATTTGCACTTTCTTGTCAAGCTCGCGGAGCTGGGCAATCTGGGGCGCACCGCAGATGAGATGGCGATGTCTCAGCCGGCAGCTTCTCGGCTCTTGCTGGAAATGGAGTCCCGCTTTGGTCGCCCCCTCTTCGAGCGAAGTCGTCATGGCGTGCGCTTGCTGCCTGAAGCGGTCCAAGCTCTTCGCTTTGCGAAAATGGTGTGCGCTGAAGAACAAATGGTAAAAAGCGCAATGAGCGGCCCAAACAACCGGATGGCGCCACTGCGCATCGGCGCACTGCCCACAATTCCTGGGCTACTGATCGAAGCGATTCGCTGGTACAAGCATGAGCATCCAACTAGCACCATCTCATTGCGTCAAGGCACGTTGGATGTGCTGCTGCCCCCTTTACTCGACGGCGAACTGGACCTTGTTGTGGGCCGCTTCGATCCCTTGCTCCTGCAGCCGCGGCTGCAGTATGAGCGGCTTTTGGAGGAGCCGCTGGTGGTGGTTGCTGGAAGCGGGCATCCGTTGGTGCAGCAGCGGCAGATCACCTCCCAAGATTTGTCCCGCTATCCATGGGTGTCGCCCATCCGGACCTCGTCCCAATACCCACACTTCGCGGGGCTGTTCGCTGGCCTTCCCCTGCCCCAGGACACCATTGAGTGCGCATCGCCTCAAGCATTGCACGCGTTTTTGAAGGATGGATTGCGGCTTGCCCTTTTAGGAGCAAGCGTGTTGGATCAACCTATAGCTCGTGAACTGAAGCGCTTGCCCGTTGTATTGCGCTCGTCACCAGGTCCACTGGGTGTGTATCGTGTCACCGGGCGACTGATTCCGGCAGAGGTATCCTTGTTTTGTGGTGCTTTGATGACGGAGGCTATGAGGAGTGAACCCCAAAGTTCAGTACTGCCTTCAAAACTGCATAACGCGACCGCAAAGCACTCTATTAATTCCGTACCGTCGTCCTAGGCCGGCCTTATTCTCAGGGTCTGGAACACCCTGGCCTAAGCTAACACCAAGGCCTAAGGCCTTCTCTCTTTTTGGGGTTTTGTCGCGTTGCCGGTCAAGCAGCTTGATCGTCTATGCTGAGCGCTTTGACTGAAAAGGTTTGAAACGCGATGGTGGCGACCAAAGGAATGCGCTTTCCAATCGACATCATTTTGGTATGCATCCGTTGGTACGCGGCCTATCCATTGAGCTATCGCCACCTGGAGGAAATGATTGCCAAGAGCGCGGCGTGTTTGTCGACCATTCCTCGATCAACCGCTGGGCAATCGGGTTTCTGCCCTTGCTTGAAAAAGTGTTCCGCAGGCACAAGCGTCCTGTAGGCGTGAGTTGGCGAATGGACGAGACCTATATCAAGGTCAAGGGCGCCTGGAAATATCTCTACCGCGCCGTTGACAAGGAAGGCAAGACAGTCGACTTTTTGCTGACGGCTCGGCGCGACAAGGCCGCAGCCCTGCGCTTCTTTGAGAAAGCCGTGAACGCCAGCGGTGCTCCCGAGAAAGTCACCCTGGACAAGAGCGGTGCCAACAAAGCGGCTATGGATGAAATCAATGCTAGAGGCGAAACACCGGTCATCGTGCGACAAGTGAAATACCTCAACAATATCGTGGAGCAGGACCATCGCGCTGTCAAACGTATCACCAAACCGATGCTCAACTTCAAGTCATTTCGATCCGCCAGTAATGTCCTAGCCGGCATCGAACTCATGCACATGATCCGCAAAGGTCAGATCATGCTGCAAGGCTGCAGCGAACTGTCTTTTGCCGAGCAGTTTTACGCGTTGTCAGGAAAAATCCGTCCCGTCTGAGGAACTGGCATGCGTTCTTGCCCCAAACACGTTCATCAGCCAGCAACGCGACAGAACCGTTTAGCGCGACTGCCTGCTCACTCCGGGCGAATATTGCCTTCACGCACGACCTTGCCCATCCGCTGTACTTGCTGCTGGATGAAACTCGTCACTTCCGCACTGCCGCCGGTAAAAGACTCTCCACCGACGCTGGCGATCTTGTCCTTGACCTCCGGCGCCTCAAGCGCGCTTTTCAGCGCCTCGGTCAACTTGGCAGAAATCGCGGGCGGGACGCCGGCGGGCACAAACATGCCGTTCCATTCGTAGGCCTCCGCATTGGCAACGCCTGCTTCGGCAAGCGTGGGGACCTCGGGCAGCGAGGGCGATCGGCGTGATGCCATGACGGCCAGCGGGCGCAGCTTGCCCGCCTTCATGTTGGAAAGCGACGAGCCGATATTGGCAGCGTACACGGGAACATGGCCCCCCATTACATCGGCCATCGCCGGGCTGCCGCCTTTGTAAGGAACGTGCACCATTTGGACCTTAGCCTGCTGAAGAAACTGCTCGGCAGCCAAATGCTGCGTTGAGCCTGTGCCCGGCGAAGCATACGAAATGCTACCAGGGGTCGAGCGAGCCATCTGCACGAGTTCTGTCACGGACTTCGCGCCGTAGCTTGGCGTCACCACCAATACCAAAGGGAATAAGCCGAGGATGCCAATAGGCGTGAACGCCTTGGCCGTGTCATAGGGAAGCTTGGGAAACAGAACTGGGTTAATGGCGTAGCCACCGCCGTCGACCATCACGGTGTAGCCATCGGGCTTGCTGCGGGCTACGACAGCGGCGCCGATCTGGCCAGCGCCCCCACCGCGATTTTCAATCACCACCGGCTGGCCCAACGTCGCCGACATCCTGGGCGCGACCAGCCGCGCGAGCATGTCGGCCGCGCCGCCTGCGGGGTAGGTCACGACGAGCGTGATGGGTTTGCTGGGCCACGCCTCCTGAGCGTGTCCGCTCAGAGGCAAGGTGCACAGGGCAGCGGCTGCCAGCAAAGAAATCTTGATGTGAAGGGACATGGATCAACCTCGGGTTAGGGCCGCTGTGCCGAAAGGCATTTGCGGCGTTTGAAAAAAAGGAGTGCGCCACTGGCGCAGCAAGTCAAGGAAAGCATCGGGGGTGCAAGATGCCTGTGTCCGCGTTGCGCGCACGCTCAGGCCACTGATGCTGGCGCATCTTGAACATCGAGAACATCGGGTTGGGCAGACGCAATGGCCAGATCGAGTCCGGTTTCTCGCACGCGCTGGGCTGCAGATTCGGACATGCTGTCGTCGGTCACGACCAGGTCAAACTCGTCGAGTCTGGCAACGCGGTACGTACCGTACGTACCGTATTTGGCGCTGGTCGCGAGCAGCACGCGTAGCGAGGCTATGCCTAGGGCCGCACGTTTGACTTCAACTTTTGGTGATGACGGCGTTGTGACACCTCGTTCGAGGTCCCACGAGCTGGTGGAGAGAAACGCGATGTCGGCCACCAGTTGTCGCAAGGTTGCCGCAGCCAACGGTCCAACGGTCGAGCCGTTTGAATGATCCAGCGTTCCGCCGGTATGCACCACCGTGACCTGTGGCGAATCAGCCAGTGTCAGCACGATGCGCAGGTCGTTGGTAACCACGGTCATGTCAAGCAACCCTACGATATGGGGAATAAGACACGCGGTGGTGGTTCCCGCATCGAGGTAGATCGTCATTCCCGGCTTGAGCAGCCGGGCAGCGTGCGCTGCAATGCCACGCTTTTGAGGCTGCTCGGTGCTGGACTTGGCCTGATGGCTCGGCTCGCTGACCAGATGACTGGCGATACGAACGCCCCCGGGGATCGCGTAGACCCGGCCGCTTTCCTCCAAGGCGGCGACGTCCCGCCGAACGGTCATGTGCGAGCAGCCCAACAACTCCGTGAGCTGATGCACGCCCAGCATGCGATGCTTGCGCAAGTGCCGCACGATCATTTCACGGCGTTGCTCGGGGATCAAGGCTGCCGCGCGCGCCGTCTTTTCCTCTGGAGCAGAAACGCGACAGGGATGCTCGGTAATGTCGTTCATGGTATCAAGCCTGACTTGAGAATGTGTCTGGTTTACTGCAGCCCGGCCAGCCATGCTTCACGCAGTGCCGGATCGTCGCCGGTGATGTCATCGAGCTGGATCAATTCGCCTGCTTGCACGTCGCGTGTTGTTCGCGCGTGCGCGGCCAGATAAAGCGGAGCCACACCAGCGGGCGCATCTGGTCGGCCCAAAAGCACCGGCTTGACACCAGTCACGTCATGATGGTGGCCGCCCATGCGCAAAACGGTTCCTGCGGGGATCGTATCGATGGCGCGGCCGGCGAGGATGGCATGCTGGGATGGCCGATCGCTCCCGGAGGCGCGTCCATGCAGCACGGCGCTCAGCAGGCTAATCGGCGTTTCCACGCCCATGAAGTGGTAGGGCAGGTAAAGGCAGGCATAGCGGCCGTTGCGGCTCACCACGTGGCCTTTGTGCGCCAGCATCTGCCACGTGACAGCGTCGCCTGTGCGAACGACCAGGAATACGCCGCCCGCAAAGCTGGCCTCGCCCGGAAGTCGGAGCAAGTTGAACACATCGATCACTCCTGGGCGATGAATGATCCCGCCGTCTTCGCGCAACGCATAGATGTCGGCCAACTCGGCGGTGCGCGCGACGGGGTAATGCATCGCTTCTACGTCGGCTACGAGCCCGGTGTTCGAGGCCACGACTGCCATCTCACAGTAATCGGCGGTGGCGTTTGTCTTTAAACCATTGAGCGCCATGCGACGGGCGGCCAAAGTTGCTGGAATGTTCTCGCCGAGCATCAGCAGTTCGACCATGGCTGGCGCGGCAATGCTTTCATCGAGTTGGCGCACCATGCTCGTTTGTGGATCGAACACAAGGTCGTACTCGCCAGACTTGCCGGCCGCGATGATCTCCAGGCCCAACGTGCGCGCCCAGCTCACCCATCCGATGAGGTTTGCCGGCTGATCGCCATCCGCGGTGGTGTAAACAACGCCCTTGGCAGCAGCCATGCGCGACATCGTCACACCGGCAACGGTATCGACCTCTTTGCTCACCATCGCCACGTGGCGGCCCGACTCGATCGCTTCGCATGCGGCGCGGTAACCCACCTTCGGGTTGCCGGTAGCCTCGACGAGGATGTCGTGGTGCACATGGCGCAGCAGGCTGGCGTCAGCGACGAGAAGCGTTCCTTCGGGCGGGGCGCTAGCGACCTCTTCGGCAGTGAGGCACTCGTAAAGGCTGGCGCTGGGAAATCCCAGTTCTTCACACAGCGCCCGCAATCCTGGGACATCAAGGTCGCACAGCGCGGCAGGGACAAGCCGTGGCATGAGGCGAGTCTGGGCCAACAGAGTACGCGCAAATCCGCCTTTGGCGCCTGTCAAGGTGTAGCGCACCTTGCGTTCAGGTTGATCGGCGAACAGGAGTTGGAAATTCATTCAATGGTCCTTTAACGAATCCGCGCCTGGGCGTGGTGGAGGCGAAACCCAGGGCAATACGGCACCCCAGGGCTTTCGCTATTATTCACACAAAATCACAATACATCACAGTATTTCCCCTAACTCGTGTTTTTTTAGGAAAGCATTTACCATTTATTCACATCACGATCCCTTAATTAATTTACTGAGTCAGACTATGAAACTTCACCACCCGTTGATGGGTTGCATTGCCGACGATTTCACGGGTGCCACCGACCTGGCCAACATCTTGGTGCGTGGCGGCATGCGCACGGTCCTGACGATCGGCGTGCCGTCAGAGGCGCTTGATGCGCCGCTCGACGCGGACGCTGTCGTTGTCGCGCTGAAGTCGCGAACCGCTCCGGTAACCCAAGCGATCCGCGACAGCCTGGAGGCCTTGCGCTGGCTACAAAGCCGCGGCTGCAGCCAGTTCTTTTTCAAGTACTGCTCCACGTTCGACTCGACGGCCGTTGGCAATATCGGACCTGTGGCTGAAGCTCTTCAAGAGGCGCTAAACACTGACTTCGCCATCGCCTGTCCGGCGTTCCCTGCCACGGGACGGACGGTTTATCAGGGTCATCTCTTCGTGCATGACCGCCTGCTGAGCCAATCGGGCATGGAGAGCCACCCGCTCACACCCATGCGTGAACCTAACCTGGTGCAGGTATTGCAGTCTCAAAGCCGCGCCAAGGTCGGACTGATCGCACAGTCCGACGTTGCCCAAGGCGCTGCCACGGTCCTTGAGCGCATCGCAACGCTGCGCAATCAAGGGGTTCGGCTTGCCATCGCCGACGCCATTTCCGACACCGATCTGCTCAAGCTGGGCGAGGCCTGCGCCAATGCGCCGCTCGTGACGGGTGGTTCGGGCGTCGCCCAGGGGTTGCCAGCGAACTTTCGCCGCATGGGGCAATTGCGTGACATCGACGCCGCGCTGATGCCACGAATCGGCGGCCCAGCCGTGGTGCTGTCAGGCAGCGCATCCAGCGCCACCAACGGTCAAGTCGCGGCCTGGTTGCGCTCGGGCCGTCGTGCTTTTCGCCTCGATCCGCTCGCCTTGGCGTGCGGAGAACCTGTCGTCGCGGCGGTCCTTGATTTCACCAAGGCGCACGAGCCAACGCTCGTGTATGCCACCAGCAGCCTTGATGAGGTTCGTCGGGTGCAATCACAGCTCGGTGCGGCTCGCGCCGGTGCGCTCATTGAGGGCGCGCTGGGTCAGATCGCAGCCGGGTTGCGAACGCGCGGTACACGCCGCTTTGTTGTCGCCGGTGGCGAGACCTCTGGCGCTGTGGTGCAGGCGCTGGGCCTGAAGGCACTGCGCATTGGCCATCAGATTGACCCAGGGGTTCCCGAGACCCAGTCGCTGGGCGACATCGAGCCGCTGGCCGTCGTCCTCAAGTCCGGCAATTTCGGCAGCGAAGACTTTTTCGACAAGGCCCTGCGACACCTTGATGGGGCAGCAGCGTGAGTGGATCTGCCCAGGAATCAAATCTAAGGGATGAGATCTGCCAAGCTGGCGCGAGCCTGCATGCACGGGGATACACCACCGGCACGGCAGGCAACATCAGCGCCCGGCTCGAAGACGGCTGGCTGATCACGCCGACCGATGCCTGCCTCGGTCAACTCGACCCGGCGCGTCTGGCCAAAGTCGC
>JAQGLT010000092.1 GCA_028292745.1 Polaromonas sp. | reverse complement strand
AAGAACTGCGGCCCCAAGGGCTACCCCGGCATGGCCGAGGTGGGCAACATGCCGCTGCCGCCCAAGGTGCTGCGCAAGGGCATCACCGACATGGTGCGCATCAGCGATGCCCGCATGAGCGGCACCGCTTATGGCACGGTGGTGCTGCACACCGCGCCCGAGGCCGCGGCCGGCGGTCCGCTGGCGCTGGTGCGAAACGGCGACATGATCGAGCTCGACGTGCCCAACCGGCGCCTGCACCTGGATGTGAGCGACGAGGAACTGGCCCGGCGCCAGGCCGACTGGAAGGCGCCCGAGCCGCCGCTGTCCTCGGGCTACTGGAAGCTCTACATCGACCATGTGCTGCAGGCCGACGAAGGCGCCGACCTCGATTTCCTGGTGGGCAAGCGCGGCGCGTTCGTGCCGCGCGACAACCATTGAGGCCGTGGCCATGACGCGCCTGCTCGCCGTTGACTGGGGCACCTCGTCGCTGCGCGCGGCGCTGATCGATCCGGATGGCAACGTGCTTGACGAGCGTGCCTTTCCGCGCGGCATCCTGAGCGTGGCGGCAGGCGAGTTCCCTGCCGTGTTCGCCGAATGTTTCGGCGACTGGATGGCGCCAGGCACGCTCTGCCTGATTTCCGGCATGGCCGGCAGCAGGCAAGGCTGGCGCGAGGCGCCCTACTGCCCCTGCCCGGCAGGCTTTGGCGACATCGCCGACCGGCTGGAGTGGGTGGAGCCCGGCCGCATTGCCATCGTGCCAGGCCTGAGCATTGAAAAGCACGGCGTGCCCGATGTGATTCGCGGGGAAGAAACGCAGGTCTTCGGCGCATTGCAATTGCTCGGGCTCGACAACGCCCGCCTGGTGCTGCCCGGCACGCACAGCAAGTGGGTGCGCGTGGCCGAGCGCCGCGTCACCGATTTTTCGACCTGGATGACGGGCGAAATTTATGCGCTGCTGCGCCAGCACTCGATCCTGGCACGCATGCTGCCCGAAAATGACAGCCAGCCCCCCGATGCCGAGGCGTTTGGCCAGGGCGTGGCCTACGCCCTGCACGGCCCGGGCCTGCTGCACACCGCGTTCAGCGCACGCACCCTGGCCTTGTTCAACCGCATCCAGACCGACGCCCTGCCCAGCTACCTGTCGGGCCTGGTCATCGGCGAGGAGCTGAAGTCCCAGCGCCTGCAGGGTGGCGATACCGTCGTGGTCATGGGCAGCGAGGCGCTGACCGAGCGCTATGGGCAAGCCCTGGCGCAGCTGGGGGTGACGGCGCAACCGCTGGGCGACAACGCCACCTGGCGGGGCCTGCGCGCCATTGCCGATAGCCTGCCCGGCCTGTAGGCAAGCCCGTACGCATTGATTCGAATGAACACCATGAACCCGCAGCAGAAATTTTCAAATGCCCTGAAGACCGTTCCGCTGGTCGCCATCCTGCGCGGCCTGCAGCCGGCCGAAGCGCTGCCCGTCGGCCAGGCGCTGGTGGCCACGGGCTGGACGCTGATCGAGGTTCCCCTGAACTCGCCCCGGCCGCTGGAGAGCATCGCCGCCATGGCTAATGCCTTTCCGCAGGCCCTGATCGGCGCCGGAACGGTGCTGACGGCCCAGGCTGTCCGGGAGGTGCATGCCGCCGGGGGCGAGCTGATCGTGTCGCCGAATTTCAATGCCGCCGTGGTGCGCGAAGCCATCCGCCTGGGGCTGGTCTGCCTGCCCGGCGTGATGACCGCCAGCGAAGCGTTTGCCGCACTGGAGGCCGGCGCGACCGGCCTGAAGCTGTTCCCCGCCGAAATGATCACGCCCGCCGTGGTGAGGGCCTTGCGGGCCGTGCTGCCGGCGGGCGCGGTGGTGATGCCGGTGGGCGGCGTCGCGCCCACCGGCATGGCCGCCTACCGGGCGGCGGGCGCCAGCGGTTTTGGCATCGGGTCGGCGCTGTACAAACCCGGAACGCCAGCCGCCGCCGTCAAGCAGAACGCTATTGATTTTATAGCTGCTTACGCAGGCACCATAAGCGCATGAGCATGATTTCATCCAATAATCAAGCCCCGATCTCGTTCGGGCTGTCCGGCCGGGTCTGCCTGGTCACCGGGGGCGCCCATGGCATTGGCGAGGCCTGCGTGCGCCGCTTCGCGCGGGAAGACGCGAAGGTCTTGATCGCCGATGTCGACGACGCGCGCGGTCATGCACTGGCTGCGGAACTGGGCGGCCTGTACGTCTCTTGCGATGTGGGAGACAAGGCCCAGGTCGATGCGCTGGTGGCCCGAACGCTGGCAACGCATGGCCGCATCGACGTGCTGGTCAACAACGCCGGGATTTTCAGGGCGGCCGACTTTCTCGATGTCACCGAAGCCGACTTCGACGCCGTTTTGCGCACCAACCTCAAGGGCGCTTTCCTGGTGGGCCAGGCCGTGGCGCGTGCGATGGCCCAGGCCGGCAAGGGCAGCATCGTCAACATGAGCTCGGTGAACGGCGTGCTGGCCATTCCCACCATCGCCAGCTACAACGTGAGCAAGGGCGGCATCAACCAGCTCACGCGGGTCATGGCGCTGGCGCTGGCCGACAAGGGCATCCGCGTCAATGCCGTGGCGCCCGGCACCATCGCCACCGAACTGGCCGCCAGGGCGGTGCTGACGAGCGAAGACGCCAAGGCCCGGATCATGAGCCGCACCCCCATGAAGCGCCTGGGCGAACCGTCTGAAATCGCCGACACCGTGGCCTATCTGGCCAGCGACGCCGCCAGCTACATCACCGGCGAAATCGTGGTGGCCGATGGCGGGCGGATGACGCTGAACTACACGGTGGCAACGTAGCGGCGGGGCCATTGGATGGGCTCTTTTTATGCATGAAATAGACCTCTGGCGCACGCAGCTATTGGGTTGATAGCTATTAATTCAGTAGCAAAACCACTGAAAACCTGATTCCCGCCTTGCAAACCCGGGCTGGCTTTTCGCTGGCAATAAGCCGCCAGGCATCCGCGGCGGCTCAATCCTCGGCGCGAAAAACAATGAAGGTGTTCATCAGGAAATTGGCAGTGAAGGCAACACCGACGCCACCGACCTTGGCCAGCGTGGGCGCGATGGGCAAGGCCTGGGCAAACCACCATGTCGTGCCGGCGTTGATGGTCAGGCCGATCAGGGCAAAAAATAAAAACTTGGCGGCGCGGGACAGCGAGCGCCATTGCCGCTGGTAGACCCAGATCGAGGACAGCAGGTAGTTCACCACGGCAGCCACCATGAAGCTGGCAATGGCCGGCAGCAGCACGCCGCTGGCCTGCCGCACCAGCACATGAAACAGCCCAATGTCCACCAGCGCGGCCAGTCCGCCGACCAGGAGATAGCCAATCGCCTTGCGCGCCAGGCCCGGCATTCGCGCGACCGTCAAGCCGCCACCCTTGCGCCAGACAGGCGCAGCATCGGCTGGAAGACCACATCATCGTAAGCACGGAAGGTCGCGAATTGGGGGTGCGGCTTTCGGGCGCGGATCAAGGCGCGCACCCCTGCCCGGCTGGCGGCAAGCGCATCGCGGTCAAACCGGTCGCCGATCATGAGTGCGCGCTGCGCAGGCACGCCGGTTTCGCGCAGAATGGCCAGCAGGCCCTTGGGGTCGGGCTTGAGCCGGGCGATGCGCGCGTCGGTGGCGCAGACGATGGGCTCGGCCTGCAGCCCGAGCGCGGCCAGCTTGCCCTGCGCCGGGTAATCGGAAAACACCGCAATCTGCTTGCCCGCCGCCCGCAGCCCGGCAAAAAGCGCATCCAGATGGGGATAGCGGCAGCGGGCCAGCAAGGGCAAGGGCCGCTGCTCCAGCCAGTCGGTGGTCAGGAGGCGCACCTCGTCCTCGGTCTTGTTGTGCCGGCTGGCGGTTTGCGCATACTGGAGCCGCATGAAATCGGCGTCCGGCTGCTCACCGAGCGCCTCGCGCACATGCCGAAAAGTGCGCAGCGTGCGCAGCGTGTCCAGGCTGCGTGCGCGCCAGCTGGCCGCCAGCAAAAGGCCCAGCATGGCCAGCCTCAGCCGCTTCTGGTCATACAGCGTTCCATCGACATCAAACACCACCAGGTCAATTGCATTCCACTCCAAGGACATAGCTTCATTCTTCCAAATTCACATCGGCCGCAGGCATGCCCCGGCCAGCATTCTTGATTGATCACCTCAACCCTAGGGCGCGAACCCGTGCTCCCTCGGACCGCAGCCTCGCGCACTTTCAGCGTGAACGACTATAAGTTCAATGCCTGGGCTCGACGGGCGGCGTGAGCAGTGTCAGCCGGTAGCCGGGCACCGTGTCGCCTTCCCATTCGAACTCCCACACGCGGCGATCCGCAAAATAGTGCCGCAGCGCCAGGGCGCGCTCCGGGCTCAGGTGGTGCGCCCAGACGATCTCTGAACGATCGATATCGGCATTGTTGTAGACCAGCTCGAAATGAATCGGGTTGTTTTTCCCCTCCTTGACCAGGACAAGGTCGCGCCCTGGAATCTCCTGGAGCTGGTGCACCAGCTTGGTGCGCAGGTTGCCATCGGTCAGCACGCAGCACGCCTTGCTTTGCACATTGTCTTCGGTCAGCGGCTTGCCAACCCAGAGTGAAACCGCCGGGAGCAGCAAAATCGCGACGGCGGCGGTTGGCATGGCACGGGTCAGAAACAGCCCGACCGGCTTTTGGCGCCATTCAAACGTTCGCAGCCATTCGAAGCCACGCATCATCAAAATCAGCAACACCGAAAACAGCGGCGCCGTGTAGTGCGGAAAGTTCCAGGTTTCCAGCAGGTAGCCGGCATAAAAAATGCCGATCGTCGCTGCCAGAAAATACTGGCGCCTCGCTGCCCAGAGGCCGGCCAGGAAGGCGATCGTGAAGGTGGCCCCCAAATAAAAGTTCCAGGAATGCGCCACCTTGGCCACCGCCGCGCGTATTTTTTCCTTCGTGGCGCCTCTGCGCTCATAGGAAGTGGCTTCAGCCTTGTAAAAATCACGGAAATAGGCCGGTCCCCGCAATTCGGACTTGACAGGCGGCGCGAACAGGAAGGCTGGCGCGATGGCATAGGTCTGGCGGTTCAGATCGTAGGGCGTCTTGGCCATATGCCCGGTGGTCGCCGCGTTATACGCCAGCAGCAGCGCAATTCCCGCCCCGACGAATACGGCTGCGGGCGCCGCGATGCGGACGAACTCCAGCCGCTGGCCCTTGGCGGCCGGCCTGAAAAGGCGTGCCAGAAGCAGCGCCGCCACCGGCAGGCAAAGCAGCGCGCCTTCATAGGGCCGCGTGGTCATGAGAATCAGCATTCCCAGCCCCATCAGGGCGCCGTGGCGCCAGCGGGGCTGTTGCAAAATCCTCGGCAGCGCGCCGATGACCAGCATGCCGCCCAGCGCGGTGAAGGCGCCGCCCCAGTAAGAGTTGATCCAGTAGCTGAACACGCCAAACCGCACCACCACGAGCACGCCGCCGAGCAGCGCCATGGGCAGGGACACCCAGCCCTGCAGCATCCACACGGCAGCCATCGCCATGAGCACGAAGCTCAGCCACACGCCGACCCACGGGTTGTCGGCAAGAAAAAGCCCAGCGGCCAGCGGCGCCCCTCGTCCGGGGAAGTACATGGACGCATAAGCGGGAACTTGGTTGATGTGAAAGCTCTCGAAATGCTCCCAGAACGGATGCATGGGGTTGGCCAGGCGGCCGGCCATGTAGGTCTGTGCCTGCAGCAGCAGGCTTTGCTCATCATGGACGGCGGGCGACGGCGTTCCGAGCCAGGGAAGCATGGCCGCCCGGGCCAGGATGGCCAGCAAACCGACTGCAAGGATCTGCAGCCGGGCACTTTTTGCCAGCGGCGCGAAAAAAGCCTCGATGCGCCCGTACTGCCGACTTCCCCAATGCGGCACGGTGATGGCAAGCAGTACAAAGAGGGCCGCCAGCGCGAGTTCGGTGAAACCGAAGAGGCCCACTGTCCTTTCAAGCCAGTGGAAGAAGCTGGACAAGCTGGACAAGGTTTCCGCCTCGCGTGACAGCGGTTCAGCGCTGTTCATGCGTGATACGCCCAGGCCAAGGAAATCTGCGGCAGCGCCTGACAACCATCGATGCGGGCAATCCAGTCAGCGTTTCGATTGAGTAACCGGCTCATCTGCCAATCGTCATGAAATAAGGCTCGCTGAATGAATAAAGAAACGGCAGATTCACGAAGCTCATCAAGACGAGCGCCACCACGGTCGCGATGCTGATGCCCATCAGGCGCTTTTCGCGAAACAGCTTTTCCGGTTTTTGCGCGACCGAGCCGCTTCGCATCGACAGCGACAGGTAATGCGCAAACAGCAAGATGATGAAGGGGAAGACCAGCAGGTACTCGATGCGGTACTTGATCAGGAACACACCCATCAGGAACGTCGCGAACAGCGCATACACAAAGCACGAAATCGTCAGGCGCTCCTCGGTGTAGTGCTGAAACGAGCGGCGATACCGGTGCAGCACCGCCACGCCCGGGCCGGCGGCAATCTCGCGGTATTCCGACAGCCGCTTGGCGCCCATCAGAAAGGCGCCGCCCATCCAGTAGGCCAGCAGCAAGGAAGCCGGTGCCACCGTTGAATGCTCGATCATGGCCCAGCCCAGCATCATGCGGATCGGGTTGTTCAATGATTCGGAAAGCACGTCCAGGTAGGCCTTGTCCTTGGAACGGAGCGGCTTGACGTTGTAAACCACGCCCGAGACCCAGAACAGCAGGCTGACGACGAAGAAAAGCGATCCAACCGCGTAAGCCAGTGCCAGGCCCAGCACGCTGAAAACGGCGTAGGCGAAATAAACCCGGCCAGGCGTCATCACCATGTTGACGGCCGGGCGGCTGGACTTGTCGGGGTGGAAGGCGTCGAACTCGCGGTCCAGCCATTCGTTGATGATGTAGTTGGACGAGGCGATAAGAACGGCGCTGGCGAATCCGAGCAGGATGGACCACCAGGCATTTTCAAGCGAAGGGTGGCGCAGCACATAGGCCAGCACCAGACCCGGCACGATGAAAATATGCTTGGTCATGTGGTCCAGGCGCGCCATCTTCAGATAGTCGCGCCAGTTCGCTTGCGTTTCCGGGCCGGACCGGGACAGGGTATTGCTGATCATGGGGTCGTTCCTAGTAGTGAAGAGGTAGCGGGGGGCGGAGTGGCCGGATTTTTCAGGGCAGCGCCGGCATGGACGGCCGGGGCGCGGCGCGCCATGGAGAGCACGGAAAAGGCGAGAAAAGGCAGCAGCCACATCACCCGCGCCTGGAACCGGTCAAGCGATGAAGCCAGGATGGCGCAGACCGCAGCATTGGCAACCACCCCGGCCATCACAATCCAGGCCAGCTGGCTCAGCTGGCTCAGCTGGCGACGCGGCGCTGCCTGCCCTTCTGCAGCACCTTCTGGTGCCGACCGGTGGCGGCGCCACCACAGCCCCGCCAGCGCCAGCGACACCAGCACCGTGGCGTAGGTGGTGACCGTCAGCCAGCGGTCCAGCGGAAAAAGCCGCGCGGCGCGGCTGCGCTGCATGTCGGCAAAAATCTCGGGCGGCAGCCGCCCTTCATATTGCGTGGCCAACGTTTCCTG
Organism: Polaromonas sp.; assembly: GCA_028292745.1. Classification (GTDB taxonomy): domain Bacteria; phylum Pseudomonadota; class Gammaproteobacteria; order Burkholderiales; family Burkholderiaceae_C; genus Polaromonas. The sequence goes on along the minus strand of JAQGLT010000092.1, from coordinate 14,438 downwards.
GCTGTAATGCGCGATGTCCACCCGGAAGTTGACCAGCTGGTGCAGCACCTCGGCGCCCATGCCGCCCACCACGCCGACCGGGTCCGCGCGCAGCACATCGGCCGCGAAGCGGAACTGCTCGGCGGACAGCCGGCGCTTGGTGGCGGCGTCTGCCAGGGCGAAAGCGCCGTTGCCGGGGTTGGTGGAAAACAGGAAGTCCTCCCAGTAGGTGGGGTAGTTCTTCACAAAGGCGCAGGCGGCGTAATCCGCCTGCGGACAGTGCTTTTTCAGGTAAGCGGTGCCCGGGCCCATGTCGATCAGGTGGCCCATCAGGTGCGGCAGCCGCAGCGGCGGCGCGCCCACCGCCACGGTGACCGCCTTGTTGAAAGCCCACTCGGCCGCCAGCCCGGCGGCAATGCAGCCCGCCACGGCCACCAGGCCGATCCATGGCAGGCGGCGCCAGCGGGCGCTGAGCAGGCGGGCCAGCAGCAGCAGCATCAACAGCAGGGCCGCGACCGCCAGGTGGCTGGTATGGGCAGTCAGGCCAAAAAGCAGGACGCCCGCCAGTCCCCAGCGGTGCATCAAGGCAAGCTCACGCCAATAAAGCGCCAGCACGCCCGTCAGCAGGATGCACAGCGGCGCGAAGACATCGGGCATCAAAAACCCCGTATAGGCGCCAAGCGGCGTGAGTAGGCTCAGCGCCGCCGCCATGCCGACAACGTGGCGCCTGCGCAAGCACCACAGGCGCACCATGACCACGTAGAGCACGTAGGCCACCATCACAGCCTGCAGTACGACCGACAGCCACATTTTTCCGGTCAAAGCCCCCGCATACAGCAAAACGCCGTAGTAAAACGAACGCCCCGACAGCACGATCTTTTCCTCGATGGAGGACAGCGACGTGGCTTTCGAGCCTTCTGAAGGCGCTGCTGGCGAGGCGCTGCCCGGCGCAGGCGCGGTGTTCTGCGGCTCCGCCAGCCACGGCTCGAAGGCGGCGGGGCCGAGCACCCGGCTGGCGCCCATTTCCGCGCCGCGCACATAGGTGCGGGTATCGGGGTAGTAGAAAGGCTGGCCGTTCCACAGCGCAGCCAGGCACAAGAGCCAGGCACTGGCCACAATCACGCCCAGCTGGCCGGACAGCCGCAAAAAACGTTTGTTGCTCATTCTTGCGTTGTGCGACTGAAAAGCTGCAAGATTTGTAAGGTTTGTAAGAGCGAGAACCGGATTTCCGCAAGCCGGCCTTCAAACGCCATGCCGTTCACCTGGCAGGGCCGAACCCGCCAGGAGGCAATCGGCCGAAAAAGCTCTTCAAAGCCCGTGCTTTCAGGATTCGTACTGTTTGAAGAGAGGACATGCATGGCAAAAGTATGTTGGCTGCTCGGCGGCCCAGCAATCCCTAGAACAGGGCAAGCCCCTCGCTGCAGGCTGTAATAGGGGTAACAGAATCGTGACATCGGGTTTTCCCTGGCCCTGCATCCGGGGCATCCAAGAGCCTGCAGTGGCTTTGGCAAACAACGGCTACCACAATGCAGCAAGACCGCTCGGCTTGGCGACCATGAGCCAAAAAATTGCCAGAAATGCCAGCAGCGCTGGCACGCCCAGCACGACCCAGGCCACGAAATGGCGCCAGTAGGCAGGCGGCAGCGCCTGGTTGCCGGCCAGCGCCTCGGCCGCCAGGTCGCGAAGGCGCATTTGCAGCCAGACGACCGGCAGCCAGCAGGCCATGGCCAGCGCATACAGCACAAGCGACCAGCTGACCCACGGGGTGGACAGCGGGATTTGCGCCAGATGCAAAAGCCACAGCCCGGTGGCCGGCTGCAGCACGGCGGTGGTTCCGGTAAACAGCCAGTCCGCGCGCACCACCCAGCGGGTGATGGCGGCGATGAAGCGCAGGTCGCGGCTCAGGGTGGCCACCAGCAGGTAAAAGGCCGAGCCGATGCCGGTGCCGAACAGCACCGTGGAAAACAGCACATGCATCCATTTGAACAACAGGTATTCCATCAGCGGCCCGCCTTTTCCTGTCGGGAAGGCTCCAGCGCCAGCAAAAGTCCGATGACCATCACCATGGGCAGGTTCTTGGAGATCGGACCGTAGGGATGCAGCCACCACTGCGGCAGGCGCACGGTGATCATGGCGGTGTAAGCGGCAATCACCACCAGCTGCAGGGCCAGCACCCATCGGCGCAGCCGCCCGCGCGCCGTCAAGGTCAGCACGCCAAGGGCCAGGTCCAGCAGCGCGGCGGTGTAGAGGGCGAGCGTCGCCAGCGCGCCATGCAGGCCGAAGTCATTGAGCAGCTGCAGGCTGTCGGCCACCGGATACAACCCCAGGGAGACGATGCCGGTCCAGATCCAGACCAGGGCGACGGACAGGTTCATCAGCGGAAGCATCCAGCCCAAAATCGCCTGTCGGCGCAGGTCCGGCGCCAGATCGGGCGCGATGAAGGCCTCGACCGGCCGGGGCGGCTGGCCCAGCAGCCGGGTGAAATTGCCGGCGTCGCCTACATTGCCGCGCAGCAGCATGCTCACCGCATCGCGGTTGACGAAGCTGCCCGGAAACCGGCCTGCAATCGAAGCCAGCGACAGGCACAGCGGCCCCGGCAGCTCAAGCACGGCAGCGGGCCGGGGCATGCCCAGCGCCTGCCGCAGCTCGGCCAGGTACTGGCGCAGCGCCAGCGGCTGCGGGCCGACGAAAGCAATCGTCAGGGACGATGCGGGCGGCGACTGGCAAAGCGCCACGATGCCGTGGACCACATCGTCGAGGTGCACCGGCTGCACCACCGGCCCCTGCGGCAGCACCTGCACGGGCAGCACGGCCAGTTGGTTGAAGAACCGGGCGCTGGCGCCCTGGGGGGAATAAACCAGCGACGGCTGCACGATGGCCGCGTTGACCGGCAGGGCGCGCAACGCATCGTCTGCCGCCCGCTTGCTCAGGTGGTACGCCGTGGCCGCCTGGTTGTCGCTGCCCAGGGCGGAGACCTGAATCACCAGCGGCACGCCGGCCACCGCGCAGGCCGTGAAAAGCGCCGCCGGTGCCCGGTGGTGCAGCGCCTCGAAGGTCTGCTGGGCGGTCTCGCGAAAAATACCCACCGCGTTGATGACCACATCCACGCCCTGAAGGTGCGGCACCCACCACGACGGCTCGGGCACCTCCGCGAAATCGACCCGCACAAAGGCCCAGAGCTCGGTGCGCATGTCGCGCGAACGGCTTGCGCCGATCACATGATGGCCCTGTGCCATCAGGGCGCGCACCAGGTGGCTGCCGATGAAACCGGACGCGCCCGCGACAAGAATTTTCATTTCGACACGATACCTGCTTTGCCTCCTGTGCTTGCAAGACAGCGCCTTATCTTGTCGATCGACCGAGGCCTACAGCCAACCCGCGCCAGCCACGGCAAAGTAGCGCTTTTAAGGAGGACGACCGTGAAAAAATGGAAACTGATTCTTGCGCAGGGCGCGCTCGCCGGCAGTCTGGCAAGCGTCTTGTCCACCGCCATGCTGGCCCTTGCCGGTCGTCGTCAAGCGGGCAGCGCGGCTGCCCCCATCAATGCGGTCAGCCACTGGTACTGGGGCGACGAGGCACTGCACCGCAACCGTGCCGACCTGGCCCACACGGGCGCAGGCTACCTGACGCACCATGGCGCGGCAACTTTCTGGGCCATGGCGTATGCCGCCCTTGCCAGCGACAAGCCGGCCACGCGCACGCTGCAGGGGGTGGCCCTGGGCGCGGCGGCGACCAGTGCCGTGGCCTGCCTTGCCGATTTCAGGTTCACGCCGCACCGCTTCACGCCCGGCTACGAGCACCGCTTGTCCACGGGCGCCCTGGCCTTGGTGTACACGGCTTTCGGCATTGGCCTGGCAGCCGGCGCGCTGGCCCTTCGCGATCAGTACCCCGACCGCGAGGAAACCCAGGCGCTCGCGGCCGAAGAGCCGGATGAATTGCCCACGCCCCGTATCGTGCGCCGCGTCCGAGCCGGCAATGTTTGACATGGACCTGGCCTGGTGGGAACTGGTTGTTCGCGCCACGGTGGTCTATTTCGCGCTTTTGGTCATGGTGCGGATTTCGGGCAAACGCACGGTGGGCCAGTTCACCCCCTTCGACCTGCTGGTCGTGATGCTGCTCAGCGAAAGCGTGTCGTCGGCGCTTTCGGGCGGCGACAACTCGGTGGCCGCCGGCCTGGTGCTGGCCGGCACCCTCATCATCATCAACATGGGCATTGCCTATGCCACGTCCCGCAGCGACAGGCTGGAAAACCTGGTGCAGGGGCAGCCGGTGCTTGTCGGGCGAAACGGCGATGTGTTCATGGACAAGCTGCAGGCCAACCACATCTCGATGCGCGACTTCAGCCAGGCCCTGCGGGAGGCCGATTGCGAGATGCAGGACATGCGCTGCGCATTCCTGGAAGCAGACGGCAGGATCAGCATCCTGAAGCAAGGCCACTGAGGCGGTGGCATGGCCGACGCCCTGCGCACGGCATTGATGTATGGCGCCCTTCCGCTGTGGAGCCTGGCCGGCCTGGCCGACTGGTGGTGCCACCGCCGCACAGCCATCGAACGCACGGCCGGGGTTGGCGAATCGGCGTTTCACCTGGCCATGTTCGCGCAGATGGGGCTGGCCAGCCTGGCCGCGCTGCTGCTCGAAATCAACGCGCTGGTCCTGGTGCTGATGGCGGCGCTTTTTTTCCTGCATGAAGCCACCACCTGGTTCGAGCTGCGTTTTGTCAGTCCGAAGCGCGTCATCACGCCGGCAGAGCAGATGGTGCACAGCTTTATGGAAATCATCCCCTTGGCCGCCCTGGCGATGCTGGCCGCGCTGCATGCGGACCAGCTGGCCGCCCTGTTCGGCCCGGCGCCTGCCGACTGGCAGCTGCGTTTGAAAGCGGAGCCCCTTTCCGCCAGCTACCTGAGCGCCGCGCTGGGCGGTGTTTTTTGCCTGAATGTGGTGCCGCTGCTGGAAGAATTTTTTCGGTGCTGGCGCGGCGGACAGCGCTCTACCCACTGAGCTGCCTGACGCCTGATGCCGCGCTTGCGAACCTGCTCTGTTTTATATAGCAGCTTGCGCAGGCTGGCTGTGCGCCAGAGGCCTATTTTCCTTAAATTTCGAGCGATGGCAGCGCTGCCGGCACCCGAACCGGCCGGGCCGGCCTAAAGCCAGCGCGCGCGCCGGAAGCGCCAGTACAAAAGCGAACAGGCAAGCACGATCAGGGTCAGCGCCATCAGGTAGCCGTAGCGCCATTTCAGCTCGGGCATCGCTTCAAAGTTCATGCCCCAGATCCCCGCAAATGCGGTGCACACGGCAAAAATACTGGCCCAGGCGGCCAGCCGCTTGGTGACTTCGCTTTCCTCGATCGTGACCATGGACAGGTTGACCTGAATCGCGGTGCCGATCGTGTCGCGCATGTTGTCGATCAGGGCATTGATGCGGCTCAGGTGGTCCACCACGTCGCGAAAGTAATCCTGCACGCCGGCGCACAGATGCGGCGCGCGGCCGCCGTACAGTTTGCTCGCGGCTTCGAGCAGCGGGGCCACCGCATGCTTGAGCACCACCACCCGGCCCTTCAGTTCATACAGCCGCTCGATGTTGGAGCGCGCCGTGCCTTTGGTGAAAATGTCCTGCTCGATCGTGTCCAGTTCGGTCTCGAAGTCGTCGATGATGGGAAAGTAGCGGTCCACCACCGCATCCATCAGGGCGTAGAGCACGAAACCCGAGCCGTTTCGCAGCAGCTGGGGCTCGCGCTCGCAGCGTTCCCGCACCCCCAGAAAGCCTTTCTTGCTGCGGTTGCGCACCGACAGCACATAGTTGCTGCCGGTGAACACATTGACCTCGCCGACATTGAGTTTGCCCGGCTCTTGCACGTCGGCCTCGACCAGATGCAGCACGGAGAAAAGCGACGCGCCGTACTCCTCGATCTTGGGCCGCTGATGGCCGTGGTGCGCGTCCTCGACCGCCAGCGGATGCAGCCCGAACTCATGCTGCATCTCGTCCAGCTCCTGCGGTGTCGCGTCCTGCAGGGCCACCCAGACAAAGGCATCGGGCCGGGAGATGTATTCGCTGATCCGGTCGACGGGAATATCGGCCACTTTGGTGCCGTTTTGGTAAACCACGCAATTGATGAGCATGCAAACGTCCCGCCGGGTTGAGGTGGGTGGATTCTGGCATAGCGAGGCAGCGCCAGCCAGCGCCTGAGCCTGTCCTGCCAGCGAACGGTTTCAGGCCCGCGCCCTGCGCGGCACCACCAGCTTGTAGGTCGATTGCTGCAGCACATCGCCATGCTGGTTGCGTGTCTCGCTGCGCACCACCACCATGCCGCGGTCGGGCCGCGAACGCGAAGGCGTGACGCTGACCACTTCGCTGTCGACGCGCAGCAGGTCGCCCGGCCGGGTCGGCCTGGGCCAGCTGATCTCGCCGCCGGCGCCGATGATGCCGCCCGCCAGCGGCAAGCCGCCCGTCACCAGCAGCCGCATGGTGATGGCGGCCGTGTGCCAGCCGCTGGCCGCCAGTCCGCCGAACAGCGTGTCCTTGGCCGCCTCAGGGTCCAGATGGAAAGGCTGGGGATCGAACTGCGCGGCAAAGACCTGGATCTGGGCCGCGTCCAGCGCGTGCTCGGCGCTGCTGAAGCGGTCGCCGGCCTGCAGGTCGTCCAGGTAGCGGGCCGGCGCGGGGCCGGGTGGAACGGAGGGTGTGCTTGTCATCATCAATCTGGTACTCCCAAAAAACCGCCGCATGGCGTGGACTGCCTGGATTCGACCTGTCGGGCGGTTGAAAAAAAACCCGGCTGCGCGCCCAAGCCCTTCTAGATGACGGCTCGCGCCGCGCGCGGCAGCCGGGCTTCGCGAATCGGCAGGTTCACCAATGCCGCGCCCGCCGCCAGGGCGATGTCGATGTACCAGACCAGGTCGTAACTGCCGGTGGCCTGAAACACGTAGCCGCCCAGGTAGGCGCCCAGAAAACCGCCCACCTGGTGCGCCAGCATGACAATACCGAACAGCATCGCCATGTTGGCCGTGCCGAACATCTTGGCGACCAGTCCCACCGTCGGCGGGACCGTCGAGAGAAAGGTCACGCCCATCACGGCGGCGAATACCAGCAGCACGGCAGGCGTCTTGGGCGCCAGCAAAAAGGCCAGCACCGCCAGGCCGCGCGTGGCGTAAAGCAGCGCCAGCAGCGACTTCATGCGCCAGCGCCCCACGGCCCAGCCCATCGCCAGGCTGCCCACGATGTTGAACAGGCCGATCATCGCCAGTGCCCAGCCGCCGATGGCAGCGGGCAGACCGCAGGCGGCAACAACGCCGGGCAGGTGCGTCGCCAGAAACGCGACGTGAAATCCGCAGACCAGGAAACCCAGGCTCAGGTAGCGGTAGCCCGGCGTGGCAAGCGCCTGGGCGATGGCCTGGCGGGCGCTCATCGCCTTTACCCCCGAGGCAGAGGCGGCCTGCGCGGCAAGGGCGTTCGAATTGCCCCTGAGCACCCACACCGCCGGCAGCGCCAGCAGCACCAATACGCCCAGCCATTGCATGGCGCTGGCCCAGCCGACGGCCGCCGTCAGGCCGATGGCCATCGGCGCCATGGCGAACTGGCCGAACGAGCCGCCCGCGTTCACAATGCCGGTGGCCAGGCCGCGCTTGGCCGGCGGCACCAGGCGCGCGCTGGCGGCCATCAGCACCGCGGGGCCCGCCATGCCGGCCCCGCCCGCGGCAAGAATGCCAATGGCAAAGATCAGCCCTGCGGTGCTGCTCATCATCGGCGTGATGAAGGTGCCCACCGCCACCAGCAGCAGGCCCGCCAGAATCACCCGGCCGGTTCCGATGCGGTCGGCGATGGCGCCGGCAAACGGCTGGGTCAGTCCCCACCACAGCTGGCCAAAGGCAAAGGCCAGGCTGATGCTGCCGATGCCCAGCGCGGTCGAGGTGTTGAGCGCCGACAAAAACAGGCCCATGCTCTGGCGCACCCCCATCGTCAGGGCGAACACGCCGCCGGCAGCCAGCAAGACAAGCCAGACAGCGCTGTTTTTCACGGCGGGCGCGCCGGCGTCATTCATCCTCCGCTCCGGTTTCGGTTTCGGTTTCGGTTTCTGTTTCTGTTTCGACAGGACGCAGGCATTCGAGGGCGTCATTCATCAGGCCGTGCAAGGCCAGCACGCGGCTGCCGCCTAGCCGCTCGTTCAGGCCTGCCTGGGCCACCTTCCAGTGCCGCAGGGCGATCTCGCGCTTGGCCTGCCCGGCCGGCGTGATGGTGACGGTGCGGCTGCGGCCATCGTTGCCGGCGGCCAGCGCCACCCAGCCGGCATCGATCAGCGGCTTGAGGTTGCGCGTCAGCGTGGACGGGGTGAACTTCATTTTCCGGGCCAGCTCGCCCGGACGCAGCGGCCCCAGCTTTTGCACATGGCTCAGCAATGAATACTGGGTGGTTTTCAGGCCGACCTTGGCCATTTCCAGGTCGTACAGCTGCGCCACGCGCCGCATCAGCTGGCGCAGCAGCAAATGGGTGCAGCCTTGCGTTTTCAGCAGGGCTTGCAGGTCGGGTTGCGCCGGGTCTTGAAGCGGTGTCGGGTCATCGTGCATAATTTAATTGTAGCTGCAATTGTTGTATATGCAAATTAATGATTGGAGGGCTTCATGAAATCGAAAGACACCTTGACGCAGTGGATGGAGCAAAGCGCCGCGGTGCGCACGCGGATGCTGGTCGGCGGCGGCAAGCCGGGCCTGGCCACGCACGAGGCGGTGGCGGGCAAGTCCGGCATGGAGCTCATGCATGCCATGCTGGCCGGCGAACTGCCCTACCCGCACATGGCCGAAACGCTGGACTTCGCGCTGATCGAGGTCGCGCCCGGCAAGGCGGTTTTCCAGGGTGAGCCGCAGCTCAAGCACTACAACCCGATGGGCACGGTGCACGGCGGCTGGTACGCCACGATGCTCGACTCGGCCGTGGGCTGCGCGGTGCACACCACGATGCCGGCCGGCAAGGGCTACACCACGGCGGAGCTGAGCATCAACATCGTGCGGGCCGCCTCGCACGCCACCGGGCCGCTGCGCGCCATCGGCACCGTGATCCACTCCGGCAAGCAATTGGCCACCGCCGAGGGCCGCATCGTCGGGCCGGACGGCAAGCTGTACGCGCACGCCACCACCACCTGCCTGGTGTTCGACGTGCCGCCGCCCTGACCGGGTACGGGTGGCGCGCCACTAGACCGGCACGCTGCACGCCGCTATTTCTATAAGCCCCGGCTGCCCGCGCCCATCCACGCAGCGCCTGCGCCGGGCCGCCAGACTGGCGACAATCCATGCTTTTCCACCCTCAGAGAACTCACGATGCGACTTCTTCACACCATGCTGCGCGTTGGCGACCTCCAGCGCGCCATCGACTTTTACACCCAGGTGCTGGGCATGCAGCTGCTGCGCCGATCGGAAAACCCGGAATACAAATACTCGCTCGCTTTCGTCGGCTACGAAGGCAATCCGGCGCAGGCGGAGATCGAGCTGACCTACAACTGGAGCACCGAAAGCTACGAGATGGGCACTGCCTACGGCCACATCGCGCTGGGCGTGCCCGACGCCTACGCGGCCTGCGAAAAAATCAAGGCCGCCGGCGGCAACGTCACCCGCGAAGCCGGCCCGGTCAAGGGCGGCAGCACCATCATCGCTTTCGTGACCGACCCGGACGGCTACAAGATCGAGCTGATCCAGCGGCCCAGCGAGGCGGGCGGCGCGGGTCTGCGCTGAGCGGGTGGCCGCAGATAAGCTGCTACTTTTTTAGTAGCTGGCGGCGCAGGCTGTGCCTGCGCTGAGGGCTTGTTTTGCTGATAAGCAGCAGCCTGGCATGGTCTGGATAGTCAAAGCTCGCCAGCAACTATCGTTTTGATAGCTTGCAACGCAGATAGCGCCTGCGCCAGAGGCTTGTTTGACTATTAAATTGCCCAAATGCCCACTTTGCGACCGCAAAAAAACTGCTGCGAATTCAACCGCCGCTTTGTCATACCACTGAATTTTTTCTTTGATGCTGGAGGCGGGTAGCGGCGAATGCGCTCTACCATTGAAGGTGTTCAAACCACAGTGGCTGGCAAGAATTTGGCCTGAATAAAGAATTCGCCAGTTTGAGCAGTTCTGGGTTTGATGCCATTTTGGATGCACGCTAACGACAAAAGGAGAGTGCGATATGAACATACCTTTCTCAGGCGGTTGTGCATGCGGGTCGATTCGCTATACATGTGCGCACGAGCCTGTCGCCATGATCAACTGCCATTGCAGGGACTGTCAGCTCTCAAGTGGCGCTCCCTTCGCGTCGGGCATCGTCGTCATGACTGCCGACGTTGAGATCACCGGTACGCCAAAGACCTATTCAGTTCGTGCAGGCAGCGGCAGTCTCACGGCTCGCAGTTTTTGCGCTGACTGCGGCACCCCTTTGTTCACGCGAGGCGAAGCTAATCCAGGATTCATGTCTATCCGTTTTCCCTCGCTGGACCAGCCTTCGGAGTTTCAGCCAATGCTGGACATTTGGACATCCAGTGCGCGACAGTGGGTTTGCCTTGATCAGGCAATTCCTCAGTTTCCTCAGTCGCCCCAGCAGCCAAGTGAACTCGAAGCCTAACCAGTCATTCACCGGACGGCCTACGGCCGCCGGTAAATTTCAACGTTAGCCTCCGCACATGCGACTGGAACCAGTATTTACTATTGTTTTTATAGCAATGATCCCAAGCAGCACCTTCGCAAAATCCACATTTCATCCATAAAACACCGAAAATATTGGCTCAGGGCCTGAACCGCTTTTAGGCGCCACTTCGCCCCAACTGGCAAGCCTGCCGCGCCAGCGCCGTCACCCGTTCCCAATCCCCACCCGCCACCGCATCGCCCGGCGTCAGCCAGGAGCCGCCGACGCACACCACATTGGGCAGCGCCAGAAACTCCGCCGCATTGGCCATCGACACGCCGCCGGTCGGGCAAAACCGCACGTCGCCGAACGGCCCGCTCCAGGCCTTGAGCATGGCGGTGCCGCCGGCCTGCAGGGCGGGGAAAAACTTCAGTTCGCTCAAGCCATCGGCCTGCGCCATCATGATTTCGCTGCCGGTCGCCACGCCGGGCAGCAAGGCCAGGCCGGCATCGCGGCAGGCCTGGCCAACCGCATGGGTGTAGCCGGGACTGACCGCGAAACGAGCGCCCGCCATGGCACAGGCCTGGGCATCGGCGGCGCTGCGCACCGTGCCGGCGCCGACCACCGCCTCGGGCACGTCGCGGGCGATCGCCTCGATGCAGGCCAGCGCATGCGGCGTGCGCAGGGTCACTTCCAGCATGCGGATGCCGCCGGCGACCAGGGCGCGGGCCAGCAGCACAGCTTGCCCCGTGTCGTTCAGCACAATGACCGGGATGACCGGCGCGTCCTGCATCACCTGCAGGGCGCTCAGTTTGACGCTTGCATTCATCGTTACATCCATGACATCGCTCCTTCTTCAGCAGTCAGTGCGCGGGCGCGCATGCCCGCAAACAATCCGCGGCCCATGCCGATGCCGTTGCGCTGGCGCAATTCGTCGGGCATGACGCTGACCGCCCGTGCGTCCCACTCGGCGGCATCGACCAGAACCTGCAGCTCGCCTGCCAGCGCATCGACGCGAACCACATCGCCGTCGACGACCCGCGCCAGCGGCCCGCCGGCGGCGGCTTCGGGCGATACATGGATGGCGGCCGGCACCTTGCCCGACGCGCCGCTCATGCGGCCATCGGTCACCAGCGCCACCTTGAAGCCCCTGCCCTGCAGCACGGCCAGCGGCGGCGTGAGCTTGTGCAGTTCGGGCATGCCGTTGGCCTGCGGGCCCTGCCAGCGCACGACGCAGACCACGTCCCGCTCCAGTTCGCCGGCGTTGAAAGCAATCTGCAGGGCATCCTGCGAATCGAACACCCGCGCCGGCGCCTCGATCACCTGCCGGTCGTCGGGCACGGCCGACACCTTCATCACGCTGCGGCCGAGGTTGCCCGTCAGCAGCTTGAGGCCGCCGCTGGCACTGAACGGAAGGCTGGCCGGCCGGATGATGGAGTCGTCCTTGGAGTCGCCCACGTCGTGCCAGGCCAGGGCCGCGCCCTCCAGCGCCGGGACACGGGTGTACTCGCGAATCCCGCCTTCGCGCACCGTCAGCACGTCTTCATGCATGAGCCCGGCGTCCAGCAATTCGCGAATCACCAGGCCGGGGCCGCCCGCGGCCTGAAAGCCGTTCACATCCGCGCTGCCGTTGGGGTACACATGCGTCAGCAGGGGCACCACGTTGGACAAGGCTGAAAAATCGTTCCAGTCGATCACGATGCCGGCCGACTGCGCCACCGCCACCCAGTGGATGAGGTGGTTGGTCGAGCCGCCGGTGGCCAGCAGCGCCACCATGGCGTTGACGATGGCGCGCTCGTCAACCACCTGGCCGATGGGGGCATATCGCTTTGATTTGACGATGCCCAGCACGGTGCGCGCCGCCTCGCGCGTGAGTTCGTCGCGCAGGGCGTCGCCCGGCTGAATGAACGCGGTGCCCGGCACATGCAGGCCCATCGCCTCCATCAGCATCTGGTTGCTGTTGGCGGTGCCGTAGAAGGTGCAGGTGCCGGGGCTGTGATAGGACTTCATCTCGCCGTCCAGCAGCGCATCGCGCCCCACCCGCCCCTGCGCGGCTTCTTCGCGGATACGGGCTTTTTCCTTGTTGGGCAGGCCCGACGGCATGGGGCCGGCGGGCACGAACACGGTGGGCAGGTGGCCGAACTGCAGCGCGCCGATCAAGAGGCCCGGAACGATCTTGTCGCACACGCCCAGCATCAGGGCCGCGTCGAACATGTCGTGCGACAGGGCCACCGCCGTGCCCATGGCGATCACGTCGCGACTGAAGAGGCTCAGCTCCATGCCGCTGGTGCCCTGGGTCACGCCGTCGCACATGGCGGGCACGCCGCCCGCCACCTGGGCCGTGGCGCCGTGCCGGCGTGCCTCGTCCTTGATGAGCGCCGGGTAACTTTGCAACGGCGTGTGTGCCGACAGCATGTCGTTGTAGGCGGTGACGATGCCGATGTTGGGCCGGCGCTCGGTCACGACCTTAAAGCGGTCGTCCAGCGGCATGCCGGCCACCGCATGCGCGATGTTGGCGCAGCCCATGCGGTCCATGCTGGGCTTGCGGTTGCTGTCCGCCTGCAACTGCGCCAGATACGCATTGCGCGTCGGGCGGCTGCGCTGTGCAATGCGGGCGGTGATGTCCGAGACGGCCGAATGTAGTGCCATGTGCAACCTTTCAATCAAGTCAATCCAGAAAGGATATGTAACTTTATTACGAAGCCTGATGGTAGCTAATACAGGACAGTTTTTTTCTCGAATGGGTACTTTCGGGTTACCAAACAAGAAAACGGCTGGAATAAAAAAACCCGCAGGGGCCAGCCGCTGCGGGTTGTGAAGGGTTGCCAGGCGCCAAGGCCGTCCAGCCGGGGCCTATTGAAGGCTGATTTCGACGCGGCGGGCCTCGGCGGCGCTGCTGGTCATCACCACCTGCTCGGGTTTGCGGAGTTCGATCTGGCCCTCTGGCACGCCCGAGGCCTGCAGCGCGCTGCGCACGGCCAGGGCGCGCTGCTTGGCAAGTTCGGCATTCTGGGCCGCATTGCCGGTGGCATCGTGAAAACCGGAGATCACCAGCTTGCGGCCGGCCTGCGCACCGCTGACCACATCCGCCAGCGCCTGGTTCGCTGCGGCCGGCAGGTCCGCTTTGCCCGAAGCAAAGTAAAACTTCACCACGCCCTGCTCGACCTTGACGCTGGCAGCATCCGAGGCCGCCTGGGCAGCGATGGAAGGCGACGACGCCAATGCCGCCGTTGCCGTGCCCGATGTGTTGGCTGCCAGCCGCGTGGCGGGCGCGCCCCGATGGTTCACGCCGAAGGCCAGCACCGAGGCGACGACAAGCGCCACCAGGCCAAACACAAGAAACAGGGCCACGCGTTGCGGGCTGTCGTCATTTTGAGAATTCATTGCGCGCGTCCTTTTAAAAATTTGGCCATATTGTAAAGTGAGGCCGTGCCCGCCCCTGCCCAATCGCCTACCCATCCAGCCGCCGTCCGCCGCGACCCGGCTGCCATGCTCCAGGCTGCCCTGCGGCAGTGGGACGGCCAGGGCGACATCTGGGTTTTCGGCTATGCCTCGCTGATCTGGCGACCGGAAATCGAATTTGCGGAACAACGGCTGGCCACCCTGCACGGCTACCACCGCGCGCTGAAAATGTGGAGCCGTGTCAACCGCGGAACGCCTGCGCTGCCGGGCCTGGTGTTTGGCCTGCTGCCGGGCGGCTGCTGCAAGGGCATGGCCTATCGGCTGCCCAGGGACCATGTGCCCGATGTCCTGCCCGCCCTGTGGGCGCGGGAAATGCCCAACGGCGTCTACGACCCGAAGTGGCTGCGCTGCCGCACGGCGCAGGGCGATGTCAGGGCGCTGGCCTTCACGCTGTCCCGGCGCAGCCCCAACCACAC
>JAQGLT010000068.1 GCA_028292745.1 Polaromonas sp. | reverse complement strand
GGGTTTGCGGGCTTTGGAAAACTGCGCATCCGCTTTGAGCGCCAGATCGACACCGATATGGCGCTACTCAAGATCGCCTGCGCCGTCATCTGCCTGCGCTTTGTCGAACGGTATTGTTAGCCGCTCTTAATGGTAGATTACATTGGATCATTTGATGAGTGCAAACAACAGTGGGCTCCATCGATTCATTGAGCTGGTCACGGTAATGGCCAAGCTGCCATGGGCCGGTTTCGGTCCCAGCACCGCCAATGATTGCGCAGCAAGGCCAAATCTGAAATCTGGACTGGGATGTTCTTCACCTTGGCGCTGGCCGGAGCAAAGCTGATGCGTTTTTTTCACACCTACGGCCGGCCCACCTGGATCACCGCGTTGACCTTTCAGGCGTGTTCTGCCTGAGGCTCGAAACGGTGAATATTCGCCAACTTGTCGGCGATCTCCTCGCGCGCCATGCTCAGGTCATAGCGCGCCTGCAGCGCCAGCCACCAGCCATCGCTTAGGCCAAAGAAGCGGCACAGGCGCAGATCGGTATCGGCCGTGATGGACCGACGGCCTGCCACGATCTCGCCGATGCGCGGTGCAGGCACGGCAATTTCCTTGGCCAGGCGGTACTTGCTTAGGCCCATGGGCTTCAAGAATTCTTCCTCCAGCATTTCGCCAGGACGAACGGGAAGGACTTCACGCATGACAGGACTCCTTTCAGTCGTAGTCAACGATTTGGACATCATGGGCCGCATCGTCTTGCCAGACAAAGCAAACGCGCCACTGGTCATTGATTCGGATACTGTGCTGACCGCCGCGGTTGCCCCTGAGCAGTTCCAGCCGGTTACCAGGCGGTATCCGCAGATCCTCAAGCCGTGCTGACACCTGCAACTGCTCGAGCTTTCGCAGCGCCGCCCGCACGATGTTCACCCAGCGCTTGACGCGTTTGCCTTGAAAGAGTGCTCGCGTGTCGGTGCAAACGAATCAGCGAATCATCAACAAATAATGACGCCTAACGTTATTAACGTCAAACGTTATTTCTCCGCCAGGCAAAACATACGGATTTGTTCATGGTGCGTAAAGTCGCGGTCGCAAACATGTGCCAGACCTGGATGGGGCACCTTGCAAAAGACATTGAAACTAGACGCCAGGCGGGTCAATGAAATACTGAAACCACTCTACCGCGCCAAGACCGCGCGAAGAGGGGCGTGAGCCCACGGGCATCGAGCCGCTGAGCAGCGCGGCAGTGCTGCAGCCGACTCGGAGCCACTGCGGCTATCCCATCCAAGCGGGGGGCGCCAGGCATCACGGCGGCGTTACACGCGCACCGTAGGTAATGGACTGCACCACGCCCGCCTGAAAGCGCACCGTCGCGGCCAGATTACCAGGGCCACGGTCGTAGAGCCACTCCTCGACCACCAAGCAGGGAACTAGCGAGCTGGCAAATGGCTCGGGCACCCGCTGGAGTCCGGGCGCATAGTAGACCGGCGCGCAGTAGGCACCCTGCAGCAGGGGCTCGCCGCAGTGGTAGCGGACCGACACGCGTGCGTCGCCGGTTTCAAGGGTGTGGCCATTGCAGCGCAGCGTTTCCGAGTGCGCTGGCAGGCACCAGGCAAAAACGCCAGCGGCAAGGCCAATGCGGGCAAGGGATTTCATGCTCGCTACTTTCGCACCAAACCGCCGTGCGGTGTGATGTATGGGGACAATACCGTCTCCTTGGGGTTCAGCATGAAGATAGCGTCATCTTGCACGGCGTCGACCCGCCAGCGAAACCGGTCGGCCAGTGCCGTTTGCGGGTGAGGGGGTTGCATCGAAATCCTTGTGTTTCCCTAGGTGCGTTAGCCTTGTGAAGGCACAATAGTCGCGTTTAGAAAGCGTGAAACAGGGAGAAATCCATTGGAAGCGATGACGGTATGCGTCGTTGGAGACGCACGGGATGCGGCGGACTCGCTGGCGCTGCTGCTGCACGCGCTCGGCCATCGCGCCTTTGCTTGGCTATGACGGCAGCCAGGCATTGGCGCATATCGAGACACAAAAGCCCGATTGCGTCATGCTCGACATCGCGATGCAGGGCATGGACGGGCTGCAGAAAACGCGCGGCGCAAGCGCTCACAAAGCGCGCCATGCCCACGGCAGATATTGCCGACGACGAACCTACGATGCACGCTACGGCGCAAGATCATCGCATTGCCATCGACTGGGCCATGGCGTTGCCTGCCGCTGCACTCGCATTTTCGCCCCTGTTGTCCGAGCAGCAGCGGTGTGCGGCTTTGAGCCTTGCCTGTTTGGAACGGATGGACCACGGCTTCGAAGGTGTCGCTTGTTGGCGCTGCCAGACAAGCGGGTCGATGGCAGAGATTTACGGCGCGTGGCCCTCAGGGCATTGTCTCCCGCGCCGCTTTGCGAAATAGCCAAGCCGACGTGAGCCACATCGCGGCGAAAAACACCGTCACAGGACCGGTGAATCCGAAACCGGCAACAAACACGGCCACAGCGACCATCACCTGCGCCAGCGCCGTCGCGGCCATTGCACGCGCCATTGCCTGCGCACGAAAGCGCGCCAGGGCGGCACCGACGAGACCTAGGGCTGGTACCGCATCAAACCACAGGTTGACCGCATTGTCCTCGCTGCCGATGATCCCAACGGCGGCGTTTGCCCAGATGAGCAAAGAGGCGGCTGCAAGCGCCAGGCCGACGGCGACCCGGTAGGCGCGATTACTTGTCATCCGGACTGCCATTTCGTAGGCGGCGCCGACACCCACCACCATGGCAACAGCGAAGCCGAAATCCTGCGGGCTCCACTTTACCTCGTCGGTGAACTGCATAGCGAACAGGGGCAAAAGGATGAGCCCGGCCGCACTCCCCCAGGCAGCCAACCGCCAACGGCTCCAGAACTGTGGGCGGTCTTTTTGCGCATTTGCTGCCATTGCCGTGCCTTCTCGTACGAACCAATTCAATTATGGCCTGTTAGCACCAGCTCGTGTTCGGCAAGTTTGATGTGCGCTGATGCAGTGCAGCCTGGAGGAAAAGCGCCGCATGACCGCTGCACACGACTTGAGCTGCGATAGTGATGAAATCTTTGGTTTTGGCCCGTTCATTGACTCAGCAACGGCCCATGGTGCAAGCCTGCCTGAGCCGCAGTAATTCAGAAAGCGTCATGCTATTTTGTCGTGGTTCACCGTCCCTGTGCTTCGCATTCGGCAGCAGTGTCCACCGTTCAAGGGACAAGGCGTTATTTGTTCGCCTGTACCGTGAACCCGATCAGTCGCGCGACCACGGCGGCCAGGTAGATCAAACCCACAAACATTTCCACACTGGCCAGCGCACGTGCATGGGCCGTCAGGGGAATCACATCGCCGATGCCGGTGCTCGAGAGCAATGCAAAGCTCAAGTAATTGAGTTGGGTCCAGCTTCTGGGGTCCGCTGGATGGATGGCCGCCGCAAAGGTGCCCGGTTGCAGCGCCTGGGCCAGGACGAAAAGGTGCGTGAACCCCCAGGCCAGCAAGGTAAACGAGGCATCCGCGGCAAACAATTCGTCCGTCGTGGCGTGGCGATCCTCCGTCATATAGGCAATCAAGCTGCCTGCCGCATAAAAGTAAAACAGTGCTTCAAGGCCCGAAGACCATGGCAAAAGCGACCGCATGCCAAAAGCCATTTGCAACACCAGCAGCACAATGACGGGGCCGGCAATACACGCGCTGACCCAGGCCAGGCCGGGCGTGCGCCTGACCATGCCGGTGGTGATGCCCAGCACCACGATGCCAAAGACATTAAAGCCAATGTGCCCCGCCTCGGTGTTCTCGATAAACGGGTACAGCAGCATGCCCAGCAACTGCACGACCAGCAAGATGGCGCAAGGGTGACGCTTGGGGTGAAAAAGGCGCAGCAAGTAGCTCATGCGTGTGTGACCTGGCAATGGTTTGCGATTCAATTTAGCATGTGCTGGGCTTGCGCCGAACGAAGTCAGCGCAGGTTCGAAAGAATTTCCTGGCTTGATTAAACGCTCCTTTTGAGGATATTCCAACACCATGCCATCTGCACTGCCTTATGCTGCTGCAGCACCGACCCGCGAAGCGCTTGATGCTTTGGTGGGCGCCACCTTGCTGGAATTTGGCACGGACTGGTGCGGCTATTGTCGCGCGGCCGAGTCGGTCGTATCGGCCGCGCTGGCCGGGCATCCCAAGGTGAGGCACCTCAAGGTGCAAGACGGCAGCGGCCGACCGCTGGGCCGCTCGTAGCGGGTCAAACTATGGCCGACCTTGATCTTCCTGGACCGGGGAAAGGAAGTGGCGCGCCTGGGTCGGCCGACGGACGTGGCCACCGTAGCGCAGGCGCTCTCGCAAATCGATTTGCGCTCAAGTGAGCAGTAATGCAAGTGGTGGCGCAGACCTGAGGGTTATTGAGCAGCCTTTCTTGAGTTCCTGGCACTGGGTAACTGTTCAGGCGCATTCACCGTCCAGACTGGCGCCTGCAGTTCAGCACTATTACGAGTGCCGTCTACCGGGTGAATTGAACAGCAGCCATATGTACAGGGTCACTTTGCGGACTTCTTTGCCAGTGCTCATCGGCTGCTTTCTCAACCGCTTGCCGGTCATAACTGCCCTTGGACAGCTGCGCCCAGACAGCGATGTAAGCCTGGAGCCAAGCCGTCCGGTCTTCGTTCAACCGCTTTTCGTCAAACTCGGGATTCAATGGTGCAGTCATGATGCGATGCTGTTTGCTGGATCGTGAGAGGATCATTACTGATTTCCCCCACATTCTGACGTCCTGGGCCATGAAGCGGTTGGAATCAAGTGCATTACCAGACGGTGATGCTTTGCGTTTGAGCTGTTGTGGCGCTTGATAACGCGCAAATCGTCAATCGTACGCAGACGGAATTTTAGTATCTAACTTAACATAACGAAATAAATACGTTGAAAATTCAGAGTACCAATATTCCAGAATACGGGTTATGTTAAGTTAAGTTAACTAAAGTTTTGGCATCACAGTGCCAGTCAGCTTGCACATTGGCTTGAACGTTACTGTCAGCTTGGCTTGAAATCAGTTGCGACAGCCTTTAACCTTGCTATCGGTTTTCATGGCACATCATTGATATCAGCCGCATGCACGGCGGACATTGCGCGGCTGGATTGCGAAACCAGTGAATGGTTTTTATCGACAGGCACTGTCCGCCCGAGAAAGTCCTTCACCGACGTTCCAAATACATCGTTGCGGTCTCCGGCAACCATGTGCCCGGCGCTCGTCACATTCACATACTCGCTGTGCGGGCACAAGGCCAGGAAATGCTGCGCGCCCTCTTCGCTCAGCACGTCGGACAGCCCGCCACGCACCAGCAAGGTCGGCACTGAAAGCGCCCGCGCGCAGGCCTCCAGGCGTGCTTGGCGCCGCTCAAGGTCAAACGCTGCGGCACGGTAGCGCGGGTCCCAGTGCCAGCGGTACTTGCCGTCGCTGCCTAAACGCACATTCTTGGCCAGGCCGCCTAAGCTTTTGGGGCGCTCGCGCTGCGGTTGGTACGTCGCAATCGCTGCGGCCACCTCTTCGAGCGAATCGAATCCTTCGGGTCTTTGCCTCATGAAGGCCTGGATGTTGGCCACGCCCTCGGCCTCGATGCGCGGCGCGATATCGACCAGGACCAGAGCGCTGGCGTTAACGTGGCCTTCGCCGACGGCGACCAGGCTGGTGCCCCCTCCCATCGAGGCGCCAACCAGCACCGGGCAGGGCTGGCCAAGCGCGGCAATGACGCACTTGAGGTCCTGCACCATCGCATCCTGCCCGTACAGGCCATCCGCAGCCCAGTCCGAGTCGCCGTGCCCCCGCGCATCGAAAGCGACCGCGTAATACCCAGCCGCGGCCAGCGCCTGGCCCGTGCCCTTCCAGGCATGGCGGGTCTGGCCCCCGCCATGCTGCAGCATCACCAACGGACCGGCCGGATCACCCCAGGCGTCGCCTGCAATGCTAATGCCGTTACTCCCCGGCCATCGGTGCATCGGCTCGGGTGTGCCTGGAAGGCGTGTGCCTGCGGTCATGTAATGGTTCCTGTATCTCTATGGGATTGACTGATTAAAATTAGTCGCTTGAAAGCGATGCAACTGGAGAGCATCGCTAAGGCGATCAACACCCAGCGGGTTGCCGGCTGCTTGCCCACCATTCGCAGCTTCAAGTGAAATTCATGCCTGAAAACCATTGACGCCGATGTCCAGGCAGAGCTGATGAGTTATTTGTTTACCCAGGCACTTATGCAGCCTGGTCTGGCAGGATAAGATGGCGATTGCCCGGCTCCAAGGTAAGCCTTACCAGGGACTCGCCGAGGCAAGTGGTGATCGGCTATGGGCAATGAAATTGTAAATTATGCTCACCAAGTCGGGGAGCGCCTGATTTGAGTGCGGGCCTCACGCCGTCAATCGACATTGGCAAGGCGGTCAGTTTGAAGTTTTCGCCTGGAACCGCTTGCAAAATGCCAAGTGCTTCGATCTGCGGATGGGCAATTGCCTCGGGAACCGTGTGAATGGGTGCGCACGGTACACCTGCAGCATTGAGCCTTGCCAGCCATTGCGCGCGTGACTGCGTACGCATAATGGGTACAAGGTGACTGAACAACTCGGTTTTATAGACAATGCGCTGTTGATTGGTGCTGAATCTTGGGTCAGCAACCCAGTCGTCTCGACCGACATCGTGAGCCAGTTTTGCAAAAAGACGATCGTTCCCGCAGCAGATCAGGATAGGCGAATCGGCAGTATCAAAGGCCTCATACGGCACAAACCCGGGATGCCCTGAACGGTGGCGTGCAGGCAGGATCCCTTCATTGACGTAGGCGTCAGACCTTTGCGCCGTCCACACCAAAGCGGTTTCTAGAAGTGACGTGCTCACAACGCCGCCTTTGCCGGTGGTATGGCGCCTTTGGAGCAGCGCCAATGCCCCGATGACTGCCCACATGCCACTTCCCTGATCGCAAATTGAAGCGCCCGTTCGCATCGGTGGATCTTGCGGGCCGCCATTGATGCTGGACAAACCACTGAATGCTTGGATCAGTGGCTCGTATCCGGGCAGCAAGCGCATCGGACCGGCATTGCCGAATGCGGAAATTTCGCAAAAGATCAGTCTGGGGTGGCGTTTGCATAAAGCAGCGCTGTCGATTCCCATTTGTTCGGTAACACCCGGCCGCAAGTTGTGGACCAGAATGTCAGTCTCACCCACGAGCTTTTCAAACGCTTGTAAACCGGCAGCAGTTTTCAAGTCAATCGTGATTGATTTCTTGCCCCGATTGAACACATGGAAATTATGAGCATCGCCATTTCTAAAGGAAGGCCCCATACGCCGAGCGTCGTCGCCCCCCTCGACGCGCTCGAGCTTAACGACCTCGGCCCCAAGGTCAGCGAATATGGCCCCGGCAAACGGGGCGGCCAGGACTTGTCCTAATTCCAGCACGCGGATATTGTTGAGGATATTTTCCATTTGAGAGTCCTAGATCTGGTAGCGATCTGAATTTGAATGAATCGAAAAAACCAATCGAAGACTTAAACCGTTCTTCATTGGTCGGGTGCGACGGTGCCTTCTCCCTTTTTACTTCTAAGGTGACATTTGCCCTTATGCCCACGGGCAAAGCGCGCGCAGTGGACCGAAAAATTTCAACCGGTCCATTGTTCTGGAGTCCCAGCAGCCGTTTTCGCCATCGGTTGCTGTTGTCAAGTCTTCAGGTCTAGTCTGCCTTCACTCCGGCAGCACGAATGACGGGCGTCCATTTGGTTGTTTCCGCAGCAATAAATGAGGCGGCGCCTTCGGGGGTCGCCGGGTCCAGACGGTCCAGGCCGAGTTCAGCAAAAACCTTTTGCAAATCCGCACTGGCAATGACGGCGTTGATCTCATGGTTTAGCTTGTCAACAATGGCTCGAGGCGTTCCCTTCGGGGCCAGTACCGCATTCCAGCCGTAGGCAGCGAATCCTGGCAATCCGGCTTCCGCCAATGTCGGCACGTCAGGAAGCGAAGCCAAGCGCTTTGGCGTCGTCACGCCAAGCGCAATCAAGCGTCCGGTTTTGACATACTGCACAGCCGATGAGGCCTGCCCCACCATAAACGACACCTGCCCGCCTAAAAGGTCGGTCATGGCCGGCGCCTCGCCCTTGTAAGCGATGTGCTGGGCGCTCACACCGGCCGAGCGGACAAAGTGCTCGGCCGCAATATGCAAGGTCGTGCCAACGCCCGAGGAGGCAAAATTGAATTTACCTGGTTGTTGCTTCAACAACGCGATGAATGAACGTAAGTCTTTTGCAGGCACTGTGGGATTGACGGCGAGCATAAGAGGCGTGCTGTTGACAACGGCAATAGCCGTCAGATCCTCCAAGGCATAGGGAAGCTTGGCATACACGGCAGGGGCAAAACTGTAGGCTGCCGATGCAAACAGGAGTGTGTATCCGTCCGCGGCGGACTTCGCAACCAAGTCTGTTCCGATCGTTGACCCGGCGCCGGCCCGGTTGTCCACAATGACAGGCTGCTTGAGCTTCTCAGAAAGGCCTTTGGCGAAAGCTCTTGCCACGACATCGGTGCCGCCCCCTGCCGAGAAAGGGACAATCAGCTTGATGGGGTGATCCGGGTACGCGCCCTGCGCCATGACGCAATGCGCGCCAGTCACAAGAAAGGCAGGGAAAAGCACCGAGAAAGTATTCCGTAGGATCGTTTGCATTTGTTTCCTTTGAGGCGGGTGATCTATCACTGAAACGGACGACAGGACAGGCGGCTGATGAAGTTAATCGCATGCGCTAAAGACACGCCTGATGAGCTCGCGTTAGGAGATCCCTTGCGCTAAAGCAGTGATCTTGTCGCGACGGCTGGGAACGAGTGAAAGCCATGCACGGCTTCAAACCTACGCACGGATCAATGTACGGCATGGACGCCGTTTAGCTTGATGGGTCCGCGTTCGGCATACCAGTTACACAGCAGCGTCTGCATTGGCCAATAAAAATCGGTATTTCGCAGAGTGGTTTCCTTTCACCGCCCTTGGAAGACGGGCTTTCTTTTCTCAAAAAAGGCGCGCACCCCTTCTTGATGGTCTTCAGTCAGAAGCGTCAGGCCCTGCGCCCAGGCTTCGGCATCGAGCAGCGTTTCCAGGTCGGGTTGGTACATCAGCTTGAACATCTTCTTGGCCACCCCGAGCGCAAAAGTCGGCCCAGAAGCCAACTCCCTGGCGTATTCGAAAGCTGCCTCGTCCAGCGCTTCGTCAGGTACCACGCGATTCACCAGCCCCATCGCATGCGCTTCCTGTGCGTCGATGCGGCGACCGGAATAAACCAGTTCCTTGGCTCGCTGCACGCCGAGATGCTGCGTCAGGAAGTAGACCGCACCGCCGTCCGGCACCAATCCCACATGGCGAAACACCTGGGTGAAGCGGGCAGTCTCGGAGGCAATCACAGCGTCGCAGGCCAGCGCCATGCTCCAGCCGATGCCAGCGACTGCCCCGCGCACGCCGGCGACCACGGGTTTCTCGATATTGGCCAGGTTACGCACCATGCGGTGTGCCAACTTGAGCAGGTCACGCCCGCTTTCGGGCGTAAAGTCTCCCATCTTGCTCACGTCGCCGCTTGCGCAAAAAGCCTTTCCTGCTGCCTGCAGCAGCACGGCGCGAACCGCCGAGTCGCGCCCGGCGTTTTCAAAATGGGTGCCAAGCGCCTCCCGCATTTCCACCGTCAGTGCGTTGAGTTTGTCAGCGCGGTCCAGCGTGATGACGGCCACGCCCTCGCGCAGTTCATAGCGGGTTGTCATGTCATTGCCCCGAGAAGGCTGGGGCGCGTTTTTCCGCGAAGGCTTTTGTTCCCTCCACGACATCATCTGATGTCTGCAGCAAGCGCAGCATCATCTGCTCCATACGCAGGCCGGTGGCCAGGTCCACGTCGCGGCTGCGCAGCGCAAGCTCTTTGGCGGACTGCACCGCCAGGGGTGCGTTGCGTGCCAGCCTTTGTGCATACGCGTGTGCCGTATCCATCAGTTCGGCGGCCTTCACGACCTTGTTGACCAGGCCCCAGCGCAGTGCCGTCGGTGCGTCGAATGTATCGCCCAGAAGCAACAGTTCCATGGCGATGGGATGCGGCAACTGCTGTGCGATCCGCTGGGTGCCGCCGTTGGCTGGGAACACACCGCGCCTGACCTCCGACACGGAGAACGTTGCGTGCTCGGCGCAGACCCGCAGGTCCGTTGCCAGCAGTAATGTCATGCCGCCACCGATGCAGTAGCCGTTGACTGCCGCGACCACGGGCTTCCAAACCTCCAGGCCGCGGTTGAGAAGCTGGTTTTTCTGTGTCAGCATGAGCTCGCCGAGCGGCGCCTGCTGGTTGAGAAAGGACTTGAGGTCGGCCCCCGCTGAAAACGATTTTTCTCCGGCGCCTGTGATGATCGCGACGCGAATTTCCGGATCGTCGCGCACACGCTCCCAGGCGGATGACAACGCTGCGTAATGCTCAGCGTCCATCGCGTTCATGCGCTCCGGGCGGTCGATCGTGATGGTGGCAATATGGTGGTCGAGGGTGAAATGGATGGCCAATTGGAACTCTCCAGGCGGGTTGGGATTGTGAAATGCCGAGTTACAAGTGATTTGGGGCAACTCAGCTGCTCAATGCTCGAGATGCTTCGGCTGCTCTACAAATCGAGCACCAGCGGTGCAGTCGGAAAGGCACGGCAAGCTGCGGTCACTGCGGCCAGGTGCATGGCCATGCGGCGCTCTGCGAGTGCCTCGTCCTGGGCAACGATCGCCTCCAAGATGCGCCTGTGCGCATGCATCACCTGCTTGCGTACGCCCTCACTTGCAAAATTGTCCATCGCCGAAGCCTTGTAGACCATGTTGGAGATCGAGTGCATAAAGCCGCGCAGCAGCTCGTTATGGCTGGCAGCGGCAATCGCCATATGCCAGTCCACGTTTTTCTGAAGGAACTTTGGCGTATCAGTGAACGCGGCCTCCACCTGATCGGTGGTGTTGACCATATGGTGCAACTCGGCATCGGTCCGATTTTTCGCTGCAAGCGCTGCCAATGCAGGTTCGACCGCCTCACGGGTCTGCAGCAACGACAGCAACGTAATGCCACGGCCATGGACGAAGATGGAAATCGATCGTTTCAACGAATCATCGTCGGGCTTATTGGCCACCGAGCCGCCGTAGCGACCTGGACGCGTGATCACCAGACTTTCGGACTCCAGGATCCGCAGGGCATCACGCACTGAACCACGGCTCAAACCGGTCTGTGCAACCAGTTCACGCTCGGCGGGCAAAGAAGCACCGGGCGGCAATGCCCCGCTCAAGATGCGCCGCCGCAGTTCACTGGCAAGCACATCCGATGTCTTGGGAACAACGATAGGGGTCAGTTTTTCGGAGGTGATGAAACTACTTTGCATTTTCCGATGCTATAGCCTATCATTCACTAAGTCAATTATTGGACCTTTAAAAGTGATTTTTATTTACTCTCTTCAGCGGTATTGCCTTAGTGCGTACGCTGAGCACTGCAAGATGAATAGGTTGCAAGCTTCACTGGCTAAACATTTCAACGACCCTTTCACCAAGTAGCTGATGACAACACCTCATATCAAATTAACGCGGCCGCCCGGCCATCCCAACACCTTGGTGATCACGATTGACCGGCCGCCACTCAATGCGATGACGCTTGCGGCGCACCGGGAGTTGCTGCTCGCATTGCGCTCTGTAGACGACGATGACAGCATTCGCTGCGTGATTCTCACCGGCGCCGGTGACCGCGCCTTCGTCGCCGGAGGGGACGTGGATGAACTGGGCGCGTTGGACTCAGCCTCGGCGTTGGTACGCACGCGCGTGATCCGCCAGGTGTTCGATGCTATTCGCCGCAATCCCGTCCCGGTGATTGGTGCCATCAACGGGCATGCGCTGGGCGGCGGGCTGGTGATGATGTCGCAATGCGACATCGTGATTGCCGCTGAGAACGCGACCTTTGGCCTGCCTGAGATCAATGTCGGCGTCATGGGCGGCACCAAGCATCTGGCCCGGATCGTTCCGGAAAAGGTCATGCGCTCGATGGCACTGACCGGCAAGCGGGTGAGCGCTGCCTACCTCGAACGCCTGGGCGTGATTCAGCAGGTGGTACCGCGCGAGGACGTTCTACAGACGGCGCTGCAGGTGGCTGACGACATCTGCGTCAAAAGCCCGGCCAGCGTGCGCCTGATGAAGGAGGTGATCAATCTGACCGAATCAATGAGCCTGGATGATGGGTATCACGTGGAAACCTACGCGACCGCAATCATTTCGACCCACCCAGACTCCAAGGAGGCTGCCAAGGCCTTCAAGGAAAAGCGGGCGGCCGTGTTCCAAAATAAACAGGCCCCTGCCCCATGAACACATCCGGTGCAACTGCGCGCAGATGCAGTGCTCTGATTTGGGAAGTGATGTGCTTCATTTTTTTCGTCGCTTTAAAACCTAGGAGACAAACGTGAAAACCCTACTATTAGCAGCAGCATGGGGCGTCGCATCGTGCGCCTTGACTTCATTTGCCAGTGCGCAAGACGCGTACCCCAGTCACGCCATCACCATCGTCGTGCCGTTTGGCGCGGGCAGCGGCAGCGACATCGGCGCGCGCGTGATCGGACAAAAGCTGGGAGAAGCACTGGGGCAATCGGTCGTGATCGACAACAAGCCAGGGGCCAACGGCTCGATCGCCGCCGCATACGTTGCGAAGGCCAAGCCCGACGGCTACACCTTGTTCGTCGGCACAAATTCCACACACGGGGCTAATCCGGGATTGCTCAAGGAAATGCGCTACGACCCCGTAAAGGACTTTGCGCCCGTCAACCGCATCGCGATCTACACGAGCATCATTGTTGCCAACCCGGCCTTGCCGGTCAAAACGATGCGCGAGTTGATTGCCTACGGCAAGACGCAGGAGCTGACGCTTGCCACGGGCAACGCCAGTGGCGTGGTGCAGAGCGAGACCCTCGCACGGTACGCCAAATGGAAGCTGTTGCGGGTGCCCTTCAAGAGCAATCCGCAAGCCATGACGGAAGTCATGGCCGGGCGGGTGCAGCTGATGTTTTCAGACATCGCCACTGTCCAGGCCCACGTGAAGTCGGGCGCCTTGCGCGCGTTGGCTGTCACGTCCAAGGAACGCAGCGCCTTGATGCCTGAGCTACCGACCTTCATCGAAAGCGGCGTGCCCGACTATGACCTGTCCGGCTGGGTTGCGCTGCTGGCGCCGGCCGGTACGCCCCCAGCAGTGGTCAACAAGCTGAACGCCGAGGTCACCCGCATCCTCAACATGCCAGACGTACGGAGCAAGTTTTTGGACCTGGGCGCCGAGCCAAGCCCAATGTCCGTGCCACAGGTCACCGCATGGGTGCAAAAGGAAGTCAGCACATGGACGCAACTCGTCAAGGAAGCGGGCATCCAGCCTGAATAAGCCGGCCACGCAGCGGCTCGGGGCCGCTCGGTCCGTGGGAATATGGTCAAAAATCGAAAGTGAACTATGAGTCTCGTATTCAATGAAGAACAGGTAATGTGGCAGGACACCGTCCAAGCGTTCATGGAAAAGCAGGTCGGGCGGGAATATACGCGTGAGCATGATGCCAGTCGTGAGTTCCCCTGGGAGGTGTACCGCAAGATGGGCGAACTTGGTTGGCTTGGCCTGCTTTTGCCGGAGGAGGACGGGGGCGCAGCGGCCGATCCGATCATGTTCGCCATCTTTTGCGAGGCCATTGCCAAGTACAGCCTGGACACAGCCGCCTGCATCATGACCTCGATGTTCACTGCCACCAACATTTCGGCTCATGGATCGCCTGTGCAGAAAGAGAAGTACCTTGCACCCTTTTTGCGAGGTGAACGTACCTTCTCAATTGCCATGACAGAGCCGCAGTCCGGATCCGATGCGGCCGCCGCTCGCACGAAAGCAACCCTCGACGGCAGCGAATGGGTACTCAACGGAAGCAAAACCTTCTGCTCCGGCGCCCATATTCCTGGCACTGCCATCGTGCTGCTGGCCCGCACTGGCGAGGAGCGTTACAAGGGTCTGAGCCTGTTCATCTTGCCCAACGACGCGCCTGGCCTGACGATCACCAAACTCAATACGATTGTTCGTCGCAGCCTCGGGACGACCCAGCTTTATCTGGACAATGTCCGTTTGCCAAAAGACAATTTATTGGGCGAAGTCGGGGAAGGCTGGAAATACATCGGCGAGCATTTGGAGCACGAGCGCCTGAGCCTGGCCGCGTCCTATGTCGGCAATGCCCAGACAGCGCTGGATGACACCGTTCGCTACACGAAAGACCGCCAGGCGTTCGGCCGCTCTATCTCGGAATTCCAGGTCATCAAGCACCGCATGGTGGACGGCGCCATTGCACTTGAAGCGGCCCGTTTGCTGACCTACTCGGCAGCGGCCAAGATGGCTAGGGGTGAACGCGCGGTCAAAGAGGTGTCGATGGCCAAGGTGTTCGCCGCCGATGCGTTGTTCAAGATTTCTTTCGACGGCATGCAGGCGCTGGGCGGCTACGCCCAGCTCCCCGAGCAGGACATGGAGCGCTACTTTCGCGAGGCAAAGCATGCCATGGTCGGAGGCGGCACCAATGAAATCCAGCGCAGCATCATTGCCAAGGAAATGGGCTTGTAGCTCTGATGTGATGTGAGCAGCTGCCATTGGGATGCCAGTGGCAACCAGCGCATCACTTCTCGAGCCTTGCAGCCCTGCCACTGCCTACCATGCGCAAAATTCTTTACTTGAATGTGGGTACAGATGAGGGTTATAGCCTGATGCGGCAATGTATGCCGCCAGGCTATACCCTTGTCACGCTATCGACCCCTGAGAAAACAGAAATCCTCGAAAAAATCAGGGATGTGGAAATTGTCATCGTTGGCGCTCTTGTTTTGACCGGCGAACTGATAGGTGCTGCAAGTAGTCTACGTCTGGTCCATCATCAGGGGGTAGGCTACCAGGACACCGTTGATACGAACGCGCTTTTTCATCGGGCGATTCCCCTGGCTATCATGCCCGCAGGGACGACCGCCGTTGCCGAGCACACGGTCCTGCTCATCCTTGCAACGCTGCGTCGCCTGTGTTTTGCGGACAGTGAACTTCGCGCCGGGCGCTGGCGTACTTCAGCCTTGAGACCCGTGTCGCGTTCCCTCGCACAACGAACGGTAGGCTATCTGGGCATGGGGCGTATAGGCCAGGCGGTCGCTGGCCGGCTCAAGAGTTTTGATACCCTCGGTATTTATTTCAGTCACACCAGATTGAAACCCGAGCGGGAGATAGAACTCAAGCTGCAATGGGTCAGTTTTCTGGATTTGCTTTCTCAATCCGACATTGTGACGCTTCACCTGCCTGCCACGCCAGGCACCCGCCACCTGATTGGTGCCAACGAAATCGCCACCATGAAACCTGGTGGCTTCCTCATCAACACGTCACGCGGATCCCTGGTTGATGAAACGGCGTTGTTCAACGCTTTGGCAAACGGCCATCTTGCCGGCGCTGGTCTCGATGTCTTCGATGCCGAACCGCCTACGCAAAGTCCATTGCTGACGCTGCCCAACGTGACCGTTACACCCCATATCGCAGCCGGCACGCGCGATACATTGACGGAGAAAATGGACGCTATCTTTGCGAACATCGAAGGGTATTTTCGCGGCGAGGGGCTTGCCCACCGGATCAATCTCTAGCCACATTAATGTGAAGATGTGCATCGTCTATCACTGGATGGAACGCGTTGCTCTGTGTAGAGAATAACGTGAAGTTTTGGCAGCGTAAGTTCAGAAGACGATAGCGATTATTTTCGTGAAAAAATGCGAAGCTGCTGCATTTTTCTTTCCCGTTGTGCTACCTATGATAGGACGCTAGCGTAAGGTATAAAATCGTTCGTTGTTCATATGAGCTTATCTACGAGAGCGCACCCTTGAAAGCCAGTACACCAGCTAAAAAAACGCCTGTTTTGAAATCGGAGATCAAGGCCGACAGCCCACAGGGCAGACCAGCGGATGCTGAGAATTGGGACAGCCGCCTCGGTTTTCTGATGCACGATGTGTCTCGCCTCAGGCGCAGTGTGTTTGACGAATTCATGAAGCCCATGGCCATGACGCGCTCGCAATGGTGGATTCTGGCGCATCTTTCACGCCATGACGGCATGATTCAGAGCGACCTGGCAAACGTACTTGACATTGGAAAAGCCGCTTTGGGCGGCCTGATTGACCGGCTCGAGGCCGCTGGCTTTTTGGAGCGGCGGGCTGATGCCAAAGATCGACGGGTCAAGCGTGTCTACCTGACATCGACGGGCACGGCGATCATTGCAGAGATGCGCCAGCGCAGCCATGAGATGAGCGAGCGTATCTTGTTGGGGCTCGATACGCAGGAACGCAACGCATTGGTCGACATGCTTGGGCTGGTGAAAAAGAACCTGCTCGCCATTAAGGACGAAACTTCTGTTTAGACAGCAGCTGTGCAAAGGTCAGTAGATTAATAGTCCGCTTGCATATAATATGCATCTATTCAGAAAAATCTCAGGAAACTCATGAATTTTGACTTGACCGGCGATCAAATTGCCATACGCAACGCCATAGGTGAGATCTGCATGGACTTTGGTGACGACTACTGGCTGCGCAAGGACAGGGAAGGCGGTTTCCCGGAGGATTTTTACTCGACCGTTGCACGGGCCGGCTGGCTGGGCATTGCCATGCCAACCGAATACGGTGGCGCAGGGTTGGGGATTTCGGAAGCCAGTGTGATGATGGAGGCGGTTTCTGGGTCAGGTGCCGGCCTCTCAGGCGCCTCCTCGATCCACATGAACGTGTTCGGCTTGCATCCCGTTGTGATGCATGGCAATGCCGAACAAAAAAGCCGCTGGCTTCCGCCCATCATCCAGGGCGAAGCCAAGGCATGCTTTGGCGTAACAGAACCGAACACCGGCTTGAACACACTCAAGTTAAAGACTACGGCCGTTCGCCAAGGCGACAAATACGTGGTCAACGGACAGAAGATATGGATATCGACTGCGCAGGTCGCGCACAAGATTTTGCTTCTTGCGCGCACGACCCCGATCGACGAGGTGAAATCGCCGACCCACGGCCTGAGCTTGTTTTACACGGATCTGGATCGCACGAAAATCGAGGTGCGGGAGATTGAAAAGCTGGGGCGCAAAGCGGTCGACTCCAATCAGCTGTTCATTGACGGGCTTGAGATTCCCATTGAGGATCGCATCGGCGAGGAAGGCCAGGGTTTCCAATACATACTTCACGGGCTCAACCCCGAAAGAATCCTGCTGGCGGCCGAGGCCACCGGGCTTGGCCGTGCAGCCTTGCGCCGTGCTTCCAAGTATGCGGGGGAACGCATTGTTTTTGATCGCCCGATTGGCAAGAACCAAGGCATTCAGCATCCCTTGGCCGAACGCTGGGTCGATCTAGAGGCCGGCACCCTGCTCTACCAACGGGCCGCTTGGCTGTACGACCAGGGACGCCCTTGCGCAGCCGAAGCGAATGCAGCAAAGTTTTTTTGTGCCGAGGCGGGATACCGTTCCTGTGAAACCGCGGTGCTCACGCACGGCGGTATGGGCTATGCCAAGGAATACCACGTCGAGCGCTACTTTCGCGAATCCATGCTGCCGCGCATTGCGCCCGTCTCGCCCCAGCTGATCCTCTCGTTTATCGCCGAGAAGGTGCTCCAGTTGCCAAAGTCGTATTGAAAAAGGGGTATGAGCCGTTCAGCTCGCAAACCGTTTCACGAGAGCAAGCACGCGCTGGGCCTGCTTGAGGTGCGGCATGTCCAGCATCTTTCCTTCCAGACCGATGGTGCCCATCTCGGGATGGCTGGCAAACAGCTCAACCACTTTGCGGGACCAGGCTTGTTCTTCTTCGCTAGGGGTAAAGGCCGCGTTGATCGTCGCAACTTGGTTGGGGTGAATGGCCATCTTGCCGGTAAAGCCGCGCTGCCGTCCCGTGACGGCATCACGCTGGAGCCCCTCCTCATCGCCAAAATTCGACCAGATCGTGTCGATCGGCTGCACGCCAGCAGCCACCGCGCCAGCCAGGCAGAGCGTGCGGGCCATCTCGTAGACCGAATCGTATTCACCGTCAGGCCTGCGGTTGGTACTGGCCCCCAACTCGGCGGCGATATCTTCAGCGCCCCAGGTCATGGCGCAAAGCCGCGCACTACACCCTTCGTACGTGCCGAGGGTAAAAAGCGATTGCGCCGTTTCAGTAGCGACCGGAATGATGCGTATCGAGCCCAGGGCCACGCCCTCTCTAGCTTCCAGCGCGTCAAGGTAATGCGTCAACTGAATGACATCGGCCGCAGACTTCACTTTGGGCAGCATGACGCAATCAGGCGCCCCGGCCACGAT
The DNA here is from genome assembly GCA_028292745.1 of Polaromonas sp. Taxonomy (GTDB): domain Bacteria; phylum Pseudomonadota; class Gammaproteobacteria; order Burkholderiales; family Burkholderiaceae_C; genus Polaromonas. The sequence goes on along the minus strand of JAQGLT010000068.1, from coordinate 10,275 downwards.
GACCGACAGGTCTTGCAGTGCGCCGGGGGTTGACAGCGGGTTGATGCGCACCCAAAGTTGCTGCCTGCCCCGCTTGTCGCTGTTGCGCTGGCGCAAATAGTCGAGCGCCATTTCACGTGCAACCTGGGTCCGCGAAGGCGCAACGGAATCCTCCAGATCCAGAATCAGCGCATCGGCACCCGAGGCCTCGCCCTTGGCGAGTTTGCGTTCACTGTCGGCTGGAACAAACAGCATGGAGCGCACGGGCGAAAAAGGCATGGGCGCTATCTTTGTAAAGGACATTACTGTTTCTCCTGTGTAGGAAGCCTGTGCATCAACGCAATACGCTTGCAAGTGGCCACCAGTTCGTTGTGTTGATTCCAGGCAGCATGCTCAAAGACGACAATGCCATTGCTGGGCCTGGATTTGCTTTCCCGCAACTCCAACACCTTCGATTCGACATGCAACGTATCGCCTGCAAAAACAGGCTTGGGAAACCGCACCTCATCCCAGCCGAGGTTACCCACCGTCGTGCCTAAAGTCGTGTCTCCCACCGAGATACCCACCATCAAACCAAGCGTAAACACACTGTTCATCAGGGGCTTGCCGAATTCAGTGGACTTCGCATACTCGGCGTCCAGATGAATGGCAGCCGGGTTGTGCGTCATCGTGGTAAACAAGATGTTGTCAGTCTCCGTGACCGTTCGTCGAATGTCATGCCGGAAGGTTTGCCCGACTTCAAACTGCTCGAAATAAAGTCCTGCCATTGCAAATCTCCTATTTTCGTAGGATAGCATATGATATCAAACTTTATCACTTGCCTTGAATGCGTTTCATTTCGAGTGTCAGCCACGTTGCAGGCATCCGGTTACTGCGGCGTCATTCGAAATAGGCAGGGTTAAACCCCTGATGAATAACTTTTCATGACCCACCTCCCCCATACCAACGCTCAGGTTATTCTGAAAAGCAGACCGCACGGTATTCCTCAATCCGAGCATTTCGAGGTGGTCGAGTCTGCGCTGCCTGCGCTTGATGCTGGCCAATTTCTGGTGCGCAACGCGTTTTTGTCGGTTGAGCCCGCCATGCGTGGCTGGGTCAATGCGGCAGCAAACTACTCAGACCCGGTGGCAGTGGGCAGTGTGATGCGCGGCTTTGCCGCCGGTGTGGTGGTGGCTTCGCGCCACGAAGCCTATGCCCCCGGGGATCAGGTCATGGGCATGCTGGGCTGGCAGCACTATGCCGTCAGCGATGGCAGCACCATCCGGCGCAAGGTGCTGGAGCCGGACCTGCCGCTGTCGCTGTCGCTTGGGATACTGGGCATCAATGGCGTCACGGCGTACTTTGCGCTCACCGAGCTCGGTGAGCCTCGTGCTGGTAACACTGTCGTGGTTTCCACTGCGGCCGGTTCGGTCGGTTCCGCGGTCGGGCAAATCGCCAAGATCGCCGGGTGCCGCACCGTCGGGATTACTGGCGGCGCTGCCAAGCAGCGCTTGTGCTTGGATGAATTCGGCTACGACGAGGCGGTCGACTACCAACGTGCCGATTTCACACAAGCGCTGGCTAAGGCCTGCGCAGGGGGCGTGGACATCTACTACGACAACACCTCAGGCCCGATCTCCGATGCCGTGCTGCCGCATATCAACAAAGGGGCGCGCATCATCGTGTGCGGGACCGCCGCAGTCCCGACCTGGGAGCCGTGGCCGACAGGCCCGCGCGTCGAACGACATTTGCTCAACAAGGCTGCGCGCATGCAGGGATTCTTGGTATGGGACTACGAGCACCGCTATGAGGAGGCCATCGCCCGCTTGGCTACCTGGGTGCGCGAGGGCAGCGTGCGTTACCGCGAAGATTTTCTAGAAGGAATCGATTCGGCCCCGGATGCCATCGCCGGCCTTTACCGTGGCGACAACCTGGGGAAAAGGTTGATACGCCTCTCTTCTGGCGTGGACGACGGCGCGGGCATTAGTTTATCTAAAACACCCTGACCGCAGGTCAAACGGCCTAGCGCAGAAGTGAAGAATGCTCTGTGCGATGTTATTTTCGAGCCCCCGAGTCACCTCCCAAGGAGAAACAGCCATGTTCCTACAGAAAAAAGTCATCATCAGCTGCGCTGTCACCGGCGCCATCCACACCCCGTCGATGTCGCCCTACTTGCCGGTCACGCCCGATGAAATCGCAGAAGCCTCGATTGCGGCGTGCGAAGCCGGGGCCGCCATCATTCACCTGCATGCCCGTGACCCGGTCACTGGCAAACCGGACCAGCGACCCGATGCCTTCCGACCCTTTCTCGAACAGATCAAGGCGCGCAGCAAGGCGGTCGTGAACCTCACCACAGGCGGCAGTCCGTACATGACGGTGCAAGAGCGTATGCAGCCGGCTAAAGTCTTGAAGCCCGAAGTGGCCTCGATGAATATGGGCACGATGAATTTCGGGCTCTTTCCCATGCTCAAGCGCTACAAGGAATTCAAATTCGATTGGGAAAAACCTTATTTGGAAGGCAGCAAAGACCTGATTTTCCGCAACACTTATGGTGACTTGGAAACCGTGCTGACTGAGCTGTCCGTCAACGAAACGCGTTACGAGTTCGAATGCTATGACACCTCGCACCTGTACAACCTGGCCCATTTTGTCGAGCGCGGCCTGGTCAAGGCACCGTTCTTTATCCAAACCGTCTTTGGCATCCTGGGCGGCATTGGCACCCATCCCGACGACGTGATGCACATGAAGCGTACAGCGGACCGGCTTTTTGGTGATAAATACCGTTGGTCGGTGCTGGGCGCTGGAGCCAGCCAGATGAAAATTGCCGCGATGGCGGCCTCTATGGGCGGCAACGTGCGTGTCGGGCTCGAAGACATCCTGTGGATCGGCAAGGGCAGGCTGGCGTCAAGCAATGCCGAGCAAGTACGCAAGGTGCGTGAGATCCTCGAAGGCCTCGGTTTGGAAATCGCAACCCCCGACGAAGCGCGCGAAATCTTGCAGCTCAAGGGCGCAGACAAGGTGGCCTTCTAGCAAGAGCTGCTGCCGTCGTTGCTCAACGCGGACCGGCCCAGGCAATTCTTGCGCTGGGCACCCGTTCCGATAATAAATTGGGCGAAGGTAGCGCCTCAAAGCCGTCTGCGACACACAGTGCACACTGAAGTCAACCTGTTGCAAGCGCAGTGCGCTGACAAAAGCGTTCTCAGCTGAGCAATAAAAGCAAAACGCGGCTGTATCGGTGCGGTTTGCAGGGTCAGGCCCGCAAGCGCAGCAAAGCCGCTTCACACGGCATCCATTTAGTATGCTACTTTACTTTATACTTACACCGGCTTGGCTCGAGCAGCGAGCTAGAGTCTCAAGCACTGCCAATAACTACTCATTTCGGAGATAGCCCCATGACTCAATTGCCCCTTGACGGCATTCGCGTCCTTGACCTGTCCAAGGTACTTGCCGGTCCGTTGTGCGCGCAGTACCTGGGTGACATGGGTGCCGATGTCATCAAGGTTGAAACGCTTGACCAAGGCGATGAGACCCGTCACTGGCCCCCTTTTCGGGATGTGGCTGGCAACAGGGCCGGCGCCGTTTTCTTAAGCGCCAATCGAAATAAGAGAAGCCTGTGTCTTGATCTCAAAACCGAAGCAGGACGCGGCGCTATCTACAGACTGGCCAAACAAAGCGACATCGTGATTGCCAGTTTTGGGCCGGGGGTGGCGGAAAAACTCGGCGTAGACGCTTTGGCGCTCAGGGCCTGCAACCCCCAACTGATCTACTGCGACATCTCCGGTTTCGGTAGCGTAGGCCCGATGCGCGAAGGCAAGGGCTATGACGTCATTCTGCAGGCCTTTTGCGGAATGCTGTCGATCACCGGCGAGCCTGACGGGCCTGCCGTGCGCAGTCCTTTTTCTCCAGTGGACCAAGCGACCGGCTTGCATGCGCTGATCGGCATACTTGCTGCGCTGTTCAGGCGAGAACGCAGTGGCATTGGCGCAACCGTTGAGGCTTCGCTTTTTGACACCGCCACTGGCATGCTGGGTTACTTCCTGCAAAGTTACTGGGAGCGTGGGACCGAGCCGCAAAAGCCGGGCTCTGGGCACGAATCATTGTGCCCCTATCAGGTGTTTGAAACAGCGGACAAGCCGCTCATCCTCGGCGTAGCCAATGACACGCTCTGGAGGCGGTTTTGCGCGCTCTCCAAGCTCGACGACATTGTCGATCACCCCGACTACCGCACCAACGCTGACCGGGTACGCAACCGTAAAGCCACTGTTGCGCTGGTCGCCGAGGTCGTGCACCAGCATGGCCGCGATTGGTGGCTGGTGGCACTGGACAAAGCGGGTATTCCCAACTCGCCACTGCACACCTTGGGTGAGCTCTCGGCGCATCCGCACACAGCTGCCAGCGGGATGAAATTCGACTACAACCACCCGGTGCTAGGAAAACTCAAGGGCATTGCGCAGCCGCTGCGCATCGACGGTGAGCGTGCGCAGCTTCGGCGCCCCCCGCCGCTTCATGGTGAACACAGCCACGAAATCCTTCTGGAGCTTGGGTACGACGAGAAGGAAATTGAAGCGCTGCTCCAAATGAACGCACCAGCCGAAACGGGCGAACCTTGATCGCTGAGCATAGATACCGGGGATTACAAATAGCATAAAGCCGCACACGTCTGTTATTCGTATGCTAAATTACGATTTGTTTCCGGCAAACCCGCAGCGCACTGCTTATTGCGCGGCATGAACAAAAAATACTTCTGCCTATCGGCCTTGCAACACTAGCGACCGCAACCAGAATTTAACCACGCGCTATTTTTGGAGACATGATGAAAACACTGTTCAAAAGTTTGGTTTTACTAGCGCTCGGATGCGCGATGTCTGTAGGCCATGCACAAACCTACCCTTCCAAGCCCATCAAGTTGATCGTTCCTTACGCTGTCGGCCAAGGCACGGACATTGCGGCGCGCTATCTGGGCGACCAACTGGGCAAGGCCCTGAACCAGCCCATTATTGTCGACAACCGGCCTGGCGCCGGAGGTAACATCGGTACGCAGATCGCAGCGAAGTCGCCAGCTGACGGCTATACCCTGCTGATTGGCACCAATGCCACGCATGCAGCCAATTCCTTTTTGTACACCAATCCGGGGTTTGATCCCCAAGCTGACTTTGAGCCTATCGCAATGGTCGGCATCCTGCCCCTGGTTTATGTGACCTCTGTGTCCAATCCCATTAACAGCATTCCTGAACTCGTGCAGGCTGCACGCGCCAAACCAGAAGCACTCAACACCGCCGTCTCCACTACCACGTGCCGGATGGCCCATGAGCTGTTCAAGCAGGGCGCTCAGGCACCGATGTTTCCGGTGGACTTCAAAGGCAGCGCACAGGCACTGACTGCCGTGATCGGCGGCCAAGTTGAGTACATGGTCGACACGATTACTTCCCTGCGCACAGCAGTGATGAATGGTCAAGTCAAGGCCTTGGGCGTTACGTCGGCGACAACCAGCAAGTTGTTGCCGGGCGTGAAGTCGATTGCAGAGCAAGGCATTGCCGGATATGAGCTGGTGGGCTGGACGGTGCTGTATGCGCCGCAAGGGCTTCCGGCCGAAGCTGCACGTACCCTCACTGCTGCGGTCAACAGCACGCTGGCCCGCACCGATGTACAGGAAAAGCTGCTTCAGCTGGGCATTGACCCGCTGGCTATGACTGGCGAGAAGCTTAAGACCTTTACGGGCAAGGAAAAGGAAAAATGGGGCCGCCTGATCCAGAACGCAGGCTTGAAGCCGAACTGATCAGAGCAAATGCGGCCTGCTTAGAAACGCAGATCGTATTGCAATCGTGTTAGGAATCAATGGTGGCACGCACATCCGCTGTGCCGCCTGCACGAGCTCCTCAAGTTGAGCGTAACCATCTTGCCCATCAAGTTTTTAGGGCTGCCAATAGCCAAGAAATGAGCATGTTGATGCGTTAAAGGGCAGCCCCTACTGCTCGCTAGGTGTGATGTTTCAATGGGTTGTTCACCCGGAAGAGTCTGGGAGACCGGAGTTACGACGCTTCAGAACTCTCAGAGGAAATCAACCAAGTGAACAGCCATAAGAATGCCAGATTGACCATTGAAGGGCGCAAATTGCTCATTGAACGCATTGCTGTCATGGGGCTGACGCCCGCGGCCGAGGCCGCGACATCAGCCGTCAGACGGCACGCAAGTGGGTTCAGCGCTACGAGGAAGGCGGCCAAGAGGCTTTGCAGGACCGCAACTCCGGCCGGATCGAACGCGCACTACCGTGGACAGCGAGCTGGTACAGCGCATTGAGCAGCTGCGCCGCGTCAGCATGCCCATGCGCCGCATTGCCGCTGTGGTGGGCCGCAGCGTCACCACCGTCAGCCGCTTCTTGGCAGGCTTAGGCCTGTCGAGCCTCAAAGCACTTGACCCCGTAGAGCCCGTCGTGCGCTACGAGCGTGAGGCGCCGAGTGAGCTGCTGCACTTGGACACCAAGAAGCTCGGGCGCATCGTGCGGCCCAGCCACCGCGTCACGGAAAACCGACGTGACAGCGTAGAGGGCGCCGGCTGGGAATTCGCCCACGTAGCGATCGACGACCATTCACGAGCCGGCTTCGTACAGATGCGCAGCGATGAACGCAAGGAGTCGGTCTTGGACTTCCTCAAAGCCACCGTGGCGCACTACTAGGCGCTGGGTGTGACGATCAAGCGCCTGTTGACAGACAAGGCCAGCGCCTACCGCTCCCAGCTGTTCGCCAAGACCTGCCAAGCCCTAGGCATCAAGCACATGTTCACCAAGCCGTATCGGCCACAGACCAACGGCAAATCCGAACGCTTCACCAGACTTGCCTTCGTGAATGGGCGTACGGGTGCATCTGGAGCAACAGCGCCGAGCGCACCGACTGGCTGCCTGCGTTCATGGCTTACTACAACGCCTGCAAGGCCCCACTCGGCACTGGGCTACATGCCTCCAGCTTCCCGACTTGGCGGGAAGAACCTATTGCAACTCAACAGCACCTGGCCGCTAAGTGGTTATTGACCAGCGCTACAGCGCCTATTTCACACTTTGACGCGATTGGGCAGGAGTGAACCGCCACGTTGGATTTCCCTGCAGTTGCTCATTCCAGACACGTCCACGGTGCTTCGGTTTCATCGGTAGTTTCGTTCACGCCAGCGGGAAGGGCTGTCCACAGTGCGGCAAGCAGGCGCTGGGGAATTCTGGGTCTGGGTGAGTCCGTCAACAAACGTCCTGCGCTGGCGCGGCTTGCGAAAACTTGGGCGTGCATTTTTCCATGAAGGCAGCGATGCCCTCGCGCTGCTCGGCCGAATCGACGTAGTCGTCGGCCGTTGCTGTCAAGTCAGTCCGTTGTTGCGCAGGCAGGCCAAAGGCTGAGGCCGCCTTTGCCGTTATCAGCCTGAGGGCAGGTGGGCGGGCAGTCGATCATCTGCAGGCCGCTTTGCGCATGGCCGCGACGCTGGCCAACATTATTTCCAAGCGCGAAATGTCGCTGAAGTTCATTCCCGACATGGCTGCGTCGCCTGCCCAAGTGCGCCCTGCATCGCATCGTCAGGGGCAGGGGCGCTGCCGGCAGCGCGTCAGTAAAAGGTGCCGCAATAACTGGCGCGGCATGCGAACAACTGACGGCATCAATTCCCGGTGATGCGGCGTTGCGCATGGCTCGTGGTTGAGCCATGCGGTACGTGGACGTTGACCAGAATATGTTGAGCGAAATGTTTGCCAATGCAATTTAAATGCCTTACAATTATCGATAAGTAAGGGGTAAATTATGACCGAATCAACTATTACAGCCAAGGGCCAGACCACGGTTCCGGCTGACATCCGGCTGGCCATTGGTGGTGCTCCTGGCACGCGTCTGATGTGGCATGTGCTCTCGGATGGTCGTCTTTTTGTCCGCGTCAAAAACAAGACTGCGGCAGACGTTAAAGGCATTTTGAAATCGCCTAAAGACAAGCGGCTTTCCATTGAAGAAATGAGACCCTGATGCTCGCTGGCTCAGTAGACACGAATATCTTGGTGCGGCTGATTACGCAAGACGATGAGCTACAGGCGAATGCCGTGGCTCGCCCCATGGCCAACCATGCCAGGAGCGAAGAGTTGCTTTTCGTGCCAATCACGGTAGTTCTTGAGCTGGAGTGGGTGCTGCGTTCCAAAAAATCGAAAAGCAAGGCCGACGTTATCCAGGCTCTTTCTGCATTGCTGACGATGGTTGAGTTGAGCTTCCAGTCAGAAGGCGCTTTGGAGCAGGCATTGACGGATTACCAAGATGGAGCCGCTGACTTTGGCGAATGCATCCATTTGGCTTTGTCGCGTTCTAGTGAGGCATTGCCCTTCTGGACGTTTGATCGTAAAGCGTCAAAAGCGGTAGGCACAAAATTGCTGAATTGATATCGTTCACAACACTAAAGTTGACTCCAGTTGTAGGGTCAACTTGACTCCAATCCAGGCACTTTTAGCCGCTTTCGCAGCCCAATTCAACGGCGAAAGTTGACCCCAAATGTCGTTTGCAATTAAAGTTGGCCCCTAATGTCGCTCAAAACGGGGGCCTTGCATGGCAAGACGTCAGCGGATTGGCATTCGTCCCGAAGTCTTTGGGGACACGTGGGATCATCCTGACTCCATCCCAATGGAGTTCCGTTGAAATCTCGGCGCTGCCCGTGGCAAGCGCTATAAATGCAAAGCCACTCGCACATTTGCTGTACGTAAAGACTGCTGGGCGAGAAAAATCGCTTCCGTGCAGCGCGCGCCGCCCGTAATAGAGGGCCGGGCTAGAGACCCAAAGACCCAAACTGGGGTCAACTTTAATGTGGTGAACGGCGGTTGACCATGCAAAGGATCAACCATAGCTGATAGTCATCAGATTACTCGCAAAGCCTAAGGTCTTCTTTTGTTTTGATACCCCTGCCCGACCTCCTCGCCCCTGCCTTGGGCGAGGAAGATAAGGGCAATGCGTCGCGAATGTGGCAGTGAACACGCCGCAAGACTCGGCATAACGGTAGGTGAACTGCCCATCATGCCCGGCCATAACGGGGCATTATCGAGCGCAAAACCAGCCCAGAAGAACTGCGCTGCCCCACTGCTGCTGTCAATCGCAAGACGCGTCCAGGCTATAGTTCAGTTCATCCTTGGCAAGCGGCTGACAGTACACTGCAGGATGTGGATTTCAGGGAAAATTTATACCTGTATATTTATACAGCTCATCTTTTGAACCCAGACTGCAAGCTACTTTCAGAGGTATGTGATGTCCAGAATATCGGGCACGGGCCAGTTTATTTCAGCAGGTTTTGCTCTGTGTCTGCATTATTCGTTAGGCCTCTACCAAAAACCAAACGATGCGCTACTCTAGATCCAGATCATTCATCGTCTTGACCATTGCGCTGACTATTGTCGCCAGCGCGCAGAGCGATAGTTCTCAACCGAAGCTGGCCGTTCCTGGCGCTGCTGCATCAGCACCAGTTCGCACTACTACTCCAGAAGATGGCAGAGCCGTCGCATCTTCTGCACTCGGCGCTTGTTTTCGTAGGCCCCCGCAATACCCTGCCGTAGCACAGCGAAATGACGAGCAAGGAAGAACGCTCGTGTCGTTCGAAGTGTCGGCAAGCGGCGTCGCCGAGCGGCCTGCGGTACTGCGCTCGAGCCAGTTTTCGCTGCTTGACGAAGCGGCTTTGAATCATATGAAGGATTGCCTCAAGACCACCGCCAACGAGACCAGTGGAACGCTACCACCCGGACGCTACGCGCTGCCTATGGTGTGGCGTCTCGAGTGAGGCCTAATTCAACCGTTAACTGGCGGGCAGTGAAGCGTTGCTCCTGGCACTGAGGTTGCACGGTTAGCGCGCCAGGTGTCGGTTTACTTTAAGTGGGGGTGCGGCGGAATTCTTGGGCTACTTGGAAAGGTAGTTCATGTATTCTTACGAAGACCGTACTCGAGCTGTCAGGCTCTACATCGAACTCGGCAAACGCACTGGCGCGACCATTCGGCAGTTGGGCTACCCGACCAAGAACGCGCTCAAGAGCTGGCATCGAGAATTCGAACAAGGCCACGATTTGCCGGTGGGCTATACGCGTTCCAAGCCGAAGTATTCAGATGAGCAGAAAAAAGTAGTTGTCCGGCACTACCTCGACCATGGTCGCTACCTGGCTGCAATCGTGAAGGCGCTGGGATACCCGTGCCTCGAAGCGCTTGCAGCCTGGGTCGATGCGCTGCACCCCGAAACGAGTAAACGCGTTGTAGGCAAAGCGCGCAGCGTGCCGCGCCCTCAAGCGCTAAAACAGCCGGCTGTTCAATTGAACTTTGCACCCGGCAGACAAGT
>JAQGLT010000031.1 GCA_028292745.1 Polaromonas sp. | reverse complement strand
GAACCACGTCGAGACGTTTGACATCATGATCAACGTCCACGGCGGCGGCGAGTCCGGCCAGGCCGGCGCAGTGCGCCACGGCATCACCCGCGCCCTGATCGACTATGACGCAACGCTCAAGCCAGCGCTGAGTCAGGCCGGTTTTGTGACCCGCGATGCCCGTGAAGTCGAACGTAAAAAGGTCGGTTTCCGCTCAGCCCGCCGCCGCAAGCAGTTCAGCAAGCGTTAATTCCGCTTTCTGCTGTCACAAAGCCGCCATGCATTGCCTGGCGGCTTTTTTCATGGGCGGCGAGCGGCAACCCCTTTCCCGTTCACCCCAGTTCCCCTGTTTCCTGTTGGCATCCTGGCAAGGCATTGAAATGCCGGTGCGTGGCGCCACCTGCTGGAAGCAGTCCACCAAGGGGTGCCAGCTGCCAGCGGGTCCATCGCACCAGACTGCCTAAGACACGCGTGCGTTATGGTTGATCGATTTACTGTACTATTTCCCGGTTGCCTACTGAATAACGGAGTTTCCCATGAGTGCTGTTGCTGAAAATATCCAAACTGAAATGCCTGCGCCCTTTGTTTTTACCGACAGCGCGGCATCCAAAGTGGCCGAGTTGATTGCCGAAGAAGGCAACCCTGACCTGAAACTCCGCGTATTCGTGCAGGGTGGCGGCTGCTCAGGCTTTCAATACGGCTTTACCTTTGATGAAATCACCAACGAGGACGACACCACCATGACCAAAAATGGGGTGTCCCTGTTGATTGATGCGATGAGCTACCAGTACCTGGTCGGAGCGGAGATCGATTACAAGGACGACCTGGAAGGCGCGCAGTTCGTGATCAAGAATCCGAATGCCACGACCTCTTGCGGCTGCGGGTCGAGTTTCTCAGTCTGATTGGTCAAACTTGGTGCGCAGGCACCGCCCCGCTGAAAACCGCCTTTGGGCGGTTTTTTCATTTGCCTTGATTCGGCATTTGGCGTCATCAGCCAAAAGCCCGGTGCCGTGCGGCAAGCCTGACGATTTCAGGCCGGGTACAGCGCGCCCAGTACGCGCGGTCCTGCCGCTCCAGTCACGGCGGGCAGGTTGCCGGGCTCACGTTTGAGCATCTGGCGGGCCAGCCAGGCAAATGCCGCCGCTTCCACCTGCAAGGGCGGCAAGCCGTGCGCGTCGGATGTGAGCACGCGAAGAAAGGGCAGTTGTGACTGCAGGCGCTGCAGCAAATAGGCATTGAAAGCGCCGCCGCCGCAGACAATCAGTTCCTTGCCCTCTTTTGCATAGCTAACAACCGCCGCGCTGCATGCGCGAACGGTCAATTCAGTCAAGGTATTTTGAATATCTTCCGGGCGTTCGCCGGCGAAGGGCTGCAATTTGTCTGCGAGCCATCGCAGGCTGAAAAGATCCCGGCCGGTACTTTTGGGAATGGGAAGCGTGAAATAAGGCTCGTCCAGCAGATGCGCCAAAAGGGCGGGAACCAGCCGTCCGCTGCCCGCCCAGGCGCCGCCTGCGTCAAAGGGCTGGCCGGTTTGCTGCAGGCACCAGGCATCCATCAGTGCATTGCCCGGCCCGCAGTCAAAACCCAGCACCGGACGCGCGCTGGCGGCTGGCGGCAGCACGCTGATGTTTGAAATTCCGCCCAGGTTGAGAACCGCCACCGTTCTGTCCGCGCAACCAAAGACGCCTTGGTGAAACGCGGGCACCAACGGCGCGCCCTGGCCGCCTGCCGCTACGTCGCGGCTGCGGAAATCGGCCACCACATCCAGGCCGGTCAATTCGGCCAGCAAGGCTGGGTTGTTGAGCTGAAGCGTGTAACCCACGACGGCGGCTTGATCAGAGCGGCGCTGCAGCGGCTGGTGTCTGACCGTCTGGCCATGCGCACCAATTGCCTGGATGCGCTCTACGGCGATGCCGTGCAGGCTGGCCTGCCGCACCAGACGGGCAACGACCTGCGCATAGACCGTGGCCAATTGACTGCCGGCCAGCGCGGCACGATGAAGTTCATTGTGCGAAGGGGTGTTGAGCGCGAGTAGCTCAGCCCGAAAACTTTCATCAAACGCCACGCTGGCGTTGGCGACGACACGCAGCTTGTCGCCTGAAAAATCGACCAGCACACCGTCGGCGCCGTCAAGGGAAGTGCCTGACATCAGGCCGATGGTGTAGTCATGCATGCGGCTATTTTGCCGCACGAGGCTGCAGCGCTGCGGCCTTATTCCGCCCGGGTCTGCTCAATGGTGGCCGCAGCCTGCAACTGGTTTTTGAAGCCGTTGGCAAGTTGCTTGAACTCTGGCAGAGCGGCGGCAGGCACAGGGATAACGTCGCTCTGCTTGGCGAGGGACATGGGGTCTTGTTGAACGCCGTTGACACGAACTTCGAAGTGCAGGTGCGGGCCGGTGGCCCAGCCGGTTGCGCCCACCAGCCCGATCGCCTGGCCCTGGCTGACCTTCTGGCCGGGCTTGACATTGATCTGGCTCAAGTGGGCATACACCGTTTCACGGTTGTTGCTGTGCTTGACGAAGACCACATTGCCGTACCCGTTCTGCACGCCGGCAAACTCGACCACGCCGTCGCCGATGGTCCGGGCCGGGGTGCCGGTTGCCGCCGCGAAGTCGGTCCCGTTATGCGCCCGCCAGGTTTGCAGGACAGGGTGAAAGCGCATGGAAAAGCCGCTGCTGATGCGGGAAAACTCGACCGGCGAGCTCAGGAAAGCGCGGTTGCGGCTGCGGCCGTCCAGCGTGTAGTAGCCGCCTTTCAGCGGTGCGCCTGTGGCATCCAGGCCTTGCGGCTGGAACCACATGGCCTGGTAGGCCTTGCCTTCATTGATGAACTCGGCCGACAAGACGCGCCCGGTGCGCATGGTTTCTCCATCGGCTTCCAGGGTTTCGTACACCACATTGAAATAATCGCCCTTGCGCAGCGCGTGGCGAAAATCGATGTCGCTGGAAAAGATCTCGGCCACCTGCACGCCCACCCCGTCAGGAATGCCCGCGTCGTCGATGGCGGCAAAAAGCGAGGTCTGCACGTTGGCGCTGGCCAGCCGTGCCGAGCGGGTGTAGGGTGCGGTTTCGATGCGGGAGGTGAAACGGGCGCCGCCGGCTGCCTGGCTGCGCTCAATGACCAGGCGTTCGAACACCTGGTCATCGTCGGTCGCCCAGCGCATGGTGAGCTTGAGCAGTTGCTGGCTTTCGCTGGCTTCAACTGTTACATTTTTTCCGGGTTTGCCGGTCAATACCAACTGCGCCTTCGCATCCGTGCGTAAAAAAGCATCTGCCGCCGCATCGTCCAGGTTGAGGCGCTTGAGGAGCGAGGCGGCGGTGTCGCTGCTGCGCGTGCTCTCGGTGCGGAACAGCTTGAAGCTGAAATCGGCCAGGGCATTGCTCTGCGCCTGTGCGGACTCGGCTGCGAGGGGCTGCACAGCCTCCAGCACCTGCCGAACCGGCAGATTGGCCGCATCGGGTGCCAGCGGGGCAACGCCAAAAGCGGTCACTCCGGTTCCCAGCAGCAGCAGGGCCAGGCTGGAGGTGATGCGTTTCGGGTGGCGGCGCAGGCTGCCGGCAATGGCGGACAGGACGCGGGAGACGGTCAGCGGACTGTGGGAGGCGACGGGCAGGCGCAAAGCGAAAATCCCAACCAAAGTGCGTCAGGCCTGAAGCGGCCGAACAGCGATTAAAAGGAAATCGACAACTGCGCCATCTGCCTGACTGCAGCAGTAGGGGTCATCGGGCTCAAAATAGGCTTCCTTACCAACGACAAGTGGGGCTTCTAAAATGGAAGCCTGACGTAGGAAAGCCGCAAGTATATCTGTCAGACAATTTCTTAGCCCAATAAAAATCCTTATGAATCAAGAGCTTGTTACAAATTTATCACTGTCTGACGCTGTAAATATGGCACTTTCCATTTCACTGCGAGGCTGCGACGAGCTGATTCCCGTGGCGGAATGGACAAAAAAACTGGTCCGCAGCGAGGCCACCGGCGTGCCGCTGCGCATCAAGCTGGGTCTGGACCCCACCGCGCCCGACATTCATATCGGCCACACCGTCGTGCTGAACAAGATGCGCCAGTTGCAGGACATCGGGCATACCGTGATTTTTTTGATTGGCGACTTCACCAGCCTGATTGGCGACCCGTCCGGCCGCAACAGCACCCGCCCGCCGCTCACGCCCGAGCAGATCAAGATGAACGCCGAAACCTACTACCGCCAGGCCAGCCTGGTGCTGGACCCGGCCAAAACCGAGATCCGCTACAACAGCGAATGGTGCGACCCGCTGGGCGCGCGCGGCATGATCCAGCTGGCGTCGCGCTATACCGTGGCGCGCATGATGGAGCGCAACGACTTTCACGACCGCTTCAATGCCAATACGCCCATCAGCGTGCATGAATTCTTGTACCCGCTGATGCAGGGCTATGACTCGGTGGCGCTCAGGAGCGATCTGGAACTGGGCGGCACCGACCAGAAGTTCAATCTGCTGATGGGCCGGCACCTGCAGCAGGAATACGGCCAGGAGCCCCAGTGCATCCTGACCATGCCGCTGCTGGAGGGGCTGGACGGCATCGAGAAGATGTCCAAGAGCAAGAACAACTACATCGGCATTTCCGAAGACGCCAACAGCATGTTCGCCAAGGTGCTGTCGATCTCGGACGTGCTGATGTGGCGCTGGTACACGCTGCTGTCGTTCAGGAGCGAGGCCGAGATTGCCGCGCTCAAGGCCGAGGTCGCCGCCGGCCGCAACCCGAAAGAGGCCAAGGTGGCGCTGGCCAAGGAAATCACGGCGCGCTTTCATTCCGCCGCCGCTGCTGCCGCCGCCGAACAGGACTTCATCAACCGCAGCAAGGGCGGCGTGCCCGACGAGATTGCCGAGGTGGCGCTGTCGGGCGCCCCGTTGGGAATCGGTGCCTTGCTCAAGGCCGCCGGGCTGGCGCCTTCGGGCAGCGAAGCGGGCCGCCTGATCGACGGCGGCGGCGTGCGGGTGGACTCCAGCGTGGTGAGCGACAAGGCCTTGAAGCTCGGCGCAGGCACCTATGTGGTGCAGGTGGGAAAGCGCAAGTTTGCCCGCGTCACCCTGCGGTAAGGCGGCTATAGCTGTGTCGGCTGGGCAGGTCAGGGCGCTGGCTTGGCCAGCGGCTGACCTTTCTCGACCACATAGACGCCCACCAGCTTGGTGGCGGTCGTGCCATTGTTGTGGGCGTCATGCACCACGCCAGCCGGAACGACAAAGGATTCGCCTGCCTTGATCTGGCGCGGCGGTTGCCCGTCCACCCGCAGCGTTGCCTCCCCCTCGAAGACATAGCTGATCTCGTCGCCCGGGTGGGTGTGGCGGCCGGCCTTTGCGCCCGGCGCCACTTCCACCCGCGCCACCACGGCTTCGCGGCCGGGCACTGATACATCGGCCCTGCCCACCAGCGTGCGGGTCAGGCCTGAGGCCTGCGCAAAGAGACTGCCGGCGGCCAGTGCCAGCAGGGCTGCAACTGCAAGGGTTGCACTGTTCTTGCTGAATTTCATGTTTTGTTCCCGGTTGCGTGGTTGATGGGGTTGGCGCGAGTAAAGCGGGCGGTTTTTGCGCCGTGCGTGGCGCGAAGTCCATCCTAGCGGTGTGCCGGCGCAGTTCCAAGCCCGTAACAACCCTTGCTATCAGTGGCGTGGCTGGGCCGCCTGCGCGGCATCGCAGGCCGGCTTGCCGCAAAATGCGCGCATGCACCTGCCCAGCCCCCAAAGCCTGACGCCCCAGCGCCTGTTGCGGGCGTCGGTCGTGGTGGCCGGGCTGACCATCCTCCTCAAGACCGCTGCCTGGTACATCACCGGTTCGGTCGGGCTGCTGTCGGACGCCATGGAGTCCTTCGTCAACCTGGCCAGCGCCCTGTTCGGCCTGGCCATGGTCAGCATTGCCCTGCGCCCGGCCGATGAAGACCATCCCTACGGCCACCACAAGGCGGAGTATTTTTCATCCGGTTTCGAGGGCGCGCTGATCATCGGTGCCGCCATCTCCATCCTCTGGGCCGCTGGCCATCGGGCCCTGCATCCGCAGCCGCTGCATCAGCTGGGCTGGGGCCTGGGGCTGTCGGCGGTCAGCTCGGCCCTCAATGGCGCGCTGGCCTGGCTCATGCTGCGCTCGGCCAGGGTGCATCGCTCGATAGCGCTGGAAGCCGACGGCCAGCACCTGCTGACCGATGTCTGGACTTCGATCGGCGTGGTGGCCGGCCTGGGCGCGGTGGCGCTGACCGGCTGGCTTTGGCTGGACCCGCTGATTGCCGCAGGGGTGGCGCTCAACATCCTGTGGCAGGGGGCCCAGATGGTCTGGCGCTCATCGCAGGGCCTGATGGACGAGGCGCTGGAGCCGCAGCTGCTGGCCGACATTGAAAAAACGCTGAACCGCTTTCGCCAGCCGCACATCCGCATCGACCATGTGGCAACCCGGCGCGGCGGCCAGCGGCGCTTTGTCGAGCTGCATGTCCACCTGCCGGGGCAGTGGACGCTGGCGCGCGCCGCTGCCTTGCGGGCCGGCGTGGAGGCGGCGCTGCTGCAGGCCGTGCCCGGCCTGCGCGCCAGCATCCAGCTGCTGCCCAGCGATGTCGAGCCGCAGCCCGACGGCGATGCGGTCGATGGGGCGGCCGGGCCTGGATAATCGCCCTGCATGTTCACCCCCAGCTTCCCATTCGCCGCCCCCTGCCGTCATGCGGACAGCGCCGCTGCCGCGGCGCATGCCGCCAGGGATGCTGCCATCGACCGCAGGGCACTTTTGCCGGTGCCGAGCCCGCAGCGAAGCGGCAGGCCGGCATGAAGGCGCTGCTGCAGCGGGTGTCGCAGGCCAGCGTCGTGATCGCCGGCGACACCGTCGGCCGGATTGGGCCAGGCCTGCTGGTGCTGGTGTGCGCCGAGCGCGGCGACAGCGAGGCACACGCCACCGCGCTGCTGGCCAAGCTCCTCAAGTTGCGGATATTTGCCGATGCGGCCGGCAAGATGAACCGCAACGTGCAGGACCTGGACGGGCAGGGCGCCAGGGGCGGGCTGCTCGTCGTGAGCCAGTTCACGCTGGCGGCCGACGTGTCGGGCGGCAACCGGCCAAGCTTCACCGGCGCTGCGGCCCCGGAGGAGGGGCGCCGGCTCTACGACTACTTCGTGGCGCAGGCACGGGCCGCGCATGGCCAGGTGCAGACCGGGCAGTTCGGCGCCGACATGCAGGTGCACCTGGTCAACGACGGGCCGGTGACGATTGCGCTGCGCATCGAGCCGGCGGGCTGATCGGGCAGCCCCCGAATTTGCTATGAATTAAATAGCTGCTTGTGCAGGCAGTACGTGCGCAAAAGCCCGATTTGGCTTAAATTCAATCCAGCCAAGCATGGGGCACTGTTGGGATCAGGTCTGCCATCTTGAAAACTGGTCTCGATGCGCTAACGCCTGGCCATGGTCAGATTCTTACGGATTGAGTACCCGGTGCCGTTTACCACGTCACTTCACGCGGTGACCAGCGCGAGCCGATAGCGCGGGACGGTACTGACCACGCCGGTTTTCTGGGCATCGCCGGGCTTGCATTGACGCCGTTCTGGCGCCCAAGCCTAGGCGTACTGCCTGATGGGCAACCACTGCCATTTGGTGCTGCACACACGGCAAGCCAACCTACCGCGACTGATGCGCCAGATCAACGGCGTGTACACCCAGGCATTCAACCCCCCCTCCGCTGGCAGGTCATTTTGTTTCAGGGACGCTTCAAAGCCATCTTGGTGGACAGTGTGCCGCTACGTCGAGCTCAGCCCGGTGTTTTCAGTGAGGTGATGCGCGCTGCCAAGGATTGGCCAGCATCAGTCCATCAATGTTTTCAAAGTCCTTAGTGTTGCGGGTGACAACGGTCAGCCCGCCGGCCAGCGCGATGGCGGCGATTTGCGCGTCTTCCGTCGAGATGGGTTGCCCCTGGCGGGTCCGGGTGGCGACGATCAGGGCATAGTTTTTGGCCGCTGCGGTGTCAAACGCAAGACAGTGCCCAGGAAAATCCTGCTCGAACATTTGCTCTGCAGCCATTGCCAGCGCCATGCGGCGTTTGCCCGCTGGCAGCAAGGCAATGCCGGTCAGGATTTCGGCCTGCGTCACGCTGCTGATATGCATCACGGCCTGTGCCTGCTGGGCGAACCAGTCCAGAACGCCCGGGTCCGGGCGTTCGCGCATAAGTTCTGACAGCACGTTGGTATCGAGCAAAAAACCGCTGTTCATGGCTTGTCGACTGCAGGCGGCGTGCGTGCGTTTTGCCGTGCTGGAATGGGCAGGGATTCGGCGTTCAGGCCCGCAAACCGGCTATTGATCCGTTCGGCAAAGCTGATGGCTTGCGCTTGCTCGGGCGCTACGGTCTGTTGCAGGATTTGCCGCACTTCCTGCTCCATTGACCAGCCATGACGAGCTGCCCGGATGCGCAGGCTGTTCTTGACGGCTTCGTCAAGGTTTCGAACGGTGATACTGCTCATGTTCAGCTCCAGTTGATTGCAATGCAATCATTGTACTCAGACCGATCCGCGCAGTCATCTGCGCCTAGCCGCACCAAAGCGCCGCCAGCTTGAGATAGACCCAGACCAGCGCCATGCCCATGCCGACGGCGGTGCAGTCGCGCATTAGGTCGATGCCGTACCAGTACGGCTGCCCTGAAATTCACCGCCAAAGCCCAACGAAACGATCTCATCGCCAGCGCTTTTTACCAGGGCGGTCAAAGCCATGACGGCTATGGTGCTAGCTTTTGGATAATCGGGCTCGACAGTCATCCGGGTTGTGTTGGGGCATGAAAATGGAGGATGAAATTGAAGATAGGACACCCAGTCCTTATGCTTGCCTACCACGCAGGGAGCAGCTGCTGGTTCAATGCTTGCAAGCTTGATCAACATCGAGGAAACGAAAATCATCTTGTTTGACTACTTCGTCCCCGCGATGTGCGCACTCCTGATGACCACTACGGCTCAGTTGGAGCGCCGCAAGTGCATCCCGAATGTCTGAAAATTTTTTCTTGCTATTTTTTTGATAGCAAGTTGCGAAGTCGCTATGTGCGCCAAAGGGCCTTTTTGATGAGTAAAAACCGCCTTCAAGGCGCGTTGCCATCCTGGTACGGATTGGCAATGCCCAGTCTGGCCAGGATCTCGCTCTCATACGCCTCCATCTCCTCGGCGTCCTGCTCACCGGTTTCATGATCCCAGCCCTGCGCATGCAGCGTGCCGTGCACCAGCAGGTGGGCGTAGTGGGCTTTGAGCGTCTTGCCGTTTTCTGCTGCCTCCCGCGCCACCACCGGCGCGCACAGCACCAGGTCGGCCGTCACCAGCGGCGCCTGGGTGTAGTCGAAGGTCAGCACGTTGGTGGCATAGTCCTTGCCTCGGTAGTCGCGGTTCAGCGCCTGGCCTTCTTCCTGGCCGACGATGCGCACCGTGATCTCGGCGTCGCTTTGCAGCGCGTGGCGTATCCAGCGGGCCACGCTGTGGCGGGGCAGGGCGGCGCGGTGCAGGGCCACTTCGGGAAAATCGCCGAACTGCAGCGACAGGCTCAGCGCATCAAGAGCCATTTCGGCTCCTGGCGCTTGCCCTGCGTGCGCGAGGCGCTACGGAAACAATAGCGTCGTCGGTGTCGGCGGGATCAACGGCCTCGACCACCGGCTTCGCGTCGTCGCGGTTGCTGGGCGTCTTGTCGTAGGCATCGACGATGCGGGCCACCAGCGGATGGCGCACCACGTCGGCGCTGGTCAGGCGGGTAATCGCGATGCCCTTAACGCGTTTGAGCACCCGCTCGGCGTCGATCAGGCCGCTGAGCTGGGTGCGCGGCAGATCGACCTGGCTCACGTCGCCGGTCACCACCGCCTTGCTGCCGAAGCCGATGCGTGTCAGGAACATCTTCATCTGCTCGGGCGTGGTGTTTTGCGCCTCGTCCAGAATCACGAACGCATGGTTGAGCGTGCGGCCGCGCATGAAGGCCAGCGGCGCAATCTCGATCTGCTGGCGCTCGAAGGCTTTTTGCACCCGCTCGAACCCCATCAGCTCATGCAGCGCGTCGTAGAGCGGCCGCAGGTACGGGTCCACCTTCTGGCTCAGGTCGCCGGGCAGGAAGCCCAGCCGCTCGCCGGCCTCGACCGCCGGGCGGGTCAGCACGATTTTCTGCACCGTGCTGCGCTCCAGCGCATCGACCGCGCAGGCCACCGCCAGGTAGGTCTTGCCGGTGCCGGCCGGGCCGATGCCGAAGGTGATGTCGTGGGTGGCGATGTTTTCCAGGTAGGTGCCCTGGTTGACGGTGCGGGCCCGCAGGTCGGCGCGGCGGGTGGACAGCGCCGCATTGCCGTCGGCCGTGCTCAGGGCGGTGTCGCCGGCCAGCATCAGCTGCACGGTTTCGGGTTCGATGGGCCGCTGGGCGATTTCATACAGCGCCTGCAGCACTTCGAGCGCCTGGCTGGCGCGCAGCTTGGTGCCCTCGATCTTGAACTGCTCGAAGCGGTGGGCAATCGTGACCTGCAGGCCGGCCTCGATGGTGCGGATGTGGGAGTCCATGGGGCCGCACAGGTGAGCCATGCGGGTGTTGTTGGGCGGCGTGAAGGTGTGGCGAAGAATCAAAAGATTAACTTTCTCGAAGGGTTGCGCCAGGCATGCCGGCTGGCGATGCAGACAGATTAGACACAGATTGGGAGGCGCAGCGCAATATCAAGCCGGCGCTTGCGATTGATCATCACGGTATCTATCAGTAGCGCAGCACATGGGAATAAACCGGCGCCGCGAAAATCATCGAATTGAGTCCGTCGAGCATGCTCATCACGCCACCAGGCGTTGACGCGGGCATTGAGGTTGTCGATGACCGCATGCGGCTGGCCCTGGGCGATGCGCCACTTCAGCAGCGCGCCAATGCCGGGAAGCCAGCAGCAGCACGCCGAAAACGCCGGTTCAGGCCGCAGTTCCAGCAGGGGCGGCGCGGGCGATGAAGGCAGCCTTGTCCTCGCCGTCCGTCAGCACCAGGGCGCGCGCCGTAACGCACGCTGCAGGCCAGTGATGTGCCATTGCACCGTGTCAGGGTAAAACTTAACCGACCTGTGGTCGATTGGCGCTTGTCATCTATAATCTTAGTCCACTAAGTATTTAAAATATGGAATGAGTTTGTGTAACCCCATGGGGGCGTCATCGCAACAGGTGAGCCGCCCAGCACGCGAAAGGATCGGTTAATGATGAATTCAAGCGCGGCAGTCGCATGTCTTTGGGAAGACCGCTTGCTCGTTGGTCACGAACAAATGGATGAGGAGCACCAGTCGTTCGCTCTTCTCATTGCGGCATTGCAAAAAGCACCCGATCACGCCCTGGACGCATGTCTGGCAGAGCTGATCGCGCATGCGACCCATCATTTCGCGCAAGAGGATGCATGGATGTGCAAGTTGAACTTTCCAGCCCGGCAGTGCCACATGGATGAGCACGCTGCGGTGCTGCGATCTGCTGGCGGTGTGCGGTTGCGCGTTCACGGCGGCGACTACCAATCCGCTCGCCTGTTTTCCAAAGAGTTGGCCGCGTGGTTTCCTCCCCATGTGCAGCACCTCGATTCGGCCTTGGCCAGCTGGATTTGCAAATTGGCGTGGAACGCCAAGCCCTTGGTGTTTCACCGCCAAAGCCGCGCCCGCGTGGCAACTGCAACTGCGTAATTACTTGTTTTAGGAGCATTCCCATGATGACGAAAGAAGAAAACGGTCTGTTGTGCCGTGTTGAGGGTGATGCCCCGATGGGGCAGCTGATGCGGCGGCATTGGACGCCGATCTGCCTGCTGGAGGAAGTTGAGGAAGCTGACGGCACGCCTGTCAAAGCTCGCGCCTTCGGAGAAGACCTGGTCGTGTTTCGAGACACCGACGGCAGAGTAGGCGTAATGGATGAGCACTGTCCGCACCGAGGGGCTTCTTTGGTCTACGGTCGTAATGAGGAAGGCGGCCTGCGCTGCCTGTACCACGGCTGGAAGATGGACGTGCAAGGCAATGTCCTGGAAATGGCTTCCGAGCCTGCCGCAAGCGGCATGGCCGATAAAGTGAAGCACAAGGCTTACCCCACACAAGAATGGGGCGGCATGGTCTGGGCGTACATGGGCCCCCAGGACGCTGTTCCGCAATTCCAGCCCCCTGCCTGGGCACCCACAGCCGACACCCGTGTCAGCATTGCCAAGGTTCTTTTGCCCTGCAACTGGGCTCAGATTTTGGAAGGCGCCATCGACTCCGCCCACAGCTCTAGCCTTCATTCTTCCGACATGGTGCCGGCTCGGGTGGACAGCGCCAAGGCTACTGCCAACACCTGGCTTCGCCCAAGCACCGACAAAGCGCCTCGCATGCAAGTGCAACGCGCTGGCTACGGCTTTCGCTACGCAGCCATCAGGCGTCCCATCACCAATGCGGCGGCCAATGACTATGTGCGCTCGACGGTGTTTGTGGCCCCGTCTACGGCATTGATTCCTCCCAATAATTTGTACAACGTCGCCAACATCAATGTGCCGATGGACGATGTTTCCACCGTTTTCTACTTCATCGCATGGGGTCACCCTGCGCAAACGCCAGAGACGGAAACTTGGCGCAAGTTCTTGCGTCAAACCGTGGGCATTGACCTGGATGAAAACTACCGACCGTTGCGCACCCAAGAGAACCGGTTTTGGCAAGACCGTCAAGCCATGAAGGCCGGCAACTTCACTGGCATTTCCGGTTTTCCGAACCAGGACGTCGCCATGTGGTTGACCATGGGAACCATTGCAGACCGGAGCCACGACCGGCTGGGCGCCAGCGACTTGGCGATCGTCGAGTTTCGCAAGCAGATGCTGGGCGCTGTGCAGGCCTTCCAGCGCGGCGAGCCCGCTATCGGCACCGGCGAACTGGCCATTCCGGCCACCGTGTGCGCCTTCCAGGCAATTGTGCCCAAGACCACCGATTGGCGCGAATACGAAGTGAAGTACATCTGGGCCGGCGATGGCCCCCACCCTGAAATGGAACCGTCTTACTCGGTCAAAGCCTAACATGAGCAAACTTCAACTCTCCGTCGCCATGGGCGACTATGACCGAACCCGCGCCCTGTACGACGGCAGGGTGTTGATCGACGGTGTGGACCCGATCTACATGTTGCTCAATCCGGAGGAAATGTTCTTTCGGGCGATGCGCAGCATGGATTTCGACATTGCCGAGCTGTCCTTTTCCAGCTACCTGGTCAAGCACTCCAAGGATGAATGCCCCTATGTCGCTGTGCCGATCTTCTTGTCCCGAGCCTTTCGCCACACCTCGATTTACGTGCGCAAAGACCGTATCACCAAGCCGGAAGATCTAAAGGGACGACGTATTGGTTTGCCTGAGTACCAACTGACCGCCAACGTCTGGGCCCGATCTATTCTGCAAGACGATTTTGGCGTGCGTCCGCAAGACGTGACATGGGTGCGTGGCGGCATCGACACGCCGGGTCGCCCTGAAAAAATCAAGCTGAAATTGCCGCCTGAAGTCCACGTCGAGGCGGCCCCTGACGGCACCACGATTTCTGAGCTTCTCGACCGCGGCGAGATCGATGGCTTCATTGGCCCACGCCCGCCCAGCGCGTCAGCGCTGAAGAACCCCAACATCGGCTGGCTCTTCGATGACCCAACCGCGGTGGCCAAGGACTACTACCGCAGAACCGGCATTTTCCCCATCATGCATGTGGTCGGCATACGCAAAGAACTGGCTCAACAACACCCTTGGCTCCCAGGCGCCGTGGTCAAAGCCTTTACCCAATCCAAGGCGGCCGCGCTGGCGCTGCTTGGCGACACGTCAGCGACCAAAGTGACCTTGCCGTTTGTGGAAGAGCAACTCAAGGCGGCTCGCGAGACCATGGGGGAAGACTACTGGTCCTACGGCGTGGCTCCAGCACGCAAAACACTGGAGGCGTTTGTTCGACACCACCATGCACAGGGCTTGTCTGAACGATTGGTGGCCGTGGAGGAGCTTTTCCATCCGTCCACTTATGAGAGCTACAGCATCTGACGCAGCAGGTGATCCAACCCTAGCCTTACCAGAATAGAAAGACACGCGAAAAACATGAACACTGCAGATTATTTCAAAGCCATTGCGGCAGTCGCCATTGGATGCTCCGCATGGGCAGTGCCGTTGGCAGGCCATGCTCAGCCATTTCCCTCAAAGCCCATCCGGCTGGTGGTGCCCTACTCGCCTGGAGGATTGCCTGACACCGTTGCCCGCATCGTGTCGCAACGGCTTTCGGAAGGCCTGGGGCAGGCAGTCGTGGTAGACAACAAGCCGGGGGGAAGCGGCGCTGTTGCCGCCGGGACGATCGCTCAGGCCCCTGCCGATGGCTACACCTTGATGATCACTGACGGCCCCATGCTGGCGATCACGCCACTTGTGGTGAAAAAAATGTCATACGACCCAGTGAAAGATTTCATCCCGGTTTCCTTGGTGGGAAAGGCTCCGTTGTTCCTGGCGGTGAACGCCAGTGTCAAAGCAAACACGCTGGACGAGTTGATTGCGCAAGCGAAGGCATCACCCGGAGTGATGAATTACGGATCGTCTGGGCTGGGCAGCATTCATCACCTCACTGCAGAGGCAATGAACCAGGCGCTGGGTATCAAGGTCACCCACGTGCCGTTCAAGGGCAGCGCCAACTCCATTCCGGCTTTGGTGGGTGAGCAGGTGCACATGGCCTTTGCATCGCCGCCGACGCTGATGGGGTTTGTTAAATCAGGCAAGGTGAAGCTGCTGGCCATCAATTCGAGCAAGCGCTCCCCGCTGGCGCCAACCGTGCCGACACTTGGCGAGCACATCCCAGGCTTTGACTTCGCTTTCAACGTAGCGGTCTTGGCCAAGGTGGGAACACCGAAGGCGATCGTGGATCGTCTGAGCAATGAATTTGCCAAGGCCGTGAAGTTTCCGGATGTGATTGAGAGGCTGGAGGGCGCCGGGGTCGATCCGATTGGCGGGTCGTCCGAACAGCTTGCCACAGCTCTGCGCAGCGAGACCAAACGTGTCCAGGATGCGGGCAAGGCTGCCGACCTCAAGGCCGAGTGATTTTGGTTTCAGAGTTGATAAAGTATGAGAGGCAGTTGTGATGATTCCACAAACCCATGCTGACACCCAGATGCCGCTCCAGGTCGACCGCGCCTACGACGTGGCCCAGGGCATTCGTTCATTTGAACTTGTTTTGCCCGATAAAGGCGAGTTGCCGGCTTTCACGCCTGGCTCCCACGTCAAGGTGCAAACGCCGAGCGGTCTCCTGCGCAAATATTCATTGTGCAATTCGCCTGACGAACGCGGCCGCTACGTCATCACGGTGAAGCGGGAAGAAGCCAGCCGTGGCGGCTCGGCCAGCATGCATGACGACCTAAAGGCAGGGGATGTCCTTCCCACTTCGGTGCCGGAAAATGCGTTCCCACTGGTTGAGGATGCAAAGGCGCACTTGTTCATTGCGGGTGGAATTGGCATTACCCCGATGTTGTCCATGATCCGTTCATTTGGCGACGACGCACCGGCACCGTGGAAGCTGATCTACCTCGCGCGCTTTGCTGAAAACACCGCGTTTCTTGACGAGTTGGGCCGTCCAGAGCTGAAGAAGAACGTCAAGATCCACCACAGCAAGGGCAGTGCCGAGCAGGAGTTTGACCTCTGGCCTGCACTGGAAAAGCCCAACACTGCGCATGTTTATTGCTGCGGTCCGCGTGGCCTGATGGAAGCGGTGCGTGACATGACGGGTCATTGGTCGGCTAAGAATGTGCATTTTGAAAGCTTTGACGAAGGTGGCAAAACCCTGCCCGACGACAAGCCGTTCACGGTGAGAATGGCGCGCACCGGACAACGGTTTGAGGTGCCCGTCGGCGTTTCCATTTTGAACGCCATGCGCGAACACGGCTGCAACAGTGCTTCGTCCTGCGAAAGCGGGACCTGTGGCACTTGCCGCACCGGTTTGCTGGAAGGTCAGGCCGACCACCGCGACATGGTTCTGATGCCCGAAGAGATGGACACGCAGATCATGATCTGTGTGTCGCGCGCCAAATCGGCTGAACTCGTATTGGATCTGTGATGAGCCAACACTCCGCACCAATCTTGCGATTGGGCATCGCCGGCCTCGGCCGGGCCTTTACCTTGATGCTGCCGACCTTCCTGGCCGATTCGCGAGTGCAACTGGTCGCGGCTTGTGATCCGCGGGAAGACGCGCGCCAGCAATTCGCCAAAGACTTTTGCGCACCGGTGTTTTCCGACATCGCGGCCCTTGCCGCGGAGCCAACGGTCGATGCCATCTATATCGCCAGCCCACATCAATTCCACGCCGAGCACACGCGCATCGCTGCGGCCCAAGGCAAGCACGTGCTCGTGGAAAAACCCATGGCTTTGAGCCTGAGCGAGTGCGACGCCATGATCCGATGCTGCGCTGATGCGGGCGTGCATCTGATCGTGGGGCACTGTCACAGCTTCGACACCCCTTATCTTCGCGCGCGCGAGCTGGTGCAGGGTGGCACTCTGGGTCGCGTGCGCATGGTGCATGCACTGAACTACACCGATTTCCTCTACCGGCCGCGCCGTCCTGAGGAGCTGCAAACCGAAGCCGGCGGCGGCGTGGTGTTCAGCCAAGCCGCGCACCAGGTCGACATCGTTCGACTTCTCGCTGGCGGCAATGTCACCAGCGTGAGGGCAGTGACCGGCGACTGGGATCCACAACGTGCAACCGAAGGGGCCTATTCAGCCCTGCTGTGGTTCGACAATGGCGCGTTTGCGAGCGTGACATACAGCGGCTACGGGCATTTTGACTCCGATGAGTGGTGCAACTGGCGCGGCGAAATGGGAAATATGAAGGACCCGTCGGCGTACGGCGCCGCCCGGCGTCGTTTGGCCACCGTGAAGACCAGCCAGGAAGAGGCGCAACTCAAGGCGTCCGGTACTTATGGTGGATCCACGTACAGCGGCAGCGCGTCGTCGCGTGACCCAAATGGCGCGAGCGCTTATCAACACTTTGGTCCCATCATCATCAGCTGCGAACATGGCGATATCCGGCCTTTGCCGGATGGCTTGCAGGTCTATGGCGACAATGTCCGGCAGCACCTGGCGCTGGACCCGCCAAAAGTGCCACGCAGCGAAGTGATCGATGAGTTGCATGCGGCCGTGGTGAACGGCGTCTCGCCTTTGCACAATGGTGAGTGGGCGCGCGCCACACTGCAAGTGTGCCTGGCGCTGCTGGAGTCCGCGCAAAATGGCGCCGATGTCAGGCTTGAGCCTGTGCTTGCTTCAAAAATTCATTTGTGATGGAAATCAACGGGCATGTTTTCAGCTGACCTGCCATATCAAGTTGTGTTCTGGCTCAAGCCCTCAAATTGCGTGATCAATGGCATGGCCTGAAATGCGCCTGTCTTTAGTCCCTCATCGGGGTCTTGGAGGCGATCAGCCGGGGTGCTGGGCCACGATGGATTTGGCTCGTGGTTGAGATGGCAAAAGTAGCGCAGGTAATTCATCCAAAGACCAAGCCATTGGCCCGGCACACGCCAGGCATCGACAACCCTGTACTGAAGCACTGGCGTGATGCCGTGCCCAACGACCGCCTGGCGCACTTGATCAAGGATGCGACCAGGGTGTTGCTTCGCTCGCTCCAGCTGCGGTTGGTCCAGCATGGTGTCCACCTGGGCCATTGGACGTTTTTGCGGGTACTGTGGGAGCGCGACGGCCTGACACAGCGTGAACTGAGTCTCGATGCTGGTGTGATGGAGCCGACAACCGTGATCGCCTTGCGCGCGATGGAGTCGCTCGGGTATGTCACCCGTGAGCACCGGCCCGACAATCGCAAAAACCTGTACGTTTGCCTGACGCCAAAAGGCCGGGATTTAAAGCAGGTTCTGGTCCCGTTGGCGCAAGAGGTCAATGCCGTTGCGTTGACAGGCTTGTCTGACGGCGATGTCGCGGTTGTGCGTCGCGCGTTGTTGGCCATGATCGGCAACCTCTCTCAGGATCCCGCCATCACAGACGGAGCCAAAGATGCGTGACCGGCAAAACGAGACGCAGAAAAAGGCCACCGCTATTGTTTGATCGGCGGCAGTGCGCGCCAGCCCAATATGCGCAAGGAAGTGGACATTGGAGCGAAGTCACCCGGAATGACTGACAACAGCCGCGCACCTGGGTCGCCTGTGGCCCCGCTTGCCTCCTTCTCCCAGTGGGGAAGGAGAACCACCGGGGAAAGCCGGGAAATCGCACAATTTATGATCAAAACAGGCTGCAGCGCACGCAGCGCCTGCGCAGGCAGCTATGAATTGAGGAGCAACAAGCCTGCCCGGCTTTGCTGTTGCCAGCCAGGGTAAATCGCCCTAGCTCAACACCTCGAATGACTGTATCGCGTTGAGCCTGCATTCATGGCACCGCTGCTTCGAGCAGCTCAAGAGGATCGCCATAACGGCTGGCAGCTTGCACCACACGCGCGTCACGCAGCGCACAAAGAAAGCCCTGATTCACGAGCAATTCGTCGCCTGCCGTCACTGTGGAGTCAAGCGTGATCAGGTCCATATGCACCGGTGGCTCCTCCCAGTCGGGCAACACGCGGCGGATGTAGTCCGACGGTTTGGCCAGATCAATGCCGAAATGCATCGCGCCCGGCGCGTTGGAGCCGGCCGGATACACCGTATGGCGTGGCGCCTTGGGATTAAAGCCGCAGCCACCGCCTTCGATCATGCGGCCGCCAACCAGCATTTCCCGCAGAATCTGTGCCTCGGCCGATTCGCCATGCACGGCGCTCACATACTCACCTTCGAAAAACACACCGATCTTTTCCTCGAAAGGCCGGTCGAAGCCGACTGCCCACTGGGGATAGAGAACCCCTGACATCGCCACTTTGACAGTCGTGTCGTTTTTTACCGAGTTGTGGTCCCACAAGTTGGGGCCATGCGTCGGGAGGTAATGCACGTAGCAGCCATCCTCTTCAGCAGTCATCTTGCCGCGCCAACGGTTGGTTGACAGCTGGTTCTCGCGCATTTCGGGCGTGAAGCCGATTCGAAAGTCGCTGCCACGCGTGTCGGTAAATCGCAGGTCGAAAGGCTGACCCGTAGGAAAGCGGGCCGCTGTGGCGCGGATGAGCTCACCAATGATTTCGATGGGAAACCGTGCCTGGGGGGTATGAAGCAGGTCGAGGTCGCGAAAGTAGGTGATCTTGACCCAGCGCTGGCCTTCCCGGCGGAGCTGAATGCACAGCGGATCGAGGATCGAACAGAACCAGGTGGACACCACAAATGTGGCTTTCTTCAGCAGGCCATGAATGGCCTGCGGTATCTCAGTCACCTGCGTGCTCGGCTCCATGTAGACACGCAGTTGGGCACCGCGCGACTTTGCGATGCCGATCACCGCGTCGATCACACGCGGGTCAAGCAGCGGGTCGGCCAGGAACAAGACCTCATCGCCCGGGCGGATGGCAAACACGCGCGAGAAGTTGTCGAGTGCTTGAAAGAAATATTTGGTCTGCGTGAGCGCCGGTGCGAGCGGCGGGGGCATGCCGACAAAGTGATTGGGTTGGTTCATGATGTGTCTTTTTCTACTCAATGGAAGCACCGGAGCGCTTGACGGCCTCACCCCAGCGCACGATTTCCGCTTTCACAAAGTTGCCCAGCTCGGCAGGTGTGCTGGGCGCGGCTTCTGCGCCACGCGCCACCAATTGCGCACGTATTTCGGGATCATTCAATGCCTTGCGTATGGCTTCGTTGAGCGTGGCGATGAGAGGTTGCGGCGTATGAGCAGGGGCGAAAATCGCGTCCCAAGCGCTGACGTCAAAGCCCGGCACGCCGGATTCGGCAATGGTGGGCAGTTCCGGCATGGCGGGTACGCGTTTGGCGGTTGACACAGCAAGCCCACGCAGCTTGCCGGCCTTTACCTGAGGCGCAGTGTTGGGCATGACATCGATCAGCATGTCCACCTGGCCGCCCAACAAGTCGGTGATGGCCGGGCCACCGCCTCGGTAAGGAATGTGCACGACGGACAGGCCCGCACTGCTCTTGAGAATTTCGCCGGCTAAATGCGAGGTGGTGCCGTTGCCGGCCGAGGCGAATGTGTAGCGGCCAGGCGAAGCCTTGAGCAGCTTGAGCAGTTCCGGCATGGTGTTCACGGGCAAACCGGCGCGCACCACCACCATGGCGGCAATGCGCGTCAATTGACTGACGGGTTCGAAATCGCGCACCGCATTGAAGCCGGCGTTTTTGTAAAGCGTCTGATTGATCCCATGGGTTCCATTGGTGCCGTACAGCAATGTGTAGCCATCGGCTGCAGCGCGTGTGGCAGTTTGCGCGCCGATGTTGCCCCCAGCTCCTGCCAGGTTTTCGACCACGATCGGCTGGCCGAGCTCCTTGCCGACCCGCGTCATTACCAGCCGGGCAAGGGTGTCGCCGCCGCCACCAGGCGGAAAGGGAACAATCAATTTAATGGGCTTGGCCGGATACGACTGTCCGAACGACAGTTCGCTATGGCTCAACGCGGCAATGCTTGCCATGGCCAGGAAAGCCCGACGGTCACAGCCGCGCTTGTTGACAAAGAGCTTTGGGTTCATAGACGCCTAATGTGAAGAAAAGCAATCATTTCGTTGCTGACCGCATGCAATTTAATTATCTTACACGACTAAGTATCCTGATGATGGGGAGTGGACATCATTTGAATGTAGCGAAAGCTGGGTTTGAATGCATGCATTGGATGAGTTTTGATGAGAAACCTTGCAAGTGAAACCTGGTCAGGTGGTCAAAAATATGAACGCGCAGCCCGCTCTGGAAGTAAGTGTTCGGGATCTAGCTGCCAACTGTCAACGGCAAAGCAAACCGCCGTGTTTGAATGGAATCGCTTTTGGCCTGCGCACCAGCCAGCCGCCGGTTTTGACCCGCAGATTCAACGCCTATTCCCGGCGGATAGGGTAGATATGGCTATTGGTGTTAATTGAAACCTATGGCGTGGCAAAGATAAAGGTTAGAGGTAGAGCTCACCACAGGCCAAGGCCCCAATGACCGTTGCAATAGGTCAGGCGCCGCTACCAGTGGGCGATCGGCTTGTTTGTGCATTGCCAATCTTTATCTGCTCTTATTAAATATTAAAAGCAGTCATGCCAACCGTAAATCCGCCATCATGTAAATGCCAGCGGTTCGATTAATCCAGAGACCTTTATATTCAATAGCAGCCCGCGTTATTCATTTTATTGATTGTCACTCAAGCGGGCTTGAATAATTGGCAGCACCAACCGTGATTTATGTTTTGCATCACGATAGATTTTATGAAATGTGGCACGGCCGCTTGGCAGGTGGTAGCTATCAGGCGGGAGCAATTTTGCATCATCACCATCAATTGACTCGTTACAGGCCAGTTCCAGCTGAATTCGATGCCCTGCTTTAATCAAGAAAGAAAATGGGTACAGGCGAATTGCATACTCAATAATTTCTCCAGGAGGAACGGGTAACGCTCGCGTGTGCGGATGCCAGGGTTCCCCTGGTCTTGAGCGTACTTCATCTAATTCTCGGTGAGATGCTTTCAAATACCCCGATGTCACTAGGCTTCGTAGCCCATTTGGCGCTACGTCGTAAAGCTTTGCGATGAAGTTGGTGTCAGGCGTATCTATTTCAGCATAGATATAGAGCGCGCCTGTACCAGTCATTTCTATATCTTCTCGGTATTTGTCACTTGTCCATTTCACCGATTCCGATTCAGTCGCTACTGTTAAGGGTGCTTGGTAGAAACCATCGGGATGCGCATATTCCGAATGTAGTGGCTCGGGTTTCTCGCTGATTTTATGGCGAGGGCGCAGGTAGAAGTCTTTATGTTTCGTATTGGGTAAAGGCCAATTCTGTTCTTTACGCCGTTTATAAGAACCTTCAACAGAAAACTGAACTGGTGGCTCATCCATGATGCCGGTGTCAACGCCTTTTAACCAGTAATCGTACCAACGAAACATTTCGTCATGACACTCATGAAAGGGTCTTTCAAGCATGGGTGGAAGCGCCTGAATTTCCAGCTTCTTCACGCCTTGCACGCGGTGAAACATTTCAATTGTTCCCTCTACGTTCCAACCCCGCCCCCATTTAGCTTGAAAGTAAACCGGTATATCTACTTTATGCGCGACTTCCATGGCCGAACCTTCCTGCCAGAATGGACCATCCAATGGGTTTAACAAATAATCCATCCATAGTTCATGGCGATCCTGGTAATGTAAGAGATGCACAAAGTCAGACCAGTGTGCGATATCAGGATCATTGAGGCGCTCTTGTGTTATGCGTTCAAGTTCTTCTGGCGTAAATACTTTTGAACTCTTGCTTGACACTTTTTTAAATGCGTTGCCACTGTCACCACCACGACCTTCACGTGAGGCACGGGGCATTAACCACATGATGCCGCCGTGATAGCAAAGTTCGTAAAGATCGTAATGCCCGCCATTGACGAAAATTGCTTTTAGATGCGGGGGTTTTTCCGCTGCACCCAAAATTTGAACTGATGCAAAGTATGAAATCCCGATCATGCCTATATTGCCATCGCACCAATCTTGCTCTGCCATCCATTCGACGATGTCGTAGATATCCTTACCGTCGCCTTGACCACCAGAATTGTAGTTGCCGCACATTTCCCCTTCTGAGTGACCTGTGCCGCGCACGTCAGCGATAATATGGGCATAGCCTTGTTCGACGACAGCACGGATATCACCCGCCTCGATCGCACCGTTCCAAAGATGGCTTGGCCGTGCTTGTGGCGGTAATGTGAGCGCTTGTGCTTGCAACTCTTTGCCATAAGGGCTCAATCCCAGCAATGCAGGAACTTTTTCAACGGTTTCAGGCAGATAAATATCGGCGCAGATATATATGCCATCGCGCATGGGAATGCGCACATTTTTCATGATCTTCATATCAGCCTTCATTAGCCCACTGTTAACAATTAATCAGATTGAAGCGATTGATTTAATGGAAGTCGCATTAATTCCTCAAGCTGTGCAATTTCCAAACCCTCGGCCAGCGACAACACTTTTAAACCCAGCGGAGTGCAGGCTAAGGTGGCGTAGTCGGTGTAGATTCGGGAGGTACAAGCTTTGGCAGTCAGCGGGTAGGTGCATTGGGCTACCACCTTGCTTTTTCCTTCCTTGGTGAACAAGGGCATGGCCACCCAGACCTGCTTGGCGCCCACGGCCAAATCCATGGCGCCCCCGACCGCGGGTATCACACCGTCTTGCCCGGTATGCCAATTAGCCAGGTCTCCTGTCACCGAAACCTGAAAAGCGCCAAGCACGGCGATGTCCAGATGCCCGCCACGCATCATGGCAAAGCTGTCCGCATGATGGAAAAAAGAGCCGCCCTTGAGCAATGTCACTGCTTGCTTGCCCGCATTGATCAGGTCAAAGTCTTCCTCGCCATCTTTAGGCTTAGGTCCCAGTCCCAAAATGCCGTTTTCACTCTGCAAAATGATTTCACGGCCTTCCGGAATGAAGTTGGAAACCAGGGTGGGGATGCCAATTCCGAGGTTGACAATGGAGCCGTCCGCAATATCCGAGGCAATTTCCCGGGCAATAGCTTCGCGACTTCTGAGTTTGAATTTCATCACGTTCCTCATTTGAATCCGCCAGGGCGAGTAGTGCTGTAGTCCACCTGAATCAGGCTGTTGACAAAGATGCCCTGCGTCACAATCGCTTCGGGGTCCAGATCGCCCAGATCGACCAGGTTGCGCACCGATGCCACCGTGCGCCGAGCAGCGGTTGCCATGACAGGGCCGAAATTACGCGCCGCTTTTCTGTAGGTGAGATTGCCCCAACGGTCGCCTGTTTCTGCCTTGATCAAGGCCAAGTCGGCAAACAAAGGAAATTGCAAGGCATAGGTTTTGCCGTTGATTTCCCTGATCTCGCTGTCCTGGGTGAGCAGCGTCCCAACACCTGTTGGGGAGTAAAAAGCCCCGATGCCACTGCCTGCAGCCCGGATTCTTTCGGCTAGATTCCCCTGGGGAACCAGTTCCAGCTCAATACGGCCTTCCTGGTAAGCAGCATTGAAATCAAAGGAGTCGGATTGACGGGGGAAACTGCAAATCATTTTTCGCACGCGTCCCAGGCGCAGCAAAGTGCCAATGCCATCGTCGCCGTTGCCTGCATTGTTGGCAATCAAGGTGAGGTCTCTGGCATCGCTGGCCACCACCACCTCTAACAATTGATCTGGAATACCAGCAGTTCCAAAGCCGCCGATCATGATGGTGGAACTGTCCTGGATGAAGCCCACGGCTTCTTCCAAAGATGGTGCAATTTTATTAATCATCTGAATTTAACTTTTCACTGTTCATGAGCTTGAATACCAAAGAGGCTTTAGCCCTGCTGCTGGCAATATCAAGCTCTACTTTTTGCCCGATGCAGGCACGCGTCAACTGCTCACCCGACAAACTTGCCAGCAAGGTGATCTCATCGTCCAGAGTCACATAGGCAATGCATTGAGAAGGCTGATCTTTGACATGCATCAGCGTCAGCGCATAGACCTCTCCACGGCCCCGTGATACCTCGAATTGATTCACCGGTTGCCTGCAAAAAGGACATATTGGACGCGGATACCAATGTTTTTTATGGCAGGCGCCGCAAATCGGAATGAGCAGTTGACCTTGCGTTAAACCCTCAAGGAACTGTTTTTCCAAGGGGTCTTGAGTTCGGTCCATTGGCTGCATGTCATGCTCCTTCCAAAATGAGCGTGGCGCTGGCATGGCGTCCGGCAAGCCGACCTCCAAGTCCCTGTACCAAAGCCAACCGGCAGCCGGGCACCTGAACCGCTGGATGGGCCTGACCGCGCAGCTGACGGACCGCCTCAATGAGCTTGACCATGCCGCCTCGACTGGAAGGATGGTGGTTGCACAAACCCCCTCCGTCGGTGTTCACCGCCAGGCGGCCAACACCAGAGATCAGTTGACCGTCGGCCACAAACCGGCCACCTTTTCCTTTTTCGCAAAAGCCGAGGTCTTCCAACTGCATCAGGGCCGTGATGGTAAAGCTGTCATAAATCGAGGCATAGCGAATATCCTCTGGCCTGACCCCAGCCTCTTTAAACGCCTGTGCGCCTGACCAGGCGGCAGCGGTAAACGTCATGTCGAGCGCGCCTGCACCTTGCCCCTTGACGGCCTCACCGGCACCTTTGATGCGTATGCCATGCCTGCCCAGTTCGCGTGCAAGCTCAGCGCGCACCATGACCAAGGCGCCACCCCCGTCGCTGACCACGCAGCAGTCCAGCCGGTGCAGCGGATCGGCAATCAGGGGCGATGCCAGCACATCCTCTACCGTCACCTTTTGCCGCAGCATGGCGTGCGGGTTGTGCTGGGCGTGCTCGGATGCCGCCACTTTGATCCAGGCCAGTTGCTCGCTGGTCGTGCCGAACTCATGCATATGGCGCGCCGCCATCAAGGCATAGCTGGCCACTGTGTTGATACCGGTCGGCGCTTCATACGGCACCTCCGGCACTCCCGGTCCAAGGGCTCTGGGGCCCAGCCCCAAAGCAGCGTCAGAGCGTGGACGCCCGCCCTGGGTGATCAGCGCCACATTGCACCGCCCCGATTCGATTGCCATCCTGGCATGGGCCACGTGTGCCAGATACGAGGCGCCACCGAGTTCGGTGTTGTCTATGAACCGGGGCGCGATACCCATGTAGTCGGCAATATGGAGGGAGCCCATACCCGGCGCATCACCGGCTGAGAAATAGCCGTCTACATCTCCGAGCGACAAGCCAGCGTCTGCCAGTGCTCCCAGCGCACATTCCAGATGAATCTGTGCCAGCGTCTTTTCCGGGCATTTGCGGGT
The DNA here is from genome assembly GCA_028292745.1 of Polaromonas sp. GTDB lineage: Bacteria > Pseudomonadota > Gammaproteobacteria > Burkholderiales > Burkholderiaceae_C > Polaromonas. The sequence goes on along the minus strand of JAQGLT010000031.1, from coordinate 2,919 downwards.
GGGGTGCTCGTAGGCGCCGATGATTTCAGCGCCCTTGGATGGATTCGGTGGCATGAATGTCCCGTCAGTCGATGGTGACACCCAACTGCTTGACGACGGGGCCCATGCGTTCGTATTCGCGCCGCACAAGGGCACGGAAATCTTCACGCGTCATGGCTTGCAGCATGGTGCCGCGATCCATCATGTTCTTGCTGAATTCTGGATTTTTCACCGCCGACTGGATGCCTTCATGCAGCCTGTCCAGTCGGGCTGTGGGCGTCCCTTTGGGGGCGAACACGCCATCCCAGGCAAATAGTTCGTAGTCAGGCAGGCCACTTTCGGCAAACGTCGGCACGTCGGGCAATGCCGGGATGCGCTTTTTCATGGTCACAGCCAAGGCTCGCAGCGAGCCCTCCTTTATTTGGGGGGTGAGCGGTGGCGTCACATCAATGAAGAAGGACACACGCTGGCTGCGCACATCAATGTATCCCGCCGAAGACCCCTTGTAGGGAATGTGCTCCACTTCAATGCCGGCTTTCTGCTGCAGCATGGCGCAGGCTATATGGGAAGCCGTGCCGTTGCCGTCCGATGCGCAGGAAAGCTTGCCCGGATTACTTTTGCCAAAAGCGATCAACTCGCCCAGGTTTTTGTAGGGGGCATCCTTTGCCACCACCAGCACCAACCCAGTCATTCCAAACATGGCGACAGGTTCGAAGTCATTGATTGAATACCCTGTGCGCTTGTACAAAAAATGGTTGGTCCCCATCGTGCCAGAGGTACCAAACACCACGGTCTGGCCGTCAGGCGCGGCCTTGGCCACGAAAGACGTGCCGATATTGCCCCCAGCGCCGGGCTTGTTGTCCACGATGACGGGCACATTGAGCGCCAGGTTCAGCTGCTGGGCGTACAGCCGGGTCAAGGTATCGCCGCCGCCGCCTGCGGAAAACGGGGCCACGAAAGTGATCGGCGCGGTTGGCCAGGGGGCGGTGGTCGCTGCCATGCAAGGCGCCCACGACGCAGCAACCGCCAGTCCGAATGCCAGCACTTTGCATGCTTTCTTGGCCTTGAAATTGAAAGATTTTTTGGAATTCACCAGCTTAATCATGTCTGACTCCTACAATGTGGTTGATGTTCACTTGCTTAATTGCATGCATTTAATCATATAGTCCCGATTAATTTTTATTTTTTGCTTAAAAATGCATGCATTAGGTGAAAACACCTAGGCAATATCGATGACCGCAGCATTCATCATGTCGCTTCACCCTGAAGCCGGGATCTGCGGCCTTACGGTGCCAGAGCCAGGTGTACGGTAAGAATGCGTGCAAAATTGCGCCTTGAACAACCCTGTATCAAAGTCATGGCCAAACAAATCCACTCTGTCGTCAACGAGATCAAACGCAGAATCATCTCGGGGCAGTACCAGCCGGGCGAGCGCCTCCTGGAACTGCCGCTGGTCGAGGACCTGGGGGTGTCGCGCACGCCGATTCGCCTGGCTTTTGAGGAACTGGCCAAGGACGGACTGCTGGAGCGTCTGCCAACGCGGGGGTTTCGCGTGAAATCGTTCGATGCAAAGGAAGTGAGCGACGCCATCGAAGTGCGCGGCATGCTGGAGGGCATGGCCGCGCGCCTGGCTGCGGAAAAGGGCGTGGACAGCCAAAGCATGCAAGTGCTTTACAGCTGCCTGGAAGAGGGCGGCGAACTGTTGGCCGAGGCCGCCAAAGCTGGCAATGAACTGGACGCGCGCCAATGGATGGTGACCAATGCCCGGTTTCACACCACCCTGATTCAGGCGGCAGGCAGCGCACCCCTGGAGGGCGCCATCGACTTCATCTCCAAAATTCCCATGGCTGCGGCCACATCGCTAATTATTGAAGGCGTGGCCCCTCAACTCGAATATGAGTTCATTGCCAGGGCCCATCATGACCACTGCGATCTGGTGGCAGCGATTGAACTACGCGAGGGCATGAGAGCCGAGTTCATCATGCGCGAGCACGCCCGCAAAACCCGAGACAACAAGAAACGGCTCCTTGCCAGCCCCGCCATGCATGTGCGCTGACTGATTGCCGCGATGAAATGCGGCATCAGGGTGAAGCCGCGCTAGATGGCACAAGCTAAAGCTGCCAGGATGGAACAGGGCGGCCCATAGGCTGGCTGCTAAGATTTGCCCATGATAGGAAGACTCACTGGCCAGCTGGCCGAAAAAAATCCACCCGAAATCCTGGTGGACTGCCAGGGCGTCGGCTACGAGGTGCTGGTGCCGATGAGCACCTTCTACAACCTGCCCGCGCTGGGCGAAAAAATCAGCCTGTTCACCCATTTCATCGTGCGGGAAGACGCGCAGCTGCTCTACGGCTTTGGCAGCACCGCCGAGCGGGGTGCTTTCCGCCAGCTCATCAAGATCACCGGCGTCGGGCCGCGCATGGCGCTGAGCGTGCTCAGCGGCATGAGCGTGGCCGACCTGGCGCAGGCCATCACGCTGCAGGAGACCGGGCGCATCGTCAAGGTGCCCGGCATCGGCAAGAAGACCGCCGAGCGGCTGCTGCTCGAACTCAAGGGCAAGCTCGGCGCCGACATCGGCGCGCATGTCAGCGTCAGCAATGAAGCCGAGCTCGACATTTTGCAGGCACTGGTCGCCCTGGGCTACAGCGACCGCGACGCGGCGCTGGCGCTGAAAGCCCTGCCCAAGGACGTTGGCGTGAGCGAGGGCATCAAGCTGGCGCTGAAGGCGCTGGGGAAGTAAACGGACCACATCACCATGAGCATCCAGACCGACGATTTCGACATGTCCGACCTGCCGCCGGCCCGGCGCATGCTCTCTAGCGCGCCTGCCTCGCCGAAAGAAGAAGCCATCGAGCGAGCCTTGCGCCCCAAGCTGTTCGACGAGTATGTCGGCCAGGCCAAGGCCAAAGAGCAGCTGGAGATTTTCATCGGCGCGGCGAA
>JAQGLT010000020.1 GCA_028292745.1 Polaromonas sp. | reverse complement strand
CCAGTGTTTTCTGAATCCCGACTGCAGAAAACGCCTTGGTTCGGGTGCTGTGCAATGCATCACCGTCCGCCATGGTTGGTAGTGGCCAACCACCAAGTTGCCTGAATACGTGGTGTATTCGGGTTCGAGAGTCGCCAGAGCCCATCAACGCGGAGAACTCATGGCCTATTCCTTCACCGAACGCAAACGCATCCGCAAAAGCTTCGGCAACCGCGAAAGCGTGTTGACTGTTCCCTATTTATTGCAAATGCAGAAAGATGCGTACACCGCGTTTCTGCAAGCCGACCGTGCACCTCAAAAGCGTACGGTTGAAGGCCTTCAAGCAGCTTTTCAAAATGCTTTCCCCATTGTCTCGCACAACGGTTTTGTCGAGATGAAATTCATCGAGTACAACCTGGCCAAGCCGGCTTTCGATGTGCGCGAATGCCAGACCCGTGGCCTGACTTTCGCCTCGGCCGTGCGTGCCAAGGTGCAACTGATCATCTACGACCGCGAGTCCTCGACATCGCAATCCAAGGTGGTCAAGGAAGTCAAGGAGCAAGAGGTCTACATGGGCGAAGTACCGCTCATGACCGACAAGGGCTCTTTTGTCATCAACGGCACTGAACGTGTCATCGTGTCGCAGCTGCATCGTTCGCCTGGCGTGTTTTTCGAGCACGACAAGGGCAAGACCCACAGCTCGGGCAAGCTGCTGTTTTCGGCCCGCATCATCCCTTACCGTGGTTCATGGCTCGACTTCGAGTTCGACCCGAAGGACATTTTATATTTCCGGGTTGACCGTCGCCGCAAGATGCCGGTCACGATTTTGCTCAAGGCCATTGGCCTGAACCATGAATCCATCCTGGCCAATTTCTTTGTCTTCGACAATTTCCGCCTGATGGACAGCGGCGCGCAAATGGAGTTCGTTGCCGAGCGCATGCGTGGTGAAGTCGCCCGGTTTGACCTGACAGACAAGTCCGGGAAGGTGGTGGTGGCCAAGGACAAGCGGATTACCGTTCGCCACACCCGCGAACTGGAGCAAAGCGGCACCACCAGCATCAGCGTGCCTGAAGATTTTCTGATCGGCCGTGTTGTTGCCAAGAACATCATCGACGCCGACACCGGCGAGATCATTGCCAAGGCCAACGACGAGCTGACCGAGGCGCTGCTGAAAAAGCTGCGCACGGCTGGCGTTCAAGACCTGCAGGTGCTCTACACCAATGAGCTTGACCAGGGCGCCTACATTTCGCAGACCTTGCGCGCCGACGAGACGGCTGACGAGTTTGCCGCCCGCGTGGCCATTTACCGCATGATGCGCCCCGGCGAGCCGCCAACGGAAGACGCCGTCCAGGCGCTGTTCCAGCGCCTGTTCTACAACCCGGACACTTACGATCTGTCCCGCGTGGGCCGCATGAAGTTCAATGCCCGCGTGGGCCGCGACGAATCCACCGGTCCAATGGTGATGACCAACGAGGATATCCTCGCCGTCGTGAAGATCCTGGTGGACCTGCGCAACGGCAATGGCGAAGTCGATGACATTGACCACCTCGGCAACCGCCGGGTGCGCTGTGTTGGCGAACTGGCCGAGAACCAGTACCGCACCGGTCTGGCACGGATCGAAAAAGCTGTCAAGGAACGTCTGGGCCAGGCCGAGCAAGAGCCGCTCATGCCGCATGACCTGATCAACAGCAAGCCGATTTCGGCTGCATTGAAAGAGTTCTTCGGTGCTTCGCAGCTGTCCCAGTTCATGGACCAGACCAACCCGCTGGCCGAGATCACCCACAAGCGCCGTGTTTCGGCCCTCGGCCCCGGTGGCTTGACCCGCGAACGTGCCGGCTTTGAAGTTCGTGACGTGCACGTGACCCATTACGGTCGCGTCTGCCCGATTGAAACGCCCGAAGGCCCAAACATCGGGCTGATCAATTCGCTGGCCCTGTACGCCCGCCTGAACGAGTACGGTTTCATTGAAACGCCGTACCGCCGGGTGGCTGACAGCAAGGTGACGATGGAAATCGACTACCTGTCGGCGATTGAAGAGGGCAAGTACGTGATTGCCCAGGCCAATGCCGCGCTGGACAAGGAAGGCCGCCTGACCGGCGACTTGGTATCCGCCCGTGAAAAAGGTGAATCCATCCTGGTGGGTGCCGAGCGCGTTCAGTACATGGACGTGTCGCCGGCGCAGATCGTGTCGGTCGCCGCTTCGCTGGTCCCGTTCCTGGAGCATGACGATGCCAACCGCGCGCTGATGGGCGCCAACATGTCGCGTCAGGCCGTGCCCGTGCTGCGTCCCGAAAAGCCGCTCGTCGGCACCGGTATCGAGCGCGTGGCGGCGGTGGACTCGGGTACGGTCGTGACCGCTACCCGTGGCGGCGTGGTGGACTATGTCGATGCCACCCGCATCGTGGTGCGGGTCAACGACGATGAAGCCCTGGCTGGCGAGATCGGCGTGGACATCTACAACCTGATCAAGTACCAGCGTTCCAACCAGAATACCAACATCCACCAGCGCCCCATCGTCAAGATGGGCGACAAGCTGGCCAAGGGTGATGTGGTGGCGGACGGCGCCTCGACCGACCTGGGCGAAATCGCCATCGGCCAGAACATGCTGATCGGCTTCATGCCGTGGAACGGCTACAACTTCGAGGATTCGATCCTGATTTCCGAGCGCGTAGTGGCTGAAGACCGCTACACCTCGATTCATATCGAAGAACTCGTGGTGATGGCACGCGACACCAAGCTCGGCTCCGAGGAGATCACCCGCGACATTCCGAACCTGTCTGAGCAGCAGCTCAACCGTCTGGACGAATCCGGCATTATTTATGTCGGTGCTGAAGTCCAGCCGGGCGACACGCTGGTCGGCAAGGTCACGCCAAAAGGCGAGACCACGCTGACGCCGGAAGAAAAGCTGTTGCGCGCCATCTTTGGCGAAAAAGCCAGCGATGTGAAGGACACGTCGTTGCGCGTGAGCCAGGGTTCGTCGGGCACCGTCATCGACGTGCAGGTCTTCACCCGTGAAGGCATCGTGCGAGACAAGCGCGCCCAGCAGATCATCGACGACGAGCTCAAGCGCTTCCGTCTTGACCTGAACGACCAGCTGCGGATCGTGGAGGCCGATGCGTTCGACCGTATCGAAAAGCTGCTGACCGGCAAGGTCGCCAATGGCGGCCCCAAGAAGCTGGCCAAGGGCACCAAGATCGACAAGGCCTACCTCACGGACGTCGAAAAATACCACTGGTTCGACATCCGTCCGGCCGATGACGAAGTGGCGTCGCAGCTGGAAAGCATCAAGAACTCGATGGAGCAGACGCGCCACAGTTTTGATTTGTCTTTCGAGGAAAAGCGCAAGAAGCTGACGCAGGGCGATGAGCTGCCTTCCGGCGTGCTCAAGATGGTCAAGGTGTACCTGGCCGTCAAGCGCCGCTTGCAGCCCGGCGACAAGATGGCCGGCCGCCACGGCAACAAGGGCGTGGTGTCCAAGATCGTTCCAGTCGAGGACATGCCCCACATGGCCGACGGCACGCCGTGCGACATCGTGCTGAACCCGCTGGGCGTGCCGTCGCGCATGAACGTCGGCCAGGTGCTGGAAGTCCACCTGGGCTGGGCCGCCAAGGGCCTGGGCCAGCGGATTGGCGACATGCTGCAGGCCGAAGCCAAGATTGCGGAGTTACGCGCCTTCATGGACACGCTGTACAACAAGTCGGGTCGCACCGAAGAGCTGTCCAGCCTGTCGGACACCGACCTGCTGGAAATGGCCAGCAACCTGACGACCGGCGTGCCTTTCGCAACGCCCGTGTTCGATGGCGCTTCGGAAGAAGACATCATGAAGATGCTGCAGCTGGCCTACCCGGCAGACATTGCCAAGGCCAAGGGCCTGACCGCGACGCGGACCCAGGCGCAGCTCTACGACGGCCGCACCGGCGATCCGTTCGAGCGCACCACGACCGTGGGCTACATGCACTTCCTGAAGCTTCACCATCTGGTGGACGACAAGATGCATGCCCGTTCGACCGGCCCCTACAGCCTGGTCACGCAGCAGCCGCTGGGCGGCAAGGCGCAGTTCGGCGGACAGCGTTTCGGCGAGATGGAAGTGTGGGCACTGGAAGCCTACGGCGCCGCCTACGTGCTGCAGGAAATGCTCACTGTCAAGTCCGACGACGTCGTCGGCCGTACCAAGGTGTACGAAAGCATCGTCAAGGGCGAGCATGCGATCACCGCCGGCATGCCGGAGTCGTTCAACGTGCTGGTGAAGGAAATTCGCTCGCTCGGTATCGACATGGAACTCGAACGCAGCTGATTAGATAAGGATTTATCACATGAAATCATTACTCGACCTGTTCAAGCAGTTCACGCCGGATGAGCATTTCGATGCCATCAAGATCGGTATGGCTTCGCCCGAAAAGATCCGCTCGTGGTCTTTCGGCGAGGTCAAGAAGCCCGAGACCATCAACTACCGCACCTTCAAGCCAGAGCGCGACGGTCTTTTTTGCGCCAAGATCTTTGGCCCCATCAAGGACTACGAATGCCTGTGCGGCAAGTACAAGCGCCTCAAGCACCGCGGCGTCATCTGCGAGAAATGCGGCGTTGAAGTCACCCAGACCAAGGTTCGCCGCGAACGCATGGGTCACATCGACCTGGCCGCGCCGTGCGCGCACATCTGGTTCCTGAAGTCGCTGCCGTCGCGTCTGGGCCTGGTGCTCGACATGACGCTGCGCGACATCGAACGGGTGCTGTACTTCGAGGCCTATGTCGTCACCGACCCCGGCATGACCCCGCTGAAGAAATTCAGCATCATGTCGGAAGACGACTTCGAGGCCAAGCGCAAGGAATACGGCGACGAATACACCGCCAAGATGGGCGCCGAAGGCATCAAGGACCTGCTCGACGGCCTGGACATCGATGTCGAGATCGACAAGCTGCGCAACGACCTGACCGGCTCCGAAATCAAGATCAAGAAAAACGCCAAGCGCTTGAAATTGATGGAAGGGTTCAAGAAGTCCGGCATCAAGCCCGGCTGGATGGTGCTCGACGTGCTGCCGGTGCTGCCGCCGGACCTGCGTCCGCTGGTGCCGCTGGATGGCGGCCGTTTCGCGACCTCCGACCTGAACGATTTGTACCGCCGCGTCATCAACCGCAACAGCCGCCTGCGCCGCTTGCTGGAACTGAAAGCGCCGGAAATCATTGCCCGCAATGAAAAGCGCATGCTGCAGGAAGCCGTGGACAGCTTGCTGGACAACGGCCGCCGTGGCAAGGCCATGACGGGCGCCAACAAGCGCGCGCTGAAATCCCTGGCCGACATGATCAAGGGCAAGTCAGGCCGTTTCCGCCAGAATTTGCTGGGCAAGCGCGTCGATTACTCGGGTCGTTCGGTGATTACCGTCGGCCCGACGCTCAAGCTGCACCAGTGCGGTTTGCCCAAGCTGATGGCGCTGGAACTGTTCAAGCCCTTCATCTTCGCGCAACTCGAAGTGCGTGGCATCGCCACCACCATCAAGGCGGCCAAGAAAGAAGTCGAATCCGGCACGCCGGTGGTCTGGGACATCCTGGAGGAGGTCATCAAGGAGCATCCGGTGATGCTCAACCGTGCGCCGACGCTGCACCGCCTGGGCATTCAGGCCTTCGAGCCCATCCTGATCGAAGGCAAGGCGATCCAGCTGCACCCGCTCGTCTGCTCGGCTTTCAACGCCGACTTCGACGGTGACCAGATGGCCGTTCACGTGCCGCTGTCGGTCGAGGCGCAGATGGAGGCCCGCACGCTGATGCTAGCGTCGAACAACATCCTGTTCCCGGCCAACGGCGAGCCTTCCATCGTCCCGTCGCAGGACGTGGTGCTGGGCCTGTACTACACCACCCGCGACCGCACCAACGGCAAGGGCGAAGGCTTGGTGTTCTCCGACACAGGCGAAGTCCGCCGCGCCTTCGATGCGGGCGAGCTCGACCTCAATGCCCGCATCAGCGTGCGCCTGACCGAGTGGAGCAAGGACAAGGAAACCAACGAGTTCGTGCCTTCGACCAAGCTGTGGGAAACCACCGGCGGCCGCGCGCTGCTGTCGGAAATCCTGCCCAAGGGACTGCCTTTTTCCAACATCAACAAGGCGTTGAAGAAAAAGGAAATCTCCAAGCTGATCAACGTGTCTTTCCGCAAGTGCGGCTTGAAAGAAACCGTGGTGTTCGCCGACAAGCTGCTCCAGTCGGGCTTCCGGCTGGCGACCAAGGCCGGCATCTCGATCTGCATCGAGGACATGCTGGTGCCCAAGGAAAAGACCGGCATCATCGCGCACGCCCAGAAGGAAGTCAAAGAGATCGAGCAGCAGTATGTCTCGGGTCTGGTGACGGCCGGCGAGCGCTACAACAAGGTGGTCGATATCTGGGGCAAGTCGGGCGACGACGTGTCCAAGGCCATGATGGCCCAGCTGTCCAAGGAAAAGGTCATCGACCGCCACGGCAAGGAAGTCGAGCAGGATTCGTTCAACTCGATCTACATGATGGCCGACTCCGGCGCGCGCGGTTCCGCCGCGCAGATTCGCCAGGTGGCCGGCATGCGCGGCTTGATGGCCAAGCCCGACGGCTCGATCATCGAAACGCCCATCACCGCGAACTTCCGCGAAGGGCTGAACGTGCTGGAGTACTTCATCTCCACCCACGGTGCCCGAAAAGGCCTGGCCGACACGGCGCTGAAAACCGCCAATTCCGGCTACCTGACCCGGCGCCTCTGCGACGTGGTGCAGGATCTGGTGGTGACCGAGGACGACTGCGGCACGCTGGACGGCTCGGTGATGCGCGCCATCGTCGAAGGCGGCGAGGTCATCGAATCGCTGCGCGACCGCGTGCTCGGCCGCACCGTGGTCGAGGACGTGCTGCATCCGGAAAATCGTGCGGTGCTGACGCCGGCCGGCGTGATGCTGGACGAGGACATCATCGAAGGGCTTGAGGCAGCCGGCGTGGACGAGGTGAAGGTGCGTACCGCGCTAACCTGCGAAACCCGCTTCGGCCTGTGCGCCAAGTGCTATGGCCGCGATCTGGGCCGAGGCGGGCTCATCAACATTGGCGAAGCGGTCGGCATCATCGCCGCCCAGTCGATCGGCGAGCCCGGCACGCAGCTGACGATGCGGACCTTCCACATCGGCGGCGCGGCATCGCGCGCGGCGATTGCGTCCAGCGTCGAGGCCAAGTCCAACGGCGTGATCGGCTTCAACGCGCCGATGCGCTATGTGACCAACGGCAAGGGCGACCTGGTGGTGATTGCCCGTTCCGGCGAGATCATCATCCATGACGAGCATGGCCGCGAACGCGAGCGCCACAAGGTGCCTTACGGCGCCACGCTGACGGTCAAGGCCGACCAGGTCATCAAGGCCGGCGCCATCCTGGCCAACTGGGATCCGCTGACCCGCCCCATCATCACCGAATTCGCCGGCAAGGTGCAGTTCGAGAATGTGGAAGAGGGCGTGACGGTGGCCCGGCAGGTCGATGACGTGACCGGCCTCTCGACGCTGGTGGTGATCGATCCGAAGCGCCGCGGCGCGACCAAGGTGATCCGTCCCCAGGTCAAGCTGATCGACGCCTCCGGCAACGAAGTCAAGATTCCCGGCACCGACCATTCGGTGACGATTGGCTTCCAGATCGGCGCGCTGGTCCAGGTGCGCGACGGCCAGGACGTGGGCCCCGGCGAAGTGCTGGCCCGCATCCCGATCGAAGGCCAGAAGACCCGCGACATCACCGGCGGCCTGCCGCGCGTGGCCGAGTTGTTCGAAGCCCGCACGCCGAAAGACAAGGGCACGCTGGCAGAAATGACCGGCACCGTGTCGTTCGGCAAGGAGACCAAGGGCAAGGTTCGCCTGCAGATCACCGATCCTGAAGGCAAGGTCTGGGAAGACCTGGTGCCGAAGGAAAAGAACATCCTGGTGCACGAAGGCCAGGTGGTGAACAAGGGCGAGTCAATCGTCGACGGCCCGGCCGATCCGCAGGACATCCTGCGCCTGCTGGGCGTGGCCGAGCTGGCCCGCTACATCGTCGACGAGGTGCAGGACGTGTACCGCCTGCAGGGCGTGAAGATCAACGACAAGCACATCGAAGTGATTGTTCGCCAGATGCTGCGCCGTGTGGTGGTCGAGAACGTCGGCGACTCCAGCTACATCGCAGGCGAACAGGTCGAGCGCTCGGCGCTGCTGGACGTCAACGACGCCCTGCGCGCCGATGGCAAGATCGCCGCCACCTTCAGCAACCTGCTGCTCGGCATCACCAAGGCGTCGCTGTCGACCGACTCGTTCATCTCGGCGGCTTCCTTCCAGGAAACCACCCGCGTGCTCACCGAGGCTGCCATCATGGGCAAGCGCGACGAGCTGCGCGGCCTGAAGGAAAACGTGATCGTCGGCCGCCTGATTCCTGCCGGCACCGGCATGGCCTACCACGAAGCCCGCAAAGCCAAGGACCTGATGGACGACAACGAACGCCGCGCCATCGCCGAGTCCGAAGCCGCCGAGCTGGAGGCGTCGCAGGCTGAGACAACCGATGAAAACGCCGCCGCCGAGTAAATCCGGCCAGCGCGCAGTGCCTTGAAAAGGGCGTCAGCCCCGCACTTGCAAAGGTGTGGGGCTTTTTTTCGCCTGGCAATCGTAAATTTAAGCGAAATGTGGCTCTTGCGCATATGGTGTATGCGCAAGTAGCTATTAATACAATAGCAATTGGAAAGAAGCGAAGTCAAGTGAATTCAGTATGCTTGTTCCCAATTGGAGCCAAGTGGTTCGATTTGTGAGCCCGGGCGCGTCAAGCGCCAGCTGCCCGCCAAGGCACGGGTGTTGGTGGACTCTGCGGTAGAGGCATTCAAGACCCACGCGCCTACCGGGCGCTTTGCCGGCAGCCTGAAATAAGGGAACAAAGCCACCACGAATTCAATGCCAGGCGGGCGACCAGTGTTATGGTTGAGCTTGAAATTTCTTACTCCAGGAAAACCCCATGTCCCTCAGCAATCTGGCGTTTTTAGCTGCGGCAGCCCTGCTCCTCTTTTGGGCCGTGGGTGCGTACAACCGGCTGGTGCGGCTGCAAAATACCATTGCCAATGCGTTCGGCCAGATTGACGTGCAGCTCAAGCGCCGTCATGACCTGATTCCCAACCTGGTCGAAGCGGCGAAAAAGTATCTGCAGCATGAGCACGCCACCCTCGAAGCGGTCATCAGCGCCCGCAACCAGGCCCGCAGTGCCAGCCAGACGGTGCGAAACCGCCCCGGCAAGGCAGAGGCTGTTGTTGCGCTGGCGGCGGCCGAGCAAACGCTGGACAGCAGCTTAAGCCGGCTGTTTGCCCTGGCCGAGGCGTATCCCGACCTGAAGGCCGACCAGACCATCCGCGAACTCAGCGAGGAACTGACCAGTACTGAAAACAAGGTGGGCTTCGCCCGCCAGGCGTACAACGATGCCGTGCTGGACTACAACAATGCGCAGGGGCAGTTCCCGGCGCTGCTGATCGCGCGCTTGTTGGGCTTTGCGCCGTCGGCGATGCTGCAAGCCACCGAAAGCGCCGCGGAGCGCCAGGCCGTGCGCATAGTATTTTGACCCCCACGCTTGTCACTGCGTGTACTGCGCTGCCCCCCGAGGGGGCCGCCCCGCCTGCAGTCCGGCAAAGCCGGCCCTGCGGCCGGTACTTGACAAGGCAGGTTCGCACGCTATCCGCGCGTGCGAGTTCCGGTCGCGGAACTGGCTTTGCCAGGCCGCAGGCGGGGCGGCCCCCTCAGGGGACAGGGCGTTACACGAAGTGAATGACCGTGAGGGCGTAACAGATGCGGTTTTTTGAGGCTCAGGAAAAAGCCCGGTCGCAAACCCTGCGGCTGCTGGTGCTGTTTGCCCTGGCCGTGCTGGGCCTGGTGCTGGCCGTCAATGCGGCATTGGCGCTGACCTGGTGCATCGTGCTGCCCGGTTTCGTCGGGTATCCGGCTTATTTCTTCACTGTCAACACCGGGGTCACGCTGCTATTGGTGCTGGGTGGCTGGTGGCTTGAAACGTCGGTGCTGCACGGCGGCGAAGCCTTGGCGCGCCAGGCCGGGGCGCGCGAAGCCTGGCCTGCCAGCCGAGAGGCCGAACAGCGCCTGTGCAACATCGTCGGCGAACTGGCCATTGCCGCCAGGTTGACGCCGCCGCAGGCCATGGTGCTGCCGCGTGAGGACGGGATCAACGCCTTTGCCGCCGGCTGGGACGAGGACGACGCCATCGTGGCAGTGACGCAGGGCGCGCTCGACCGCCTGAACCGCGATGAGCTGCAGGGCCTGCTGGCCCACGAGTTCAGTCATTTGCGCGAAGGCGATACCCGTCTGAACATGCGGCTGGCGGGAATGGTCTATGGGCTGGAAATGGTGTTCAACCTGGGCCGCAGCATGTGCGAGGCCAATGACGACGGGCGCCGCTCACTCCTGGCCTTGCCGGGCTTTGCCATCATGACGACCGGCTCGCTGGGCTGGCTGGCCGGCCGGGCGTTGAAGGCGGCCGTGTCGCGCCAGCGCGAATTCCTGGCGGACGCGCGCGCCATCCAGTTCACCCGCAGCAAGGATGGGCTGGGCGGCGTGCTGCGCAAGGTGGCGGGAGAGGCTGAAAAAGCGGGCAGGGCGCGCAGCCTGCATCCGGCGGTGCAGCACATGCTGCTGGTCGGCGCTGCCACCCCGAGCCGCTGGTTTGCCAGTCATCCACCCCTGGCCGAACGCATCCGGCGCATTTATGGCCGGCCGATGGCCGTGCTGCGGCCCCCCTTGCCCGATGACGCTGTCGTGACGCAGCCCGACGCCCTATCCTAGGCCTCCTGCCAGTGGCTCGGGCCTGGGTGCCTGCCGGCACCCAGGCCGAGTCAAGGCGACTGGGTTTAACGCGGCAGGCGGTGTCTTTTGGCCGTCGGGGCTGGTCTAATAGGGCTGTACCGTCCGCGTTAGGACGGGTTAACGCTGGTTTCGCCCCACCGCTCCCGACCCAATCCATGCAAGCCCACCCTGTCTCACCTCCTTCCGCACAAGTTCCGCTATGGCGCCAGCTTCAGGGCGCAGCATCCGTCGTCATGGCCGTTCGGGGCGGTCAGTCGATGACGCCCGCCCTGGAAGATGTGAGTAGCCAGTTGCGCCCCGGGGTGCAGGCCTTGTCGTTTCATGCCTTGCGCTGGCTGGGGCGCGCCGAAGCACTGCGCCAGCAGCTTGCCAAACGTCCGCCGCCCCCCGAAGCCGATGCCTTGCTGTGCGTTGCCCTTGCACTGTTCTGCAGCGAAGGCGATGCCCCTTACACCGGGCACACGCTGGTCGACCAGGCGGTTGAGGCGGCCAAGCGCAGCGATGCCACCCACCGGCAGGCCAGCTTCATCAATGGCTGCCTGCGCCGGTTTCTGCGGGAACAGGAGGCGCTGATGGCCTTCACCGAAAAAAGCCCGCAAGCGGTCTGGAACCACCCCCAGTGGTGGATCGACCGGGTACGCAAGGACCATCCCGCGCAGTGGCAGGCTATTTTGCATGCCAACAACAGCCGGGCACCGCTCATTTTGCGAATTAATGAACAAAAAACGACTCCTGCGCAATACCTGTCAGCGTTAGCAGCTATGAATATAGGAGCAATTCGGGTGGGGCGGCAGGGGGTGGTCTTGAATGAGGCGCGGCCGGTCACCGCGCTGCCGGGCTTTGCCGAGGGCCATTTCTCGGTTCAGGATGCGGCCGCGCAGCTGGCTGCGCCTTTGTTGCTGGACGGCCTGCAGACAACGGGCGGCAGCCAGGCACCCCTGAGAATTCTGGATGCCTGCGCCGCGCCCGGCGGCAAGACCGCGCATCTGCTCGAAACAGCCGACTGCGCGGTGACGGCGCTGGACATCGACGCCCGGCGCTGCGAGCGCATCGCGCAGAACCTGTCGCGTCTGGGCCTGCAGGCGAACATCGTGGTGGGCGATGCCGGCCGGCCCGATACCTGGTGGGACGGACTGCCCTACGACGGTATTTTGCTCGATGCCCCATGCACGGCTTCGGGCATTGTGCGCCGCCACCCCGACGTGCGCTGGCTGCGCAGGCCGACCGACATCGCGCAACTGGCCGGCATTCAGGCGCACCTGCTCGCCACACTGTGGCCGCTGCTCAAACCAGGGGGACGGCTGGTGTATTGCACGTGTTCGGTTTTCCGGGCCGAAGGCGAGCAGCAGGTGCAAACGTTTGTTGCGCACCACACCGACGCCGTGTTATTGCCCTCACCGGGGCATTTGCTGCCGCAAAGCGCAGGAGGCGCGACGGTAATCCCGGACAATTTAATGCGTGAACATGACGGTTTTTATTACGCACTTCTTGAAAAACACAGCGCGTAGGGGCCTGGCACGCTTCCTCTTCGGTCTGTGCGTGGGCGTGTTCCTGGCGCCCGGCCTCTGCGCGGCGGCCACGACCGAGTTCGCCCAGCTGCGTGTCGAACGGGCCGATGACGGGGTCTACCTGTCGGCCATCGTGCCGTTTGACATGCCCCCCGTGGTCGAAGATGCGCTGCTCAAGGGAATTTCAGTATATTTTGTTCTGGAAGCCGACCTTTACCGCGACCGCTGGTACTGGACCAACCCGCGTGTCGCCAGCGCTGCCCGCACCTTGCGCCTGGCCTATCAGCCGCTGACCGGCCGCTGGCGCGTCAACATCGTTTCCGGCCTCATCACCAGTTCATCAGGCCTGCGCGCCACGCTGAATCAAAATTATGAAACCATGGCTGAAGCCCTGTCAGCCATCCAGCGCATTGCCCGCTGGAAAATCGCCGAGGCCACTGAAGTGGACCCGGACGCGGCTTACACGCTCGACCTGAATTTTCGGCTTGATCTGTCGCAACTGCCGCGCCCCTTTCAGATCGGCATGGCCGGTCAGCGGGACTGGACCATTTCGGCGCAGTTCAAGGACCGGCTCAGGCTGGCCCCTGTCTCTGGCACGGAGAACGGCAAATGAGTCCGATCGTCAAGCTCATTGCGTTGAAGAGCAGCCCCGCTTTTCGCTGGACCGTGGGCGTGGCGGCCGGTGTCATGGTGGCGCTCGGGCTGGTCTTGCTGTATCTGCTGACCCAGGCCACCGGCAACCGGGAGCTTTACGAGCGCAACTATGCGCTTTTATTCGGGCTGAATGTGGCGGTGGCGGCACTGCTGCTGCTGGTCATCGGCTGGATTGCACTGCGGCTCGTCATGCGGCTGCGCCAGGGACGTTTTGGCAGCCGGCTGCTGGTCAAGCTGGCGGCGATCTTTGCGCTGGTCGGCCTGCTGCCCGGCATGATGATCTATGTGGTGTCGTACCAGTTCGTCTCGCGCTCGATCGAAAGCTGGTTTGACGTGGAGGTCGAGGGCGCGCTGGCGGCCGGCCTGAACCTGGGCCGGGCCACGCTCGACACGCTGGCGGCCGACCTGGGCAACAAGACACGGCAGGCCGCCTCGCAGTTGTCCGAAACCCCCGATGCGATGGTCGGCCTGAGCCTGGAGCGCCTGCGCGATCAGCTGGCGGCCAGCGATGTGATGCTGTGGAGCGCATCCGGACAGCTGATTGCGAACGCAGGCGAATCGCGGTTTATCTTCCAGCCGGAGCGGCCCTCGGTGCAGCAGTTGCGCGCTGCGCGTTTCCAGCGCGTCACCACCCAGATCGAAGGCCTTGATGAAGTGGTGCCCGGCGGCAATGGCGAACTGGGCACTGCTGCCGCTTCGGGTCCGCCCGCCCGGGGCGCGACCACGGCTGCACGCGTCAAGGCGATTGCGGTCGTCAACAACCCGAACCTGAGCGTGCTGGAGCAGTCCCGGTTCTTGCAGGTCACCAGCGTGCTGCCCACAGGCTTGGTGGCCAATGCCATTGCCGTTCAGGAGGCCAACCGGCAATACCAAGAGCGCGCCCTGGCACGCGGCGGCTTGCGCAAAATGTATATCGGCACGCTCACGCTCAGCCTGTTCCTGGCGGTGTTCGGTGCGGTGCTGCTGGCGGTGGTCCTGGGCAACCAGCTGGCCAAACCCCTGCTGTTGCTGGCCGAGGGCGTCAAGCAGGTGGCCCAGGGCGACCTGACACCCAAGGCGGCGCTAAAAGGCAAGGATGAGCTGGGCGGGCTGACCCGTTCATTTGCACAGATGACGCAGCAACTGGCCGATGCCAGGTCGGCGGTGCAGCACAGCATGAGCCAGGTCGATGCGTCCCGGGCCAACCTGCAGACCATTCTGGACAACCTCACCGCCGGGGTCATCGTGCTGGATGTGGGCGGGCGCATCCAGTCGAGCAACCCTGGCGCTACCCGCATCCTGCGCGCACCGCTGCAGGACTACCACGGCCAGCCCCTTGGCGTCATTCCGGGACTGGAGGTTTTTGCCAAGGATGTGCTGGCGCAGTTCGCCGAATACCTGAGCAACACCACGGCGCAGACGCTCACCCACTGGCAGCAGTCCTTTGAGTTGCATGCGGCCGGGCATGGCGCCAGCGACAACGCCATCACACTGATTGCCCGTGGCGCAAAAATGCCGGGCACCGAAGAGTATTTGCTGGTTTTCGACGATATTTCGGACATGGTGTCGGCCCAGCGCGCCCAGGCCTGGGGCGAAGTGGCACGCAGGCTGGCGCACGAAATCAAGAACCCGCTGACGCCCATCCAACTGTCGGCCGAGCGGCTTGAAATGAAACTTACCGGCAAGGTCGGCCCGGCCGAGCAGGCGCTGCTCACCAAGTCCGTCAAGACCATCGTTGACCAGGTCGATGCCATGAAACGGCTGGTCAACGAATTTCGCGACTATGCACGCCTGCCCGCTGCAGAGCTCGTGCCAGTGGATCTCAATTCGCTCATCAACGATGTGCTGCAGCTCTACCTTGGTGATGCCACCGAGCCCATGGCCCCCGTGGTGGCTGAACTCGACCCTCATGCACCGCCGGTCATGGGCGACGCCCAGCTGTTACGCCAGGTCATACACAACCTGTTGCAAAATGCCCAGGACGCGCAAGACAGCACTTTAAACGCCTGCGTCACGCTGAAAACCGACTACTCGCCAACCTCCAAACGCGTACGCCTCGTGGTAAGCGACAAGGGGAGCGGCTTTCCCGAACACATCCTCAAACGCGCCTTTGAGCCTTACGTCACCACGAAGGTCAAAGGGACCGGGCTGGGGCTGGCCGTAGTCAAAAAGATTGCCGACGAGCACGGCGCCCGCATTGACATCTCGAACCGTGTTACCGACGGTATCGTGCAGGGCGCGCAAGTATCGTTATCATTTGCGGTCGCGACTTGACAGGGCTCAGTACCGCCCAGGCTCGACGATCTGCATCTCACCATCACAACCGCGTTAGCAACAGGCAGGGCAATAATTCAATCATGGCAAATATTCTGGTGGTCGATGACGAACTGGGCATACGCGACCTTCTCCTGGAAATTCTCAATGATGAGGGGCATCAGGTCGATTTGGCTGAAAATGCTGCCCAAGCCCGTGCCGCCCGTTCGCTTGCCCGGCCCGACCTGGTGCTGCTTGACATCTGGATGCCCGACACCGATGGCGTGACGCTGCTCAAGGAGTGGTCCGCCAGCGGACTGCTGACCATGCCCGTCATCATGATGAGTGGCCATGCCACCATCGACACGGCAGTGGAGGCGACCAAAATCGGCGCCATGGCGTTTCTGGAAAAACCCATCACCTTGCAAAAACTGCTCAAGGCTGTTGAGCAAGGCCTTGCCCGAACCCTAGCCCGCCCGCCTGTCCCCGCCAAGGCCGTTGCGCCCATTGTCGATTTCGCCACCGAAGCGCCGATGGCCGGCACCATTTCTGCCGCTCCTTTGGACAGAGGACCGCATGCAACCCAAAGTTTCATGCTGGAAAAACCACTGCGCGATGCACGGGATGAGTTTGAAAAGGCGTATTTCGAATTCCACCTGACCAAGGAAGGCGGTTCCATGACCCGCGTTGCTGAAAAGACCGGCTTGGAACGGACGCATCTTTACCGTAAATTAAAGCAGCTCGGTGTCGATCTGACACGAGGCAAACGCAGCACTTGAATTTGAGCCGAAGCCCGACAAAACAGCCATTGCGCTGATATATAATCTTGTGCTCAGGCCCGGTAGCTCAGTCGGTAGAGCAGAGGATTGAAAATCCTTGTGTCGGTGGTTCGATTCCGCCCCAGGCCACCAAGGTTTACCTTGCAAAGAAGCCAACCCATGCGGTTGGCTTCTTTGTTTCCGAGTGCAAACAGTCCTCGCGTCCGGTCCATTTCCGGGCTGCTGCTTGCTTCGGAAAGCTTCCCCCCACTTCTCCCCCTGCCGATGACCTTTCCCGAAGAGCTGTGTTCGCCAGTTGATGTTTCGCACTGACACTACCGGCACACCGACACTCATCAAAGGTGTTTGCCGTGCCGGTGTGCCGGTTGTGCCAGAAGGAACTATCAGTAAGGCGTCGCACTATCGAACTGAATGGTCAGGTTTTGCGGGTCAGGGTCAATTCCCTGCTGTACCGTAGCCTGTATGCCTCCTTCTCGCTCAGGTACCGGCTTTTGACCAAGGATGCCGGTTTTTACTGACAGGGATATGCGGTGTACATCCCGCAAGAATTCTGAGTTTGCGTGATTTGCAGCATGGTCACTGATTTTCGGTAGCCCGGGTAAATTGGCGTCGACGCCAACAAGCGATACAACAGAATTGCCAATCAGGCTGCCGCGTATGCCAATTTCGGGGAGCATAACAAAGCTGTCAGTGCTGTCGCACAAGAAAACACGTCTAGGGCTGCTAATCCGTAGTGGACTTATCAACGAATCTAGATTTCTTGCAAGACCTTTGCAAGGTACACCAAACTGAACTTGGAGAATTTAATGGTCGATGAAAACGAAGCAATGAGCCGTGAAGCGTCTGCAACGGCAACGGGTACAGAAACAGGAGCGGCAACAGCCACGGCAGCTGCAGCGCGCGAAGCCGCTGCCATGGTGACGGGCACCCAGGGCGGTATCGCCGCTGCAGAAGCCGCTGCAGCCCGGGAAGTCGCTGCTGCTGCAACAGCAACAGCAGCAGCAGCGACCACAGCCGGCGCCGTAGCTTCGGCAACCGCCGCCGCCGCTGCAGCGCAAGCTGGAATGGCCAGCGGAACGCTTGTTGGTCTCTTGATCGGCCTTGTGATTGGCATGTCAATAGGTCCTCGCAACCGTACAAATTGAATTGGCACGGCTTACCACGATAAAACTGAAAGCCTAGTCCCACGAAGTGTCAAGGTGCGGCTTTCCATTGGTCTGCAGCTTGTTGCGGATTGCCGCTCCACTTTGCACGTACTCGGTGGTTTGCTGAGCGGTAGTTGAGTATTAACTTGGCTCGCTCACACGCTATCCTGAGCAACGTTAGCGTTTAGTCTATGCGACCGCACGGTCGCAGCGACCGACTTTCCTGGCTGTCTGCACACCTGAAGCACCTGGGGCTCCTCTGTACTGTGCCTGTGCGGGGGCGCGCTCTTGAGTACCCACTCTATTAGCCTCATAGAACATTGTGGCCACAATGCCTGCAAGACACCTACATTCAATATGGCGTGGCTAGTTGCTTATTGTGAATCGGCAGTATTTGCGCAGTTTTGATTTTCTAGTGACTTCCTTCCCTTCAGTCGTCTTCGGTGATTTCCCGCCGGGACATCTTGCGGAACAGCGCCGATGCCTCTTGCTTCGAGAATTCGCCATCGAACCATTTCGGCTCCAGTGATTGGAATTTCTCGCTGGTTTGCACTGTGGTGCTTTTTTGTTAGCCGGGAAGTTCAAAGAAGTCCGGCTCAATCAGCTACTTTTGCAGTAAACCCTACAGCAACCGGAAGCAAGGTTGTTGCAAAAAAGTCACTTCAGCACTCGTCAAGGACAAGACGAGCTTGCACGAAAGGGAGAGGAACATAACTTTGAAATTGATTAAGAGCGATAGAACCCTCAAGGCGATGAAGTAAGGTTAGGGCAGACTGAATAATCTGCCGTATTGCCTTCAGTTTGCTCTTGACTGCCTGACCCGCGCTCTCATGAGCGTTATAGCTTCAAAGGTTAATTCTGAAAGTAAAAAAGGCTTCGAAACGGAGTTTCGGAGCCTTTTTGCTTGGTTCAGCGCAAGACTGAAACCGGAAGATTACAACGGCATTTTTGCCGGACTGTATTTTCCCGGACTCTTAGTACCCGCCGCGACCGCCGCCGTAGCCGCCACCACCACCGCCAGAGCGATCGCCACCGCCGCCGTAGCCGCCGCCGGAAGAGCGACCACCGCCGCCGCCGCCGTAGCCGCCACCGCCGGAGCGATCGCCACCGCCGCCGCCATAGCCGCCACCGCCAGAGCGCTCACCACCGCCGCCACCGAAGCCGCCAGTGCGTGGAGGACGGGCCTCCATTGGACGGGCTTCATTCACCGTGATGCTACGGCCGCCCAAAGGCTGACCATTCATCCCGTTGATAGCAGCTTGCGCTTCAGCATCGCTGGCCATTTCGACAAAGCCAAAGCCTTTTGAGCGGCCCGTGTCGCGCGCCCTCATGACTTTAGCGCTGGTGACAGCGCCGAATTGGCCAAAAGATTGTTGCAGGTCTTCGTCACGCACCGAGTAAGGCAGGTTGCCGACGTATAGTTTGTTGCCCATGAAGGGACTCCTCTAAAACAC
>JAQGLT010000011.1 GCA_028292745.1 Polaromonas sp. | reverse complement strand
GCCTGGGGGGCTGCAGGCGCGGCCGCTGCCGGTGGAGCGGCAGGCGCCGCCTGGGGCCTGGGCGCGACCGGCGCCGGCGCGGGCCGGCTCATGCCAGACGAGGACATGGACCTGCCGCCACCGCCCATGCGCTTGGCATGGGCCAGGGCCGGGGCCAGCAGTGAAGCAATCGTCAGAGTGATCACGGTTGCTGTGGTGCGAAGAGAAGTGCTCAAAATAATTCCTTAAAGACGTTATCCATCAAGTGATCCGCATGCCGCGACAAAATGCCGCGTTGCCAGGACAGCCCTGCCGCGATGCCCTTGCCTCCCAAATGGGGACAACTGTAAATTTAGCAAGCATGGCGGGCATGCCTGCATCTCGCCGGCAATGAATTTTCGCTGCCCGCCGCGTGCGCGCTACAGCACATCGAAAACAAACAAAAGCAGCAGCGTCAACGCCAGTGAAAGCAATATGGAGCCAAGCCAGCCCAGCCGGTTGGAGAAAAAGAAAAACATCTCAAGACCCTTCACGAAAATGGTGGTTCCGGCAAGCCGCGCAAAGGCCGGTGAAAGCATGCCGGGCAACGCAAGCGGCCTGCCCCCACCCATCATCCTCGACAGTCAAAGGGCTTTTTCTGTAAGAAGCGCACACCAGACCATGTAGTCCGCACCGATTGATTTCTGGCGCATTGTTTTGATGCGCAATGCCTTGAACGTGCGACTGCGAATTGGCAGGAAGGTCACTGTCATCGAACCGTCGAGCCATCCGGCCTGCCGCTCGGGAAATAGCGTTTGGTGCCTCGCTCAGGCTTGCAGCGCCCCGCTGTGCCGGGCCACCTGCCGCAGCCAGCGCTCATCCTGCGCCAAGTCCAGCGCAGCCTGCAGTGCCCGCGAGGCCCTGGCCTTGGCCAGATGGATAAACCCCACCGGCGTCACCATTTCCGGCGCCACCAGCGGCAGCGCCTCCAGCTCGCCCTGGCCGCGCACCGCGCCGACCAGCGCGCCGGGCAGCACGCTGCAAACATCGCCGGCCAGCAGGCTCAGGGCCAAGGTCAGCACCGAATTGGTTTCCATGACCGGCGCTGGCGCCGCGCCGGCCTGGGCAAAGGCCTGATCGACCAGGCTGCGGTTGTGCATTTCGGGCGTGAGCAGGCACAGCGGCAGCTGGGCGGCGTCCAGCCACCGCATGGCCGCGCCCAGATGCAGGGACGACGCTTCAGCGCCATTGGGCTCGTGGCGCCGCCGCACCAGAAAATAATGCTCGCCGTACTGCGGCAGCACCGCGAACGGCCCGGCTTTCGCCAGCCGGCCGGTAAAGCCCAGCGCGATGTCGAGCGACAGGTTTTCCAGGCCTTCCTCAATCTCCTGCGAACTCAGCGAGCGCACCACCGGAACAATGCCCGGATGCGCGGCCTGCAGCATCGCGGCAAAACGCGCGGCGACCGGCACGGCGGTTGGCACCACGCCCAGCTGCAGGCGGCCCCGGGGCCGGCTGGCGCTGCTGGCCAGGTCCTGCTGCAGCAAGGCATGCTCGTGCAGCATGCGCCGCGCGGCCTGCAGCACCTGCTCGCCTTCGGGCGTCAGGCCGGCATAGCTGTGGGCGCGCTTGACAATGGGCGTGCCAAACTCTTTTTCGAGCGCCCGCAGCGCATTGGACAAGGCCGGCTGGGTGATGTGGCACGCCTGCGCGGCGCGGGCAAAGTGGCGGTGCTCGCTCAGGGCGACCAGGTAGCGCAGGGAAGTCAGCAGGTTCATGCGCAGCGCCGCCGGTTTTCAGCGGCCGGCAATCAGGTGTTCTTGCTGATGGTGATGGTCGGGAACTTGGCCGAGAAGTCCTTGGACTTGGCCGCCACCGTGATCGCCACCTTGCGCGCCACGGCCTTGTAGATGCCGGCCACCTCGCCGTCGGGGTCCGCCACCACGGTCGGCATGCCGCTGTCGGCCTGCAGGCGGATCTTGATGTCCAGCGGCAGCGCGCCGAGGTAGTCCATGGCATAGTCGGCCGCCATTTTCTTGCCTCCGCCTTCGCCGAAGATGTGCTCGGCATGGCCGCACTGGCTGCAGATGTGCACCGCCATGTTCTCGACGATGCCCAGGATGGGCACGCCGACCTTCTCGAACATCTTGATGCCCTTCTTGGCATCCAGCAGGGCGATGTCTTGCGGCGTGGTGACGATGACCGCGCCGGTCATCGGCACGCGCTGGCTCAGCGTCAGCTGGATGTCGCCGGTGCCGGGCGGCATGTCCACGATCAGGTAGTCCAGGTCTTTCCAGTTGGTCTGGCGCAGCAGCTGCTCCAGCGCCTGCGTCGCCATCGGGCCGCGCCAGATCATGGCCTCGTCCTGCGCGACCAGGAAACCGATGGACATGACCTGCAGGCCGTAGTTTTCCAGCGGCTCCATGTTCTTGCCGTCGATGCTCTCGGGCCGGCCTTCGATGCCCATCATCATCGGCACGCTCGGACCGTAGATGTCGGCGTCCAGCAGGCCGACCGCCGCGCCTTCGGCAGAAAGGGCCAGCGCCAGATTGACGGCGGTGGTGCTCTTGCCCACGCCGCCCTTGCCCGAGGCCACGGCGATGATGTTCTTCACGTTTGGCAGCAGCTGCACGCCGCGCTGCACGCTGTGGCTGGCGATCTTCACCGTGATGTTGACCGACACATTGCCCACGCCGGCCACGCCCCTGGCGGCGGCGATCAGGCTCTTGCGCAGGCCGGCGATCTGGCTCTTGGCCGGATAGCCGAGTTCGATGTCGAAGGCCACGTCGTCGCCATTGACCTGCAGGTTTTTCAGCGCGCGGGTGGAAACGAAATCCTTGCCGGTGTTGGGGTCGAGCACGGTTTGCAGGGCGCTCAGAATTGCCTGTTGTTCTACAGCCATCGGGAAATCTCCAGTGAGGTTGACAAGGCAGGAAGCCGCTTTTTCAGGGAAGGCGCGCGGGCTGCCAAAGATTGAGGGAAGTCTAACGCCGCGCCGGCGGGCTTGGCTTCACGGGATGGAAGCCAGGAGTCGTGTGCCTGGGTTTTGCCTTCAATGACCTTGTATTTTCGGTTGCTGCTCACCCAAGCCTGTTAAGCCTGCCCAGACCCTTAGTTTAAGCATTTGATGGCTCCAGCCCTTTCCCTGCATGCGCAGCCAGCTATCTAAAACAGAGCATCATGAATGTCCCAAGCCTTTCAAGAGCCTGGGTGTTTTCATGCCAGACCATATCAATTGATAGAATTAAGGCAACCTACCCAATCAAAGGAGCTGCCATGCTACGCGAAGCCACCGCCATGAATGTCCGCCAGAACCTGGGCGAATTGCTCAACGGCGTGCAATACCGCCGCGACAACATCGTCATCACCAAGGCCGGCAAGCCGGTCGCCGCGCTGGTGGACATGGCCACGTTCGAGCGCATGCGGCGCAAGAATGATGGGGAATTCGAGAAACTGTGGGCCAAGTTTTCAAAAGGCTTCGAGGATTTGAGTGAGGCCGAAGTTGAGGAACTGGTGAATACGGAAGTCAAGGCCGTGCGTTCAGACATGCAGGCCGAGCAACAGTCTGAGCAGGACAAGCCCGTTCCGTGAAGCTGGTTCTGGACACCAACACGGTTCTGTCCGCACTTTTCAAGTCCGAAAAACGGGCTGCGGCCATCATCGGGCTGTGGCGTGAAGATGCTTTTGAATGGATGAGCTGCAGCCAGCAGCTGGAAGAATTGAGCCGTGTGCTGGCACGCCCAAAAATCATTGGCCGGATTGCCGGCAGTGCAGCCACCGCGCAAGCATTCGTTCAGCAGATGCATGCCGGATGCACTTTTCATCCCTTGACGCCGCCTTATCCAGCGGTATGGCGCGACCCGAAGGACGACTACCTGATGGCGCTCCTCACCCAGGCCAGGCCCATGCACCTCATCACAGGCGATAAAGATCTCCTCGTCCTGAAGGGAAAATGGCCTGCCATTCTGACCGCCACTGAATTTCTGGACCGACTATGACCATCGAAAAAAGAAAACTCTTCGTCACCACCGCCCTGCCCTACGCCAACGGCAATTTCCACATCGGTCACATCATGGAATACATCCAGGCCGACATCTGGGTGCGCTTTCAGCGCATGCAGGGCCATGCGGTGAATTTTGTCGGCGCCGACGATGCCCATGGCGCGCCCATCATGATCGCCGCCGAAAAAGCCGGCAAGACGCCGCAGCAGTTCGTGGCCGAGATCGCCGCCGGCCGCAAGCCCTACCTGGACGGCTTTCACATCAGCTTTGACAACTGGAGCTCGACCGATTCGCCGGAAAACCATGAACTGGCCCGGCAGATCTACCGCGACCTGCGGGACAACCCCGACGGCTCGCTGATCGAGACCAAGACGATCGAGCAGTTCTTCGACCCGGAAAAGAACATGTTTCTGCCCGACCGCTTCATCAAGGGCGAATGCCCGAGGTGCCACGCGAAGGACCAGTACGGCGACAACTGCGAGGTCTGCGGCGCGGTGTACGCGCCGACCGACCTGATCCAGCCGTACTCGGCGCTGTCGGGCACCACGCCGGTGCTCAAAAGCTCGGAGCATTTTTTCTTCAAGCTGTCCGACCCGCGCTGCGTGGCGTTTCTGGAGCAGTGGACGCAGGACGGCAAGCTGCAGCCCGAGGTGGCCAACAAGGTCAGGGAATGGTTTTCGGTGCGCGACAACGCCGACGGCACGCAAAGCGAAGGCCTGGGCGACTGGGACATCAGCCGGGACGCGCCCTACTTCGGCATCGAGATTCCCGACGCGCCGGGCAAGTATTTCTATGTCTGGCTGGACGCGCCGGTCGGCTACCTGGCCTCGCTGAAAAACCTGCTCGACCGGCAAGGCCTTGACTACGACGCCTGCATGGCCGACCCGCGCCTGGAGCAGTACCACTTCATCGGCAAGGACATCGTCACTTTCCACACGCTGTTCTGGCCGGCGATGCTGCATTTCAGCGGACGCAAAACGCCCGACAACATCTTCGTGCATGGCTTCCTGACGGTGAACAACGGCGAGAAGATGAGCAAGAGCCGCGGCACCGGCCTGGACCCGCTCAAGTACCTCAGCCTGGGCATGAACCCCGAATGGCTGCGCTACTACCTGGCCGCCAAGCTCAGCGCGCGCAACGAAGACATCGACTTCAACGCCGACGACTTCATGGCGCGGGTGAACAGCGACCTCATCGGCAAATACGTCAACATCGCCTCGCGCGCGGCCGGCTTCATCAGCAAGCGGTTCGCGGGCCAGCTGGGCACGGAAGATCCCGAGGCGCATGCGCTCTACGCCCTGGCGTCTTCTTCGCTGAATGAAATCAAGGACTTTTACGAGGGCCGCGACTATGCCAAGGCCATTCGCGTCATCATGAATTTCGCCGATCAGGTGAACCAGTACGTGGACCGCAAGGCCCCCTGGGTCATCGCCAAGGACCCTGGCCGCGATGCGGAACTGCAGATGGTCTGCACCACGGCGGTCGGCCTGTTCAAGGACCTGAGCGTCATGCTCGCGCCCATTTTGCCGCGCCTGGCGGCGCAGGTCAGCGACTGGCTGGGCACTGACGTGCAGCAATGGGAGTCGGCCATTGTCAAGCTGCCGGCCGGCCATGTCATCAAGCCCTACACCCACCTCATGCAGCGCGTCGACGTGAAGCAGCTTGATGCATTGTTTGAGCCGCCAGCGCATACAGTGCCTGCACTTTCAGCTATCGAAAGTGGAGCACCTGACGGCGCGGAACACACCGCGCCCACGGCCGGCGCCGCTGCGCCCTCGCTGCCCCCCGGCGGCGAAGCCATTGCCCCGCCCATCACCATCGACGAGTTCGCCAAGGTGGACTTGCGCATCGCCCGGATCGTCAACTGCGAAGCCGTGCAAGGCTCGGTCAAGCTGCTGCGCCTGACGCTGGACGCCGGCGAAGGCAGGCTGCGCACTGTCTTCAGCGGCATTGCCGCCAGCTACCCGCCCGCAGACCTGATCGGCAGGCACACGGTGCTGGTGGCCAACCTGGCGCCGCGCAAGATGAAGTTCGGCATCAGCGAAGGCATGGTGCTGGCCGCCAGCCATGCCGACGAGAAAGCCAACCCCGGCATTTATCTGCTCGAACCCGTGCCGGGCGCCACGCCGGGCATGCGCATTCACTAATACCAAAACCGCCTGACGGAGCCCCACCATGAAGCTGTTGCCGCACTTTCCCACCCGCCTGCGCGCCCTGGCGCTCCTCAGCCTGGCTACGCTGGTCCTGCCGGGATGCGCCGTGGTCGCGGTGGTCGATACCGTGGCCTCGGTGGCGGTCGGGACGGTCGGACTGGCGGCCAATGCGGTCATCGGCACGGCCCGCATCGCCGGCTCGGCCATCGGTGCCACCGCCGATGCGGTGCTGCCGGGCACCGACAACTAAAAAACGCCCGGCGCCTGCGGCGCCAAAGGCGCCGTGGCCCACCTGAAAGCCAGGGTTTCCTGCAAATTTGCACTCGATCAAACCCGGGCTGAAGCGCACAATGGATGGGCATGCAGCTACCCTTTCATTTCGCCCGGTTTCGCCCCCGAATGCTGTCGGCCATGGCGGGCTACAGCCGCGAACGCCTCTTCAAGGATGTCGGCTCGGGCATCACGGTCGGCATCGTCGCGCTGCCGCTGGCCATGGCCTTTGCGATTGCCTCCGGGCTCAAGCCCGAGGCCGGCATCTGGACCGCCATCATCGCCGGCGCGCTGATCGCCGCGCTGGGCGGCTCGGCGGTGCAGATCGGCGGGCCGGCCGGCGCTTTCATCGTCATCGTGTACGGCATCGTCGAGCGCTACGGCCTGGCCAACCTGCTGATCTCGACCGCCTGCGCCGGCGTGCTGCTGTTCCTGCTGGGGTTTTTCAGGCTGGGCACGCTGGTGCGCTATGTGCCGGTCAGCATCGTGGTGGGGTTTACCAACGGCATCGCGGTGCTGATCATCATGTCGCAGGTCAAGGACCTGCTCGGCCTGGAGATTGCCAGGATGCCGGCGGATTTTTTCTCGCAGCTGCGCGCCATCGGCCAGCACATCGGCACCTTCAACCCCTACGCGCTGGCCCTGGGCATGGCGTGCCTGCTGGGCCTGCTGCTCTGGCCGCGCCTGTTCGACAACGAGTCGCGCTATGCGCATGCCCTCACCCACCGGCTGATCCGACTGATCCAGGCCGGCGAAGGCCGCCGGATCAAACGCGCCACCCGCGTGGCGGCGCGCCTGCCCGGCCCGATCGTGGCGCTGCTGACCCTGACGCTGCTGGCCTATTTCCTGACGCTGCCGGTCGAGACCATCGGCACGCGCTTTGGCGGCATCCCGCGCAGCCTGCCGGGCTTTGAACTGCCCGATTTTTCCTGGGCGACGGTGCGGCTGCTGGTGGCGCCCACCGTCACCATTGCGCTGCTGGGCGCGGTCGAATCGCTGCTCTGCGCCCGGGTCGCCGACCAGATTTCCGGCCTGCCGCGCCATGACCCGAACCAGGAGCTGATGGCCCAGGGCATCGCCAATTTCGTCGTGCCGTTTTTCGGCGGCATGCCCGCCACCGGCACCATTGCCCGCACGGTGACCAACGTGCGGGCCGGCGCTACCTCGCCGGTGTCGGGCCTGGTGCACTCGCTGACGCTGGTGGTGGTGGTGCTGGCGGCAGCGCCGCTGGCGGTGCATGTGCCGCTGGCGGTGCTGGCCGGCATTTTGCTGTACGTCGCCTGGAACATGGGGGAGTGGCGCGAATTCGCCGAGCTGCGGCGCGCCAGCAGCCACTACCGCGTCATCATGCTGGGGACTTTTTTCCTCACCGTGATTTTCGACCTCACGGTGGCCCTGCAGGTGGGCCTGCTGCTGGCCTGCGTGCTGTTCGTGCGGCGCATGAGCAGCCTGTTCCAGGTGGTCCAGGTGTCGCGCAGCGAGAGCGAGGCGCGCTTTAGGCTCTACGGCGCGCTCTTTTTCGGCGCGGTCGCCAAGGTGGACCCAATCCTGAACGTGGTCGAAAGCGCGCCGCAGGGCCTGACGGTCCAGCTCGATGTGCAGTCGCTTCAGTCGCTCGACACCTCGGGGCTGGATGTGCTGGAGCAGCTGCATAAGGCCATCATGACGCGCGGGGGCCGGCTGGTGCTGGCCGGGCTCAATGCCCAGCCGCGCACGGTCATGGAGCGCTCGGGGTTTCTGGCGAAGGTCGATCTGCTATGAAAAAAAGAGCTGCTGGCGCCCGACCGTATTGCGCAAAACCCGTTTTTCATTGAAATTCTTGCGTCGCGGCAGCTTACTGTCCGCGGGGGTGGGCAATGTCCTCTTCCACCGACAAGGTGGACAGCACCCGGTAGTCCGCATCGAACACCACGGTAAAGATCATCGGCGTCGAGGGCGGATTCAGGTAGCGCCAGTCGTAGTGGGTTTCGCGCTTCAATGCATACGGCGTGACCTTCATCGGCTTGCCCAGCATCTTGCGCACCTGCTCCATCGACATGCCGGGCAGGACCCTGGCGAAATTCTGCGGCGTGAGCACCTGGCGCAGCGCGCTCATTTTTCCGTCGGGCCCGATGGTGATCATGTAGTTGACCTGGCCCGAGGGCTGGCGGTTGTACTCCAGCGTGCGCGCGCCGGGCTCGGCCGCTGCGCCCGGCAAGGGCAGCGAAGCCATGTCGCGCGCCTCCCAGATTTTTTCGGGCTCGCCGAAGCGGGCCCGCACATCGGCTTCGGTGGCAACGCCCTCTTCGAGCTCGGTGATGCGCTGCTGGTCGCACCCGGCCAGCCCCACGATGAACGACAGCAAGCCCATACACAGCACCGTCCTTTTTGAAGTGATGGAAGACATGGATGTCACGGAAGTGAGGGCGCCGGCTGGCGCCGCGCCGCATGAAAGCCGCGCCTGGGCGGACGCCGGCAAACGAAACAATGAAGGCAAGGCAGACCCCCGGTAAAATCACCCCACTATACGTTTCAGGCAGCCCCGCACCATGTCCATTTTCCAGCGCCCCCATTACGTTTCTGAAATCACCTCGTTCATCGATGATCTCAAGGCGAAAAAACCTTCGCTCGAATCCGAGCAACGCGCCGGCCGCGCCATCTGGTGGGACAAGAACCTGAACCTGGCCGACCAGGTGGAGTACGGCGAGGCACGGGTGCCGCAGCAGGCCTATGTTTATGGCAGCAGCGCCCATCCCAACGGCAAGTAAGCATCAAATCAACCTGAAGCCTTTGCATGGCGGGCGCTGGCAGCTACTTTTTTCATAGCTGCGTTCAAGTAACCCGATGGATTGCGCCCCCGCCTTGCTTGATGCATCTTCCCGTCCCCCCCCTTCAAGCGCAACCCGCCGCCGAGCCGGCCCCCGTCATCCTCCATCCGGCCCTGCCGGGGCTGCTCGATCCGGTCGCCCTGGCCCGGCTCTACGGCGAGCCGATGTTCGCCATGCCCAAGGACCTGTACATCCCGCCGGATGCGCTCAAGGTGTTCCTGGAGGCCTTCGAAGGCCCGCTGGACCTGCTGCTCTACCTGATCCGCAAGCAAAACTTCAATATCCTCGACATTCCCATGGCGGCGCTCACGCGGCAATACCTGGCCTATGTCGATGAAATCCGCGCCACCAACCTGGAACTGGCGGCCGAGTACCTGCTGATGGCCGCGATGCTGATCGAGATCAAGTCGCGCATGCTGCTGCCGCCCAAGAAAGCGGCGGCCGATCAGGAAGCCGAAGACCCGCGCGCCGAGCTGGTGCGCCGCCTGCTGGAATACGAAAGCATCAAGCTGGCCGCCCAGGCATTGAACGCCCTGCCCCAGCTGGGGCGCGATTTTCTGCTGGCGCGGGGGCATGTGCCGCAGTCGGCGCAGGCACGCCTGCCGGATGTCACCCTCATCGAGCTGCAGGAGGCCTGGCAGGGCATTGCCCGCCGCGCCAAGCTGGTGCAGCACCATGTCATCTCCCGCGAAGCGCTGTCGGTGCGCGAGCACATGAGCATCGTGCTGCGCAAGCTGCAGGGCCGCAAGTTCCTGGAGTTCGAAGCGCTGTTCGACGCCTCGCGCGGCATGCCGGTGCTGATCGTCACCTTCATTGCCCTGCTGGAACTGGCGAAGGAATGCCTGCTCGAAATCACCCAGGCCGAATCGTTTGCGCCGATCTACGTGCGCCTGGCCTACACCCCGGCCTGATCTGTCCTGTCCGGCCCTCTCCAACCTGAAATTTGACTGTTCCCATGAACCAGCTGCCCGGCGCGCCTGCGCTTGATTTCGACGTGCTCATCATTGGCAGCGGCCTGGCCGGCCTGACCGCCGCGCTGCTGCTGGCCCCCGGCCGCCGTGTGGCGGTGCTGACCAAGCGCGAGCTCAGCGACGGCTCCAGCGGCTGGGCCCAGGGCGGCATGGCTGCCGTGCTGGCCGAAGGCGACACGCTCGCGCAGCACATCAGCGACACGCTGATCGCCGGCGCCGGGCTGTGCGACCCGGCAGCCGTGCGCGCGGTGGTCGAAGGCGCGCCCGAGGCGATTGCCTGGCTGCGCACGCTGGGCGTGCCGTTTTCGGAGGACACCGACCGCCCCGGCGAGCTGCACCTGACCCGCGAAGGCGGCCACAGCCAGCGCCGCATCGTGCACGCCACCGACGCCACCGGCGCCGCCGTGCAGAAAACCCTCATCAAGCGGGTGCGCGGCACGCCCGGCATCACGCTGTTCGAGCACCACATGCTGGTGGACCTGATCACCGACCATCAGCTCCACCGGCCCGGCAACCGGTGCCACGGCGCCTATGCGCTCGACGCCGGCACCGGCGCCGTGTCGACCTTCAGTGCCCGCCACACCCTTCTGGCAACCGGTGGCGCGGGCAAGGTGTACCTCTATTCGACCAACCCCGACACCGCCACCGGCGACGGCATTGCCGCTGCCTGGCGAGCCGGCTGCCGCGTCAGCAACATGGAGTTCATCCAGTTCCACCCCACCTGCCTGTACCACCCGCATGCCAAGTCGTTCCTGATTTCGGAGGCGGTGCGCGGCGAAGGCGGGCAACTCTTGCTGCCGCCCGAGGCCGGCGGCACCCGCTTCATGCCCGCGCATGACGAACGGGCCGAGCTGGCGCCGCGCGACGTGGTGGCCCGGGCCATCGATTTCGAGATGAAAAAGCATGGGCTGGACTGCGTGTACCTGGACATTTCGCACCAGAGCCCGGCTTTTCTGCGCGAGCACTTTCCCAACATCCTGCAGCGCTGCGCGGAGCTGGGCATCGACATCACCCAAGAGCCGATTCCGGTGGTGCCGGCGGCCCACTACACCTGCGGCGGCGTGCTGAGCGACCTGGCCGGCCGCACCGACGCCAGCGGCTTGTACGCGATTGGCGAAACCGCCTGCACCGGCCTGCACGGCGCCAACCGGCTGGCCAGCAATTCGCTGGTCGAGTGCGTGGTGCTGGCACGCGCCGCGGCCCAGTCCATCGACGCGCAGGATACGGCTGAAGCGGCCACGGCGGCGGCCGGCGACCCCGCCGCGCCACCCCCGCTGCCCGCCTGGGACGACAGCCGGGTGAGCGACGCCGATGAGGCCGTCGTCATTTCGCACAACTGGGACGAGCTGCGCCGCTTCATGTGGGACTACGTGGGCATCGTGCGGACCAACAAGCGGCTGGAGCGCGCCGCGCACCGCATCACGCTGCTGCAAGGCGAAATCCAGGAGTTCTACGCCCGCTTTCACGTCAGCCGCGACCTGCTGGAGCTGCGCAACCTGGTGCAGGTCGCCGACCTGATCGTGCGCTCGGCCCAAAACCGGCACGAAAGCCGGGGCCTGCATTTCAGCCGCGACTATCCAGCGCTGGCCGCGCAGGCTCTTCCCACCGTGCTGGTGCCGCCGGCGGCGTGAAGCGGCAGCGGCCTTTTTTCATTTTTTTACCTTTCTATTTTTACTTCCTACTGGAGAAATCGAATGCCCCATCTGACCGTCGAATACTCCGCCAACCTGGCCGGCTTCCCCCAGGCCCAGGTGCTGCGGGAACTGAACCAGGCTGTGGCGGGCAGCGCCGAGGTGCAGGACGAAAGCGACCTGAAAACCCGCCTGGCGGCGGTCGACCGCTTTGAAATCGGCACCGCGCCGGCCTCGCGCGCCTTCGTGCATGCCCAGCTGCGCCTGCTGTCGGGGCGCACGCCCGAGGCCAAAAAAGACCTGGGCGCCCGCATCGCCGGGGTGCTGCGCCGTCTCACGCCCCGGCCCGAGGGCGTGAGGGTGCAGCTGAGCGTGGAAATCGTGGACATGGACCGGGCCTCGTATGTCAAGGAAACGCTTTAACGGCTGACGCGAGGTCCGGCAACCGCGCTGCGCGGGCAAAGGGCGCAATTTCGCCGCCCACCGGCGAGCCGGGCGGCGGTGCCGGTCAGACCATCGCCGCCTCGAGCCATCCCTGCAAGCTGTTGACGAAGGCCCAGCCTTCCACGCTTTGCAGCGCCTCCAGCCGCACCACACGCTCGCGCAGGCGGCCCTCCCGCAGCGCCAGCGCACGGCCCACGCCGGCCAGCAGCCCGCAGGCCAGCGGCGGCGTGACCCATTCTCCACCGACCCGCATCGCGATGTTGCCGCGCGTGCATTCGGTGATTTCGCCGGCCGCATTCCACAGCACCGTGTCAAACACGCCGGGCGCCGTGGGCGTGAACGCATCGTAATGCGCCCGCCGCGTGGTCTTGAAGCGCACGAATTCGCCGTGCGCTTCGTCCATGGGACGGTTCGCCAGCTGCAGGCGCACGGCCGGCGCGGGCGGCTCCAGGGGGTGGGCCTGGGCGCTGACGCGTCCATCGGCGTCGAGCAGCAGGCGCACGCGCCAGCGGCCGTGGGCATGCGACTGCGCCAGCGCGTCCAGGCACTGCCGGGCCTGCGCGCCGTCCCAGGGATAGCCGAAGTGCGCGGCCGCCGCCGCCATGCGCGCCAGGTGGGCGCCGGCATGGCGCAGCTGGCCGGCTGCCAGCGCCAGGGTTTCCAGAATCTCGAACGGCTGGCTCGCGCGTGCCAGAAACGCCTGCTTGTGGCGCCATTCCTGCCATTCGCCGTCGGCCGCCGAGCCGGAGGTGATGCCGCTGCCGATGCCGCAGCGGGCCTCGGTGCCGCGCAGCGTCACGGTGCGGATCGGCACGTTGAAGGTGGCCGCGCCGCCGGGCTGCACGACGCCGATGGCGCCGCAGTACACGCCGCGCGGCCCCGGCTCCAGCGCGCCGATGGCCTGCATCGCGCGGACCTTGGGCGCGCCGGTGATCGAGCCGCAGGGAAACAGCGCGCCGAACACATCGGCCAGGCTGCAGCCGGCGCGGGTGCGGGCCCGCACATCCGAGGTCATCTGCCAGACGGACGGCAGGGCTTCAGTGTGGAACAGGCGCGGCACCTGGACGCTGAACGGCGCGGCGATGCGCGACACGTCGTTGCGCAGCAAGTCCACGATCATCACGTTCTCGGCCCGCTCCTTGGGCGAGGCGCGCAGGGCGGCGGCCCGGGCCGCGTCCTCTTCGGGGGTGTTGCCGCGCGGCGCGGTGCCTTTCATCGGCCGCGTCAGCAGCTGCCCGGCGCGCCAGTCGAAAAACAGCTCGGGCGACACCGACAGCAGCTGCTCGTCGCCGGTGTCCAGAAATGCCGCGTAGCCGCCGGGCTGGGCACGCTGCAGGGCCTGAAACAGGGCTTGGGCCGGCTCGGCCGCGTTGCCAGCATGCAGCACGCCGGCCAGCTGGGCGGTGAAATTGACCTGGTAGTACTGGCCGCCGGCTATTCCCTCCCGCAGCACGGCCAGCGCCTCGTCGAACGCCGGGCGCGACAGCGCCGCCCGCCAGTCCACCCGCACGGCGGCGGCAGCGGGCGCGGGCTGCGGCCAGGGCAATGCCTTGTCGTGCACCGCGAACCAGGCCAGCGGCCCGTCCGCTGCGTGCACGGTGAGCGCGGCATCGAAAGCCGGGGCGGCCTCATAGCGCAGGTAGCCGACGCACCAGGCGCCCTGCCGCGCGGCGGCCTGCACCGCATCGAGCACCGGGCGCACCTCGGCCGCGGTCTGCGCGACCAGCACCGCGCGCGGCGCGCCGAACGCGTGGCGCAGGCGCGGCGCGGCGCGGTCATGCGGGTCGGAAAAGTCGATGCGCGCCGTGATTGCTGACGAAATAAGAGTCATATTGGCCTCTAGCGCAGGCAGGACAAGCGCAAGCAGCTATTAAAACAGGAGCAACCTGCCACAGGCGCGGCGGCGCGTTTGGACGGCATCCACGCACAAGGAAAGGAAAAATAACAGCCCGGCAGCGCCCTCACGCGGCGCCGATATGCGGCACCAGCCCGGCGGTGGGCTGGCCGCCGCGCAACGCCGCCGTGAAGGCCAGCATGCGGTCGATCGGCAGGCGTGCCCGCAGGCCGAGCGCCGGGTCCACCTGCACCTCGTCGGCGCCGCTTTCGACGTTTTCCAGCACCCGGGCCAGCCCGGCCAGGCCGTTCATCGCCATCCAGGGGCAGTGGGCGCAGCTTTTGCACGTGGCGCTGCTGCCCGCCGTGGGCGCCTCGATGAACACCTTGCCGGGGTTGAGGGTGCGCAGCTTGTGCAGCATGCCGCTGTCGGTGGCCACGATGAATTCGGGCGCGTCCATGTCCCTGGCGGCCTTCAGGATGGCCGAGGTCGAGCCCACCGCATCGGCCAGCGCCACCACATCCGCCGGGGATTCGGGATGCACCAGCACCTTGGCCAGGGGATGCTCTTTTTTCAGCGCCTGCAGCTCGAAGGCCTTGAACTCGTCATGCACGATGCAGGCGCCGGGCCAAGGCACCATGTCGGCGCCGGTCTCGGCCTGGATGTAGCCGCCCAGGTGGCGGTCGGGCGCCCACAAGATCTTCTGCCCCTTCGCTTGGAGCGCCCGCACGATGTCCAGCGCGCAGCTCGACGTGACAACCCAGTCGGCCCGCGCCTTGACGGCGGCGCTGGTGTTGGCGTACACGACGACGGTGCGGTCGGGGTGGGCATCGCAGAACGCGCTGAACTCGTCGATCGGGCAGCCCAGGTCGAGCGAGCAGGTGGCGTCCAGGTCGGGCATCAGCACGCGCTTGTCGGGCGACAGGATCTTGGCGGTCTCGCCCATGAAGCGCACGCCCGACACCACCAGCGTCTGCGCCGGGTGGTCGCGGCCAAAACGGGCCATCTCCAGCGAATCGGACACCAGCCCGCCGGTTTCCTCGGCCAGGTCCTGCAGGTCGGGGTGGACGTAGTAATGCGACACCATGACCGCGTTGCGCGCCTTGAGCAGGCGGCGGATGCGGTCTTTCAGGGCGGCCCGCTCGGCTGGCTGCGGCTCGACCGGCACCCGCGCCCAGGCGTGACGGGTGGCGCACACCGAAGCCTCGCCGTCAGCGGCGGGCAGCGGCTGCTCGTAGTCGACATGAATCCGGGACAGGACTGCGCTGCTCATCACTGGCCCCCTTGCGGCGCTTCAAAGCGCATCGAAAAATCAATCGCCTTGACATCCTTGGTCAGGGTGCCGATGGAAATGCGGTCCACGCCGGTTTCGGCCAGCGCCCGCAGGCCTTCGAGCGTGACGCCGCCGGAAATCTCCAGCACCGCGCGCCCGGCATTGATGCGGACAGCTTCCTTCAGCGTCGGCAGGTCCATGTTGTCCAGCAGCACCATGCGCGCGCCGGCGGCCAGCGCCTGCGCGAGCTGGCCCAGGTTCTCCACCTCGATCTGCACGAAATCAGCCTGGGCCGCCACGCGCCCCGCCTGCGCCAGCACCTGCACGATGCCGCCGGCCGCGGCAATGTGGTTTTCCTTGATCAGCACCGCGTCGTACAGGCCGACCCGGTGGTTGGTGCCGCCGCCGCACAGCACGGCGTACTTTTGCGCCAGGCGCAGCCCCGGCAGCGTTTTGCGGGTGTCCACGATCCGGGCCGGGGTTCCGGCCACAAGGGCGGCGTAGGTGGCGGTCTTGCTGGCCACGGCGCTCAGCAGCTGCAGGAAGTTCAGCGCCGTGCGCTCGGCCGACAGCAGCGCACGGGCCTGGCCCCGGACCTCGAAAACCGCCTGGCCGGGCTGGCAGCGCTCGCCATCGGTCACCTGCCAGACCAGCGCGGCCTGCGGATCGAGCTGCTGGAACGCCGCCTCGACCCAGGCGCGGCCGCACACCACGGCGGCCTCGCGGGCCGTCACGCGGGCATGCGACTGGCGGGCCGGGTCAATCAGGCCGGCGGTCAGGTCGCCGTCGCCCACATCCTCGGCAAGGGCGCGGGCGACATCGGCCCGGGCCAGCGCGCTCACACCCTCGGCATTGAAAACAAATGACTTTTTCATACAGAATAAACGTAAAAATGGGCGCTCCGCAGTGCCCTAAACTACCGGGGCGACGCCTTCGGACTGTCGCGAATGTTACAGCGTCAAAAAATTGGCCCTGCCATGGCCAGCCGCGGCAAACCGCATGGGCGTTTCGCTTTCCTTGGACTCTCTCTTTTCCACCATGTTCAGAACCCTTCTCAAATCCAAAATCCACCGCGCCGCCGTGACCCATTGCGAGCTCAATTACGAAGGCTCCTGCGCCATCGACGAAGACCTGCTGGACGCCGCCAACCTGGGCGAGAACGAGCAGGTCCACATCTGGAACATCAACAACGGCGAGCGCTTCATCACCTACGCGATCCGCGCCGAACGCGGCAGCCGCATCATCTCGGTCAACGGCTCGGCGGCGCGCCGCGCCGCCGTGGGCGACCTGGTCATCATTGCCGCCTTCGCCCAGGTGCCTGAAGAGCAGGTGGCGGGCTTTGCGCCGAAGCTGGTGTTCGTCAACCCGGACAACCGCATCAAGGAAGAGCGTTCGACGATTCCGGTCCAGATGGCCTGACTTTGCGGCAGACCCACCTTGAATAACGCATCCCTGGCCCAGCGCAGCCTGCGCCATGTGTGGCATCCGTGCACGCAGATGAAGCTGCACGAAACGCAGCCGCCGTTGCCGATTGCCCGCGCGGAGGGCGTATGGCTGTACGACCTGGAAGGCGGGCGCTACCTCGATGGCATCAGTTCCTGGTGGGTCAACCTGTTTGGCCACGGCCATCCGCACATCAAGGCGGCGCTGAAGGACCAGCTGGACCGGCTGGACCACATCATGCTGGCCGGCTTCACCCACTCCCCGGTGGTCGAGCTGTCGGAGCGGCTGGGCGCGCTGACCGGCCTGGGCCATGCGTTCTACGGCAGCGACGGCGCCAGCGCCACCGAGATCGCGCTGAAGATGAGCGCGCATTACTGGCGCAACACCGGCCGGCCGGAAAAATGCCGCTTCATCGGCCTGGCCGGCGGCTACCACGGCGAAACCGTGGGCGCGCTGGCGGTGACCGACATCGCCCTCTTTCGCGAAGCCTACGCGCCCCTGGTGCGCCTGGCCGCCACCGTGCCCAGCCCCGACGCCCGCCTGGCGATGCCCGGCGAGAGCGCGGCGGATGCAGCCCGGCGCGCCGCCGGCGGCCTGAAAGACTGGCTTGAACAGCACCATCGACAAACCGCCGTCCTGATCGTCGAGCCGATGGTGCAGTGCGCCGCCGGCATGGCGATACACGACAGCGCCTACCTGCGCGAGGCGCGCGCCCTGTGCGACCGCTACGAGGTGCACCTGATCGCCGACGAGATCGCCACCGGCTTCGGCCGCACCGGCACGATGTTCGCCCACCAGCAGGCCGGCATCCGGCCCGACTTCATCTGCCTGTCCAAAGGCCTGACCGGCGGCACGCTGGCGCTGTCGGCCGTGCTCACCACCGACACGGTGTACGACGCCTTTTATAACGACGAAGTCGCCCGGGGCTTTTTGCACTCGCATTCGTATACCGGCAACCCGCTGGCCTGCCGGGCGGCGCTGGCCACGCTGGAGCTGTTCGAGCAGACCGATGCGCTGCGCCGCAACGCCGAGCTGGCGCAAACGCTGGACCGGGCCTTCGCGCCGTTGGCGCGGCACCCGTCGGTTCGCCACGCGCGCCGGCTGGGCATGATCTGGGCCTGGGACATCGACGAAGGCTTTGACGGCAGGCCCCCGCAAGCCGGTTTCGCCGGCCGCTACGCACGGCACGCGCTGGCCCACGGCGTGCTGCTGCGTCCCATCGGCAACACGCTCTACGCCATGCCGCCCTATGTGCTGGATGCGCAAACCGCCGCCCACCTGGCCAGCGGCGCGCTGGCGGCGCTGAACGCCACGCTGGCGGACGCAGGCCGCACCCATGGCTGAGCGCGCTGGCGGGGCGCTGTCCCTTTTCGTCACCGGCACCGACACCGGCGTTGGCAAAACGCTGGTCAGCACCGCCTTGCTGCATGCGCTGGCACGCCGCCATGCCCGCGTCGTGGGCATGAAACCGGTGGCGGCGGGCACCGAGCGCATCAACGGCACGGATGCCAATGAGGACGTGCTGGCCCTGCGCGCCGCCTCCACCTGCGCCGTGCCGCCCGAACTCGACAACCCGGTGCTGCTGCCCGACCCGGTCTCGCCGCACATCGCCGCGGCACGCGCGGGCCGGCGAATCGACATTTCCCACCTGGTGGCCTGCCACCGCGCCCTGGCGAAGCGGGCCGATGCGGTGGTGGTCGAGGGAGCGGGCGGCTTTCTGGTGCCGCTCTCCAGCACCGAGACCGGCGCCGACCTGGCCCAGGCGCTCGGCCTGCCGGTGGTGCTGGTGGTGGGCCTGCGGCTCGGCTGCCTGAACCATGCCCTGCTGACGGCCGAAGCGATTCGCGCGCGCGGGCTGGTGCTGGCGGGCTGGGTGGCCAACCATGTCGATCCGGCGATGCTGGCGCAGCAGGACAATATTGCGTTTTTGCGGCAAAAGCTCCAGGCGCCGCTGCTGGCCAGCATTCCCCATCAAGCCGCGCCCGACCCGCGCGCGGTCGCTTTCAACCTTCCCCTCGAATGGCAATGACACCTTCCTCTTGGCTAGACGACTTCCCGCTGCGCATGGTCGAACTCGACCGCGCCCATCTGCGCCGCCGCCGCGCCGTGGTCACGCCGGACGGCGGCGCCCGCCTCAAGGTGGACGGGCGCAGCATGCTGGCCTTTTGCAGCAACGACTACCTGGGCCTGTCCACGCATCCCGACCTGGTGCGGGCGGCCTGCGCCGGCGCGCAGGCGTTTGGCGTCGGTTCCGGCGGCTCGCCGCTGGTGAGCGGCCACAGCGCCGCCAACGAAGCGCTGGAATCCGAGCTGGCGGCATTCGTCGGCCTGCCGCGCGCGCTCTATTTTTACGCCGGCTTCGCCGCCAACGTCGGCATTGTGCCGGCGCTGGTGGGCGCCGGTGACGCGATCTTCTCGGACGCGCTCAACCATGCCTGCCTGATCGACGGCGCCCGCCTGTCGCGCGCGCGGATTCACCGCTTTGCCCATGCCGACCTGCCCGCCCTTGAGCGCGAACTGGCGCACAGCAGTGCCCGGCGCAAGCTGGTGATGACCGATGCGGTCTTCAGCATGGATGGCGACTGCGCCGATATCGCCGGCCTGCTCGCCTTGTGCGAACGCCATGACGCGCTGCTGCTGCTGGACGATGCGCACGGCTTCGGCGTGCGGGGTCCGCAAGGGCGCGGCAGCCTGGCCGAGGCCGGCCTCTTCGGCGCCGCCGCCTCGCGCCGCGTGCTCTACATGGCCACCTTGAGCAAGGCGGCCGGCGCAGCCGGCGCTTTCGTCGCAGGCGACAGCGCGCTGGTCGAATGGCTGCTGCAAAAAACCCGCAGCTACATTTTTGCCACGGCCGCGCCCGCCATGCTGGCCAGCGCCCTGAGCGCCAGCCTGCGGCGAATCGCGCAGGACGAGTGGCGGCGCACGCATCTGTGCCGGCTGGTCGGCCGCCTGCGCAGCGGTCTGGCGGCCGGGCTGCAAGGCAGCGGCTGGCAGCTCGGCGCCTCCCAAACCGCAATCCAGCCGCTGCTGATCGGGCGCAACGACGCGGCCCTGGCCGCCATGGCCGGCTTGCGTGCGCGCGGCATCTGGGTTCCCGCAATCCGTCCGCCCACCGTGCCCGAGGGCACGGCGCGCCTGCGCAT
This sequence comes from Polaromonas sp., assembly GCA_028292745.1. Taxonomy (GTDB): domain Bacteria; phylum Pseudomonadota; class Gammaproteobacteria; order Burkholderiales; family Burkholderiaceae_C; genus Polaromonas. Next base: position 17,992 of record JAQGLT010000011.1, on the reverse strand, counting down.
CGCCTTGTCGGCGGCGCATACCGAGGCCGATGTCGACCAGTTGATCGAGGCGTTGACCGCATTGGCCCGGGAATCTGTCGATGCCTTGGCGGCCAACGCTTGAGAGACGGTTCCAACCCAATTTTCATGAAGGAAAAGACCATGACCCTGACCGCGACCATGACGACCGAGCAACCCATCACCCTGCACCGCCCGCGCCCGCCGGCCGCTTCTGCCCCTGAAAGCCACACTGGCCGATGGAGCATCGACGCCATCGAGGCGCTGTTCGACCTGCCCTTTCCCGAGCTGATGCACCAAGCGCAAACCGTGCACCGCGACAACTTCGATCCCGCGCAGGTCGAATTCGCCACCCTGCTGTCGGTCAAGACCGGCGGCTGCGCCGAGGACTGCGGCTACTGCCCGCAGGCTGCCCGCTACGACACCGGCGTGGAGGCCAGCCGGCTGATGGAGCCGGCCGAAGTGCTGCTGGCCGCCCAGCGCGCGCAAGCGGCCGGCGCGACGCGCTTTTGCATGGGCGCGGCCTGGCGTTCGCCGAAAGAGCGCGACATTGAAAAGGTCGCCGAGCTGATCCGCACCGTCAAGGCGCTCGGGCTGGAAACCTGCGCCACGCTGGGCATGCTGGAGGACGGCCAGGCCGAGGCGCTGCAGGACGCCGGCCTGGACTACTACAACCACAACCTGGACAGCGCGCCCGATTTTTACGCGGACATCATCACCACCCGCCAATACCAGGACCGGCTCGACACGCTGGCGCGGGTGCGCAGCGCCGGGGTGAAGGTCTGCTGCGGCGGCATCGTCGGCATGGGCGAAACGCGCCGCCAGCGCGCCGGGCTGGTGGCCGAGCTGGCCAATCTCACGCCCTACCCGGAATCCGTGCCCATCAACAACCTGGTGAAGGTCGAAGGCACGCCGCTGGCCGGCCAGGAGGGCCTGGCCGCGCTGGACCCGTTTGAATTCGTCCGCACCATTGCCGTGGCGCGCATCACCATGCCGACCGCCCGGGTGCGCCTGTCGGCGGGCCGGCAGCAGATGGGCGATGCGGTGCAGGCGCTGTGCTTTCTGGCCGGCGCCAATTCGATCTTCTATGGCGACAAGCTGCTGACCACCGGCAATCCCGACACCGAGGCCGACGCCAAACTGCTGGAGCGCCTGGGCATGAACCGTTCAGCGCCCGGCGCCCTGTAAAGCGACCGGCCGGCCCCGCCACTGGCTGGTGGCAACCCCGCGCTGGCCGGATTAGACTCTCGCTACTTCTGGAGCGACCATGATTTCTGCAAACCCTTCCACTGCCGGGACAGCCTCGCCGGCCCAGCCGGCTGCCACGCCCTACGGCACGCTGCCGCCCTCGTCCTCCTCGTCGGCGCGCAGGCCCATGAGCCTGCCGCGCTTGCGCGAAATGCATGTCCAGGGCGAAAAAATCGCCATGCTGACCGCCTATGACGCGACCTTTGCCGCCGTGGCCGATGCCGCCGGCGTCGAATGCATCCTGGTCGGCGACTCATTGGGCATGGTCTGCCAGGGGCTGAGCAGCACGGTCGGCGTGTCGCTGGAGACCATGCGCCACCACACCGAATGCGTTGCCAACGGCCTGCGCAGATCGCACGGTGTGGCCTGGCTGATCGGCGACCTGCCCTTTGGCAGCTACCACGAGTCAAAAGAGCAGGCGCTGCGCAGCGCCGCCGTGCTGATGCAGGCGGGCGCGCACATGGTCAAGCTCGAAGGCGGCGGCTGGACGGCCGACACCGTGCGCTTTCTGGTCGAGCGCGGCATTCCGGTCTGTGCCCACCTGGGCCTGACGCCGCAAACCGTCCACGCCCTGGGCGGCTACCGCGTCCAGGGAAAAACCGATGAATCGGCCGCGCTGCTGCGCCGCGAAGCCAGCGCGCTGCAGGACGCGGGCGCGTCCATGCTGGTGCTGGAGATGGTGCCGGTGCCGCTGGCCGCCGAAGTGACCCAGTTGCTGACACGCTGCCCGACCATCGGCATCGGCGCGGGCAACGGCACCTCGGGCCAGGTGCTGGTGCTGCACGACATGCTGGGCATGAACCTGGGGAAAATGCCTAAGTTCGTACACAACTTCATGGAAGGCGCCGCCAGCGTGCGCGGCGCCATGGAGGCCTATGTCCACGCCGTGAAGGACGGCAGCTTTCCAGTCAACGCCACCCACGCCTGGTAGCACGACACGGTTTCAATTCGACTTCATCCAGACCGGCCGCCGGCGGCCCATATTCAGGGAACAAAAATGCATATCGTCCACACCATCGCAGACCTGCGCCAGCAACTCAGCGGCTTCAGGCGCCCGGCTTTCGTGCCCACCATGGGCAACCTGCACGAGGGGCACATTGCCCTGGTCAAGCAGGCCAAGCCGCTGGGCGATGTCACCGTGTCGAGTATTTTTGTCAATCGCCTCCAGTTTGCACCGCATGAGGACTTCGACAGCTACCCGCGCACGCTGGGCGCGGATGCCGAGCGGCTCGAAGCCGCCGGCTGTGACGTGGTGTTCGCCCCGCGCGAGAAAGAGCTGTATCCCGAGCCGCAAAGCTACAAGGTCCATCCGGCCAATGATCTGGCCGATATCCTGGAAGGCCACTTCCGGCCCGGCTTTTTCATCGGCGTGAGCACCGTGGTGATGAAGCTGTTTTCCTGCGTGTTCGCCGGCATGCCGGGCGGCGTGGCTGCCTTCGGCAAAAAAGATTACCAGCAGGTCCTGGTGGTGCGCCGGATGGTGCGCCAGTTTGCCCTGCCAATCGACATCCTGGCCGGTGAAACCCAACGCGCCGCCGACGGCTTGGCCCTGTCGTCGCGCAACGGCTACCTCTCCGCCGAGGAAAGAGCCGAAGCCATGCACCTCTCGCAGGCCCTGCGCGCGCTGGGCGAGGCCGCCCGCAACGCCAGTGGCGTGCCCGACCTGAGCGCGCTTGAAGCGCAGGCCATGCAGGCGCTGGCGCGGCGCGGCTGGAAGCCCGACTACCTGACGGTGCGCCGCCGCGCTGACCTGATGCCGCCGCAAGGCCCGCTGGCCCATGAGCCGCTTGTCGTGCTGGGCGCAGCCAAGCTGGGCAGCACCCGGCTGATCGACAACCTGGAGATCTGAGCGGGTCAACCGGTTCAGCAGCCCATGCCTTATGCTATTTTTTTAATAGCAAAGTATTCTTATGCATCGTGCGCTACAGGGCATTTTTATTAAAAAAGTGTGGTCGCCGGTCAGAACTGCCCGCCAGCGCATGCCCGGGGCGGCCCTGCAGAGCCGCTTGAGGTATAAAACAGGTCAGCGCACTCATGCCGCTTTCATGGAGTTCACCAATGGCCATTGCACATGCCGCACCCGGACAGGTTATCGACGTCCCCCCCTTCAGCAACCAACACGGCGAAGCACGCAACATCGCGCTGTTCAAAAGCGATGAACTGGAGGTGATGCGCCTGGCCATGCCTGCAGGCAAAACCATGCCTTCCCACTGGGTCAAGGGCGAAGTCACTATCTACTGCCTGGAAGGTGAAGTCGATCTCACCGCCGGTGGAACCATCCAGCGCATGAAAGCCGGCCAGCTGGTCTGGCTGCGGGGTGAGGAAGACCATGCCTTGGCGGCAGTCCAGGACGCGTCGCTGCTGCTGACCATCGTGCTGCGCAAGACAGAGACAAAAGACGGCATCAGCGCAAGCACCGGGGGCCTCACCAGCTATTGATTCAGTAGCAGGCCAGTTCCGTTTTGGGTTCGCGTTCCATCAGCATTGCCACCGCCTCGGATGCCTTGAGCCGGCCGTCGAGCAGCGCGACCACGCTCTGGGCAATCGGCATGTCCACCCCCAGGCCGGCGGCACGCTGCACCACCGTACGGGCGCAGTAAACGCCCTCGGCCACATGGCCAAGCAACGCCAGCACCTCGGCTAGCGTTTTACCCTGTGCAAGCAGCAGGCCCACCTTGCGGTTGCGGCTCAGGTCGCCAGTGGCGGTCAGCACCAGATCACCCATGCCGGACAAGCCGGTGAAGGTTTCGGCACGCGCGCCCAGCGCAACGCCCAGCCGGGTCATTTCAGCCAGTCCCCGGGTGACCAGCGCGGCGCGGGCATTCAGCCCAAGCTCCAAGCCATCGCACAGGCCGGCGGCAATGGCCAGCACGTTCTTCACAGCCCCGCCGACCTCGACACCCACCAGATCGTCGCTGGCGTAGACCCGCAGGCTGGGACTGTGAAAGGCGGCGACCAGCGCCTCGCGGACCTCGGCATGCTCGCTGGCGGCCACCAGCGCGGTGGGCTGGCCCCGCGCCACTTCCAGCGCAAAGCTGGGGCCGCTGAATGCTCCGGCTCTTAGATGAGCGGCAGCCTGCGCCCGCACTTCATGCACCATCAAACCAAACGGCTTTGATAAAACAGGGGAACCGGGGAACGCAGGGTCAACGCTCAGAGGCGCTTCAAACCCCTTGCTCAGCCAGGCCAGGGGCACGGAAATATGCTGCAGACGCTGCAGCATGCCGCGCGCCGCCGACACGGGCGTGGCCAAGATGACCATGTCCTGCCCCGCGACCGCCTGCGTCAGCGAAGCCTCGCCGCCCTGCAGCAACAAGCGCTCCGGCAGGGCAATGCCGGGCAGATAGCGGGTATTGGTGCGTTCGGCCTGCAGCAGTTTCATCTGGGCCGCATCGCGCGCCCACAAGGTCACCTCATGCCGCTGCACCCCTTCATCGGTGATGCGCGCGGCGTTGACGGCCAGGGCGGTTCCCCAGGCACCCGCGCCCAGAACAACAATTTTCATGTGGCTGATTTCGTTTCCATTTCAATGCAAGACCAGACGCGAAGCCGCCGACGGTGCTGCGGCACGGCAGGCGACACAGCGACGCATCGGATGGAAATGGAAATGGATTTAGAAATGACGCGCCGGGACACACCTGCCCGGCAGCCCATCAGACAATGATTTGCGGTGCTTCTGGCGTGGCCAGCGTGGCTTGTGCCTGCTGCTGCTCGTACATGGCCTGGAAGTTGATTTCCGCCATGTGCACCGGCGGAAAACCGCCGCGCTGGATGATGTCAGCCACATTGCTGCGCAGGTAAGGGTACACAATTTGCGGGCAGGCGATCCCCAGGATGGCTCCGAGCTGCTCGTTTTCCATATTGCGAATCTCGAAAATGCCGGCTTGCTTGGCTTCCACCATGAAAACGGTTTTTTCCTCGATTTTCGTATGGACTGTCGCCGTTACCGTGATTTCGAACAGGCCGTCTGCCACAGGCTTGGCGTCCACGCCAAGCTGAATCTCCACCGACGGCTGCTCCTGGTTCAGCAAGATTTCAGGCGAGTTGGGCTGCTCCAGGGACATGTCCTTGAGGTAAACGCGCTGGATCTGGAATACGGGATCAAGATTGGCTTCGGCCATGGTGTTCTTTCGTCAAGGTGTTAAAAAGTGGAAGCATGAAGTCTGCATGTGGCACCACGGAGCGCGCCGGAAAGCGCAGAGGCAGTCGCGCATTATCTCAGGCTATGCGGCGCGTGATGGCCTTGCGGCGCCATCTTCAAGCCAGCGCGGCAATGCCCGCGGCTCAGGTCCGGCCGGACAGCAACGGCTCAAGTCCACCCCGCTCGTCAAGCGCCATGAGGTCGTCGCACCCGCCCACATGGGTCGAACCGATGAAAATTTGGGGAACGGTGCGCCGGCCGGTGATCGACGTCATTTTCTGCCGTTCACCTGGCAGCATGTCCACCCGGATTTCATTCAATTCGGTGACGCCGCGCTCTTTGAGCAGCTGCTTGGCCTGAATGCAATAAGGGCAGGAGCCGGTGGTGTAAATCTTGACGGTTTGCATGGTGTTCTCCAGGTCTGCTCCCGTGCAACGCTGCCGGGTAAAAGTGAAATTAAAGTAAGCGGACCAGTGCCGGCCAGCACCTCGTCCGTCCTGAGCCCGCTGGGCCCCAGCGCATTCAGGCTTTTTCGAGAGGAAGATTAGCTTCTTTCCATGCCTTGAGCCCGCCTCCGATGGATTGGGCTTGTTCATAGCCGAGTTTTTTGGCGATCGCCACGGCACGGCCCGAGCGGGCACCGCTGGCGCAGACCAGGATCAAGGGCAAGGCCTTGTTCTTGACCACGCCTGGCAATCTTGTTTCGAGTTCGGCCAGGGGCACGTTTTTTGCGCCGCCCACATGGCCGGCCGCAAACTCGGCCGGGTCGCACACATCGATAACCACCGCTTTCTCGCGGTTGATCCGCTGCACGGCACCGCTGGCGGTCAGCGCCCCGGCATTCATGCTGCCGGCCACCATGGGCCAAAGCAGCATGCTGCCTGACGAAAGGGCAACCAAAATCAGCATCCAGTTATCAATTAGGAATTTCACGTAGTACCTTTGTATATTTGTTCACTTAACCGGTGATTTTAGAATGCAGGCAAGCATTGGCCTTTGGCAGCCTTTTATTTTCCCTTTTTCCATTTCACTTTTTGAATCACCATGCATAAACTTGTGCTCAACCGCCACGGCGAATCAACCTGGAACCTGGACAACCGCTTTACCGGCTGGACCGATGTCGATCTGACGCAAACTGGAATTACCCAAGCCCAAAATGCCGGTCAGCTGCTCAAGGCAGAAGGCTACGAATTCGATGTGGCTTACACCAGTGTGCTCAAGCGCGCCACCCGCACGCTGTGGCATGTACTGGACGAGATGGACCAGACCTGGCTTCCGGTGGTACACAGCTGGCGGCTCAACGAACGCCATTACGGTGATTTGCAGGGGCTGAACAAGGCCGAGACAGCCAAGAAGTTTGGTGACGAGCAGGTGCTGGTATGGCGCCGCAGCTATGACACGCCGCCGCCGCCACTGTCCGCCGACGACGCGCGCAGCGAACGGGGCGACAGACGCTATGCCCGGCTTCTCCCTGGCCAAGTGCCCCTGACCGAATGCCTCAAGGACACCGTCGAGCGCGTCCTGCCTTTCTGGCGCGAAGCGATGGCCCCTGCCATCACATCCGGCAAGCGAATTGTGGTGGCGGCCCATGGCAATTCGATTCGCGCGCTGGTCAAGTATCTGGACAATATTTCAGACAGCGACATCGTTGGCCTGAACATTCCCAATGGCATTCCGCTGGTCTATGAACTGGATGCAGACCTCAAGCCCGTGCGCAGCTACTACCTGGGTGACAGCGAAGCAGCCGCCAAGGCCGCTGCCGCTGTGGGTGCTCAGGGTAAAGCGGTGTCGGCATAAGTGCCCATGATTTGTCCCGCAGTTGGCGACGACTTGCCTGGCTGCCAATGCCCCTGTCATTGCAGTGGCAACCCGAATTTGTGACCATATGCCACTCGGCCTTGGAAACTCCCGGTTAGGCCCAACTATTACTCAGTTGCAAGGCACGGCTTGCGGAACTGCAATGCTCAGTCTGAGTCCTAGGTGTATATTGCCCTTGATGCCGGGGGCACGGGTTCCTCAACAGGTTTAGGAAGATTTATGGGTCATAAGCTCAAGATAGCAGGCTGGATTTCAATAGGTGCGATGGCGGGTGCCCTTACCACCGTACAGCTACAAGCAGTGGCGCGCGCAGGCATGGCCCCTTTACCACTGGAAGAACTGCAGCAATTGGCTGCTGTTTTTGGCATGGTCAAGACGGATTATGTTGAACCCGTGGATGAAAAAAAGCTGATCACCGACGCCATTTCCGGCATGGTCGCCAGCCTGGATCCGCATTCGGTCTATTTCGACAAAAAGTCGTACAAGGAATTTCGCGAAGGCACCTCGGGTCGCTTTGTCGGTGTCGGGATAGAAATCACGCAGGAAGATGGCCTGGTCAAGGTGGTCTCCCCCATTGAAGGCTCGCCTGCCGACCGCGCCGGCCTGAAGCCCAATGACCTGATCACCCGCATCGATGACACGGCTGTCAAGGGCTTGAGTTTGAACGATGCCGTCAAGAAGATGCGGGGCGAACCGCAAACCAAGGTGCTGCTGACGATTTTCCGCAAGGACGAAAGTCGTACCTTTCCGGTCACGATCACACGCGAAGAAATTCGAACGCAGTCGGTTCGCAGCAAAGTCATCGAGCCGGGGTATGCCTGGATTCGACTGAGCCAGTTCCAGGATCGCACGGTGGACGATTTCGTCAGCAAGGTCGAGCAGATCTATAAACAGGAACCCAACCTGAAAGGCCTGGTGCTTGACTTGCGCAACGACCCAGGCGGCTTGCTCGATGCGGCAGTTGCGGTGTCTGCCGCCTTTTTGCCTGAGAACGTTACCGTGGTGACCACCAATGGCCAGTTGAGTGAGAGCAAATCAACTTACAAGGCTTCGCCCGAGTTTTACCAGCGCCGCAATGGTCCCGACCCGCTGAAACGCCTCCCGGCAGCGCTGAAAACCGTACCGCTGGTGGTATTGGTCAATGAAGGTTCTGCCTCGGCAAGCGAAATCGTGGCGGGTGCCCTGCAAGACTACAAGCGGGCGATCATCATGGGCAACCAGACCTTCGGAAAAGGTTCGGTTCAGACCGTACGCCCGCTGGGGCCCGATACCGGAATCAAGCTCACCACTGCGCGCTACTACACGCCAAGCGGCAAGTCGATTCAGGCGCGCGGCATTATTCCCGATGTGATGGTTGATGAAACGGCCGAAGGCAGTCCGTTCGCTGCATTGCGGACCCGTGAAGCCGACTTGGAAAAGCACCTCAACAGTGGCCAGGGCACCGAGGCCAAAGATGCGGGCCGTGAAAAGGCCAGGGAAGAAGCGCTGAAACGCCTTGAAGAAGAGGCGAAAAAGACACCCGAACAGCGGCGGCCACCCGAGTTGGGCAGCGACAGGGATTTTCCGCTGGCGCAAGCCATCAACCAGCTCAAGGGCCGGCCGGTACTGGTCAGCAAAACCGCCGTTGTCGAACCCAAGAACGAGAAAAAAGACAACTAGCCCCAGGCCGCGCCTCCGTGCGCATGAAACCAGGCCCGTTCGCAGCCGGACGGGCTTTCCTTGGTCATAAGTTGCTAGCGCGACCTGGTTTTCACCAGCACACACCTTTCAGTATCAAATAGGCCTCTAGCGCATATAAGTAGTGCATTGGTTGCTATTAATTTAATAGCAACCAAGCCCCGCTAAAAATGCTGTTAAAGCCAGCCAGGGCGATTCGCTCTAGTGTCTCGCCACGCGAAAAGTGTCGAGAGATCGCGTCGGCGCTGCGCGGCAAAGGCCAGCGAGACCCGGCAGTTCTCACGTGACGCGGCACTAGTAGTTACCCAACAACCAACCGCAGCCAGAAATTCGGTGGCTTTTTTATTTTTTATGAACGATGCGCAATTGCTTCGCTATTCCCGGCATATTTTGCTGGAGGAAATAGGAATTGAAGGCCAGGAAAAGCTGCTCGCGTCCAGGGCGCTGATCATTGGCGCCGGTGGGCTGGGCTCACCTGTGGCTTTGTACCTAGGCAGCGCTGGCGTGGGCCAACTGACGCTTGTTGACCATGACGTTGTGGACGCGACCAACCTGCAACGGCAAATTGCCCATACGGTGGAGCGCATCGGCCAGTTCAAGGCAGACTCGGTGTTTCAGGCCGTTGCATCGCTGAATCCCGATGTCCAGGTGATTCCCGTGATAAAGCGGGCTGATGAGCAGCTTCTTGACCAACTCGTCCCTGAAGCAGACGTGGTAATTGACTGCACCGACAATTTTTCAACGCGGCACATGATCAACCGCTCTTGCGTCAAGCACCGCAAGCCCCTGGTGTCAGGCGCTGCAATACGTCTTGATGGCCAGGTAGCCGTCTTCGACCCACGCAGCGCGGAGTCGCCCTGCTACGCCTGCATTTTTCCCGCGTCAGAGGTGGTCGAAGAGACGCACTGCGCCACCATGGGCGTTTTCGCGCCTTTGGTAGGCATCATTGGCTCGGTTCAGGCAGCCGAGGCGTTGAAACTGTTGTGCGGTATAGGCCATGCGTTAACAGGACGACTGTTGATGCTTGATGGAAGGGACATGGCATGGCACGCCATGCAGCTGGCACGCAACAGCGCGTGTACCGTTTGCGGCACTTCAGCCGTTGCAGCCAGCTTCTAATCCAAGAAATCCAGAAGCCTGCGTTTATTTGTTCGCTGTTCCAGCGGCCCTAGGCGCCATAGTTGATGCATTTGATTTTGCCGCTTGCTTCAGCACTGCGCCGCAATTGGTGTCCTCACCCGGTCCGGTTTCCACCGTCGCGGCCAAGGCCAGCAAGGGGTTAATGGCAGCAAGCACCAGGGCAGCTCCCACCCGACCCGCCAGTGCAGACTTCTCAGGTCCAGCAGACATGTCGGCAAACGTACCGCCGATTCGCAAGGGTGACCGCAGGCTCAAGATACTCATGTCCTTGGGTTGCGGCTTGAGCAGGATATCAAGCGTTTCATTCGCCAAGCTGACCTGACCCTGCCCTGTGATGACAGTGTCACTGGTGTCCAGCACAATCGCACGGCTGCTCATCAGCCCCTGCTTGACATCAAACGCGGCAGCAGCGCAGCGCAGCTGCACGGTGCGGTCGCCCCGCAGCAAAAACTTGATGACTTCCCCTCCATCCAAGCCCATGAACTCAAGCAGGATGTTGCTGATCTCGCCTTTTCCCATCAGGACCGCCACATCACCCGATGCAGAGCCGAGCATTTGGGCAACCGAGTTGCCTCTTCCCTTCAAGTCGAATTGCCCGCTGAGTTTTCCCAACCCGGTTTTGGTGTTCTCCACCGCAGGAAACAGCTGATTAAGCTGCAAGGCGCGTATGTCCAGCTTGGTGCTGAAGGCTGCAGGAGACATGGTGGAATCCACCCGAATACTGCCCGCCACCGACCCGCCTGCAACCCCAAGGGAAATGGGCTCCAGCTGTAAAACCCCGGCATTGAGCTTCACATGCACCGAACCCTTATCCAACGGAAGTTCTTTCACATGCCGGATATCGGCAGCCGAGTAAGTCACATCAGCGTTCATGGCTTTTATTTTGGCGACATCTATGGGTGTGCGCGGCAGCACCTTGCCTGGCGCTGTACCAATCTGAGAATTTTTCTTGGCAGCCTCGGATCGAGCCGCTTTAGCGGAAGCAGCATTGACTGCTGGCTTTGCTGCTGGCGTTGCTGCTGGCTTTGCATTGTTGGCGGGTACCATGCCAATGACTGGGGCCAAGTCCTCAAAGTCCATAATTTTTGACTGCAGCTTGCCAGTCAAAAGTGGCACAGCAGCAGACTGATCGAAATTAAGGGCTCCGCTCAGATCGGATTTTCCAAGAACACCCTGCATCTGGGTGATTTTCCAAAGCCTTTGCTGCTTTTCAAGCTTGCCACGGAGCTTGTAGGCGGGCGTAGAAGGCAACACGACGCCCAACAGGTTGTAAAGATCATCCAGGTTCTGGCCCTGCAGATCAAACGTCGCGTCAATACTGCCGAGTTCCGCAAGATTGGCAATCGAGCCCTGGGCTTTCAAACTTGTTTTCCCGGCAACGGCATTCACTTCCATCGGAAATGCCGCCTGGGTATCTTTACTGAACTCCAACACCCCCCCGGTACGGCCATTGGCTGTAAACGCTTCGTTTTTCCATTTGCCACTTGCCTTGTAGCTCAACGGTAATTCATTCCCGGTTTCTTGCGCCAGTGAAAACTCGACGTTCAGATTGGCAGCCTGTGCCCGGGCAAGGTAATTGACGTTGCCGTGATCCACGATGACAGTGCCAATCTCGGGCACGGCTCCTGTATCAGAAGTATCTCGGGATAGCGCCCATGTTCGACGACCATCGGGTTCTATTTGCAGGCCAGCGTTGGGTTCAGTTAGCTTGATGCGCGGAAGAACCACTTTCCCGGTAATCAGCGGCAGCAGCTTAATATCAAACTCAGCTTCCGTGGCCTTGAGCAAATAAGGCTCGTGTGCCCATTCGGGATTGGCTATCTCGATACCTTGTACCCGTACATTGGTCGTAAAACCGGGTTTCACCGAAAGATGTTTTGTAATCTCAAAACGTCTTCCCAATTGCTCTGATACATAGCGATTGATTGGCCCACGCAGCACATCCCAAGGAAAAAAAACCGCCAGGGCAACAAGAACAACCGCCAGGGTGACCAGACCAATCATCCATCGCTGAAAAATTGTGGATTTCAACAGTGAATTGTTCATGATTTGGTGAATTTAGGCTGCTTTTTACATGCGGGCATACAACCAGGTCGCAAACCAGAAAAAATCTTATTTTTCGGAAAGCAAACCCAATAGCGCAACAGTAACTATGCGCGAAATGCTATTTTTCATGGGTCGGAAAACGTGATGAAAAGCTGTCGGCAGCTGCCTACGGGTGGCTGACAGGAAACCATCGGAAAAGCCTTACAAATACCTGCCTAGGGCACTGGCACAATCGTCTATCAGTCGAAAGATACATTAAGACACAAGACAAGCTTTGGCGTTCTTTGTTCTTGTTAGCCCATTGGCAGGCTGTTCGCGACTCACACCGAATTTCTCGCCATCGTTAACTGGATATGATTCGTGAGACTGAAAACCTATATCGTCGAAGACAACCCAACCATTCGGGAGAATCTGATTGGAACGCTAGAAGAGTTGGCGTGCATCGTTGCTGTTGGCACAGCAGAAACAGAAAACGAAGGCAAAGCCTGGCTTATCGAGAACCGGCAGGAGTGGGACTTGGCGATAGTCGATTTGTTCTTGAAACAAGGCAGCGGACTGGGCGTACTTGCTGCGTGCAGGAATCGCCCCTCTCGGCAAAAAGTGGTGGTTCTCAGCAATTACGCTACGGCTGATATCCGGCAACGCTGCGCCCAGCTGGGCGTAGATGCCGTCTTTGATAAATCCAATGAAATTGACGCTCTAGTGGATTACTGCCTGCAGCAGCATGCACTAACTACGCCTCAGGCTGGAAAACCCTCCTGATTGCGGCCACGGCAGCTTTGTATTTCTTTAATGGATGCAGCCACCCGTAGAAACTGCTTCTTATTAGAAACAGCCTTTTTGCGCTTCAAACTCCCATAGGCAGCGCGGCGTTGCTCAATCAATCAACTTGTTTTTAAGCGCGTAGTACGTCAGATCGCTGTTGGAGGCGAGACTCATTTTTTCCATCACGCGTGTGCGATATGTGCTGACAGTTTTAACGCTGAGCGAAAGCGCCTTGGCAATATCCCCTGCGGTTTCACCCTTGGCCAGCTTCAAAAACACCTGGAATTCGCGTTCAGAAAGTTGTTCATGGGCAGCAACGTCCTTGGGGCGATTCAACTGCTGCGCCAGCAGTTCCGCCACGGCCGCCGTGATATAACGCTTGCCCAGGGAAATCACACGTATGGCATCGACTATTTCTGAAGGGTCGCATTCCTTGTTGAGGTAGCCACTGGCGCCCTGACGAATCAGGTTGACCGCGTAATGCTCCTCTGGATAACCGCTCAAAATCAGGATGCCCACGTCCGGCGCCTTGGCACGGATCATCGCCAAAGCATCAATGCCGCTTTGACCTGGCATTGACAGATCCATCACCAAAATGTCCAGTTCGACATTTCGAACCAGGTCGATGGCCTCGCGACCGCTTGCGGCCTCTCCTACAACCCGCAAATCCACTTGGTCCGAGAAAAACTGCTTCAGTCCCGAACGCACAATGGCATGGTCATCCACAATTCCAATTTTTATCATGTCGCTCTCTTTCTATAAAACCTGTACTGCCCGGCAAGCCCGTAAAAGGCTTTGCCTGACGGAAACAACTGCGTTGATTATCACTGCTCATTATTGACGAGTTAGTCACAGAAGCATTGAACTGGAGCTATCCGTGAAAAAATTTGACTCGCTCAAAATTGCCGTCAGTCTGCCGCTTGCCGTGCTGGCTGCCGCTTTTCTGATTTTTATCAATGAAACCAGCTTTCAGCAATCGACAACTGCCATTGCCAACCTTGAGCATGCGCAGCAAACGCGCAGCGCCATCAATCGTCTGGTACGCCAGGTATTGGAGGCAGAAACAGGCCAACGAGGCTACCTGCTGACCGGAGACCAGCGCTACCTTGAGCCTTATGACGTTGCAATAGAAGATATCACCCAGGATCTTGATCTGCTGCGTCAGCTTTTTACCCTGCAGCCTGAATTGCTCGGCGACTTCGATGCCTTATCGCGTCATGTTTCACGAAAAATGGCCGAAATGGACCTGAGTGTTCGCATGCGCAAGGAAGGCAATGAGGATGGCTGGAAGTTTGTCCTGACCACTGATGTGGGCAAGGAACAGATGGAAGCCATCCGCGAGCAATCGGCCAAGCTGTCAGCCAGCAGCATCATGAAAATGGAACAGGGCCAGGTGCAGATTAAAAAAGCCCTGCAACTCTCTCGTATTGGCATTGCCACCACGGCCCTGGTAGGGCTGCTGGCTTTTTATATGTATCTGATGCAGACCAAGGCCTTGCTCATTTCAGGTCAGCGCGAACAAGAGGCATTGGCGCGGGAGCGCGATCTGCTGGAGAAACAGGTTCGCGAGCGGACGGCCAGCCTTGCCGAGCTGGCAACGCACTTGCAAAACGTACGCGAGGATGAGCGAGGTCATCTGGCACGCGAACTGCATGATGAGCTGGGCGCCTTGTTGACAGCGGCAAAGCTCGATGTCGCCAGGCTTAAGTCAAGACTGGCCGGTAATCTGCCCGAGGCATCAGAGCGTCTTGAACACTTGACCAGCACGCTCAATACAGGAATTGCCTTGAAGCGACGCATTGTTGAAGATCTGCGTCCTTCATCGCTGTCTCACCTGGGGCTGGTGGCCTCGCTGGAGATTTTGGCGCGCGAATTCGAAGAACGATCCGGCCTTTCCATTGCAACCGATCTCGAATCAGTCGAACTCGGCGGGTCGGCTCAATTGACTGTTTACCGGCTGGTACAGGAGTCGTTGACCAATATTGCCAAGTATGCCAATGCAACTCAGGTAGAGATCAGCTTGCAGAGCTTCGAGGGATTCATCACGGTTGATGTCAAAGACAACGGCATGGGCTTCAAGCTTGAAAATATCAAACCCGGCAGTCATGGCTTGGCCGGCATGCGGCACCGCGTCGAGGCCGCTGGCGGAAAGTTGACGGTGACAAGCACGGAGGGGAGCGGCACTCAGGTTTCCGCGTTGCTGCCCAAATCGCTCTAAATAAGAGAAGTTCTGACGCTCCTTAAACAAGTTACCAGCCAAACGATACAGCAGGCACAGCATGTAACAAAATGTCATCCTTTTCCTACAATGTCCCACCCCTCACTCTGACATAGGGTCAGGTTCATAGCCGATGAAAGGACGCCAAGCCTTTTATTAAGCTTACGAAAGACATCAATAAAGCGTAATTACCCGAAACGCTACAACCATTGCAGGGATGGAAATGTTGTACTACTCAGTGGTCTTTCTTGTCATTGCCCTGATTGCTGCCTTATTTGATTTTGGCGGGATTGCAGCAGGTGCAGTTGAGATCGCCAACATCCTCTTTTTTCTGTTCGCTATCATGGCACTAGGCAGTTTCTTGATCGGCTTGATAAAGAAAAATTAATGTCATTGCGTAACTTATTGCGTTGTGTAGAGCTGCCTCTTCATTGGTTTTATTCACTCTAAAGGAAATATAAATATGAATACAAATACCTCTTCCAATATGGCCCGTGATGCTGTTCCAGCAATGCGTAAAGCTTCTGATGACATGATGGAGTCTGCCAATAAGGCACTTGATTCAACACGTGCGCAAGCAAACCAGGCTCTGGAAATGGCAGAAAACAAAGTACGCGAACTGCGTGGCAGCGTGGACCCAATGGTAGACATGCTGGCATCCAAAGCGCAAAAAATGGCTCGCCAGAGCCTTGACATGGCTTCTGAAGCCAAAGAGCGTGCTGAAAAGTCGCTTAAAAATGCAGCGGATGCGACCACCCGCTATGTTTCAGAACAACCCATGCGCTCTGTCCTCATGGCTGCTGCTGTTGGCGCTACAGTCGCCCTTCTAGTGTCCGTGTCACGTAATCGCAACCACAACCGTTACTAAAAAGAACGCGGTTAATCCCTTCCACTGCTAATGCCAACTTGATTTCTACTTATGCTGCACCCGCTTTTTTCTACTATTGTGCAAAGGCCGGACCTGGTTATTAACCACTTGTCAGCTTATGGCGCACTGTTTCATAAAGAGGCGACCAGTGCAGGGACAGAGTTAATCGCGCGCATAGTAGCTGGAGTGGTTGCCATTCTGGCGTTGGTGGTCTTTCTTGGACTGGCCGGAACGGCCCTGATGCTGGGGTTTTTGCAGGACCAGTTCCATTGGATTTTGGTTGCAGTACCGGGGGTTTCCTTGGTATTGCTTATTGTTGCCGTGATGATCGCCATGAAACCACTGAAGAGTGAGCGCTTTCCGGAGTTAAAGGCGCAGATTGAAAGTGATGCGCAAGCATTACGCACCGTTGCTTGAAGACCTATACGGAAAGACCCGGCATGGCCCTCGCTACAGAAATAACGCCTCAAGAACGCCTGGCAATCAGTCGCAAAGCGATTGTCAGACACATGAACCGAAACCATCGCGACGTTGAAAACAAGGTTGACGATGAATTCATGGAGGCAGATGAACCTTACACGACTGGCCATAAAACCGGGACTTTAAGGATGGTGAAACATGCGGCTCGGGTGTGGTGGCAACACCATCCGGCAAGCACGGCAGCAGAGCTGGCCCGTCCCTTGCTCAGTGATTATGCAAGTGCTCATCCATTTAAGCTTCTTGGCATTTCTGCCACTGTCGGTGCGGCGGCCGTTGTGCTTCGACCATGGCGAATGGTTTCCTTGAGCACCCTTGTGGCGGCTGCCGTGAAATCATCCGGGCTGGCCCCCACCCTGGCCTCGTTATTCACTTCGACAGCATCTCATCGTGCCGAAGAAATCCGTACAAAAATATGAATACTGCCACTTTTCCATCTGACCAGTTGACCCTAGATCAAGATGCGCTGAATCAGGCACGAACCAGTCTTGATCAAGGTGCGATCACCCCAGCGTATGGGCCGCACCGCGATTCCATCATCAAGTTGCTCAATGACGCCTTGGCAACCGAATTGGTGTGTGTACTGCGTTACAAACGCCACCACTTCATGGCCAGCGGAGTTTCATCGCCCAAGATCGCTGAGGAATTTCTTGTTCATGCCAAGGAAGAGGCGGCGCATGCCGACAGAATCGCAGAGCGAATTGTTCAATTGGGCGGCGAGCCGGATTTTTCGCCGAGCACACTGCTGCAACGCAGCCATGCTGACTATGATGAATCCAATGACCTGAAAACGATGGTTCGGGTCAACCTGATCGCCGAGCGGATTGCCGTCGAAGCTTATCGCCAGATGATCTCGCTCCTTGCCGATAAAGATCCCACGACACGACGTATGCTGGAAGACATCCTGGCAGATGAAGAAGAGCATGCGGACGAGCTTAAAGACTGGCTCGATCTGTAGTTCCTTAGTAAACCTATGTGCAGGTCGAAAGGCGTGGTGCCGCTAGTCGACAGGCTTTTTTAACTTTGCACCAACTCAATTAAATTAACTCGAAGAGGAACCTCTATGAAATACGCTCGCGCAATCGCATTCGCAGCCCTGGCTGGCATCACCATTATTGGCAGCGGCTGCGCCGTGGGGCGTGGTCAGGAGACTGCTGGCTCCTATATTGACGACGCAGCCATCACCACTGCTGTCAAGGCCAAGTTCGTTGAGGACAAAACTGTTGCCGCATCTTCTATCAGCGTTGAAACACTCAATGGCACCGTGCAACTGTCCGGCTTTGCCAAATCCGCTGCAGAAAAATCGCAAGCTGAAAATATTGCGCGTGGCGTCAAGAATGTTAGAAGCGTGCGTAACGACATTGTCGTTCGTCCTTAAGCGGCTGTAAGCCCAACGTGTCATTTTTAAATGGCGCGTCTGAAAAAGGCAGGAGAGGGGTTTACCTTTCTCCTGCTTTTTTTATTTCTGGATTAACCTGAGTTTTGGATAAGAAAGAGGGTCAGTTCAAGCCAGCGAGTCCCGAGAGTCCAGCAGTGCAATGCGAGGTTTTACAGGTTGCAGGCAATACGCCACGATGCCCGCCATGAGGTTGACGGC
>JAQGLT010000008.1 GCA_028292745.1 Polaromonas sp. | reverse complement strand
CGCCACAGAGTTTTCAAGAGTATTGCCCAGCGAGGCAAGTCGTCCACTGGGTGGTTCTATGGCTTCAAGCTGCATGTGGTCATCAACCACCAGGGCGAGTTGCTGGGCATCAAGGTCACACCGGGCAATGTGGATGACCGCAAGGGATTGCTCTGCATTGCCTCGGGCCTGTTTGGCAAGCTGTACGCCGACAAGGGCTACATCGGCAAAGAATTTGCTCAAAAGATAAAGGACTTGGGGCTTGATCTCGTCACGCGAGTGCGCAAAAACATGTTGAAGGTCCTTCACTCCGAGTTTGACCAAGCGCTGCTGCGCAAACGCTCTTTAGTGGAGACCGTCTTCGATGAACTCAAGAACTTGTGCCAGATCGAGCATACCCGGCACCGCTCGCTGATGAATTTTGCCGTCAACCTCATGGCGGGCATCGTGGCGTATTGCCTGCAACCTGTAAAACCTCGCATTGCACTGCTGGACTCTCGGGACTCGCTGGCTTGAACTGACCCTCTTTCTTATCCAAAACTCAGGTTATATCTAAGCTTCAACTTCGCCCGGTTTATGGAACGCTAGAAAAACTCAGCTCCTCCAAAGTCGCCAGGACACAGCCTTACCGGTTCGCTGATGGTTGCGGCGCGAAGGCGCCTGCCTAGTGATATAGCGTGGACCAACCCTGAGGAATTGACCGATTCCGATGGACGCCGCATGGGGTTGCCTAAGCAAACTTTGCCATTCAGAATTTTTTTTCAGCGTGCCCCATAATTGCATCAGCTGTGAATAAGCAGCCTGGGTTGATTTCAACCACCCTCTTTCTCCATAGAAAACCTGGATCGATATGCAAACCGACAAGCAAGGCGAAAAACTTCCGACGAAAATGCGCCCGCCAGGGCCGATGACCCGGCTTTGGCTCTCCGAGAAAAACTCCTTCCCGGTCCGCGGCTTGGTGATGTACCGCTGGCCGACCGGCTGGGGCTGCAACATAGAGCTGCTGCGCATCACGCGCGAACAGGTTGCAACGCTGCCCCTCAACGAAGCGGCCTATGAAATCTCCCTGAGCGCGGTGTATCGGTACATGACGAGCGAAGCCTATGAGGGCAAGACCACGCCCGTCAAAACGGCGCGCGGCAAAACCCTTTTGGTCCCGGACATGGCTTTTGATCTTGCGCCTTTCCTTGTAGAGCGGGTCAGCCGGGTTTTGCATGACGGCGGCGGCGCCATCACCTTTTCGGCCATCGCAGGCACCCAGAAGTTTCTAGCTTTGGCCACCACGGGTTCTGCACGGGATGCACAGGCATGGAACCTGCCTGCCGTGAAGAAAGGCGCTGAACGGGTGAGCGAGCGAATCGCCCATGAGTTCACGGCGACTGCACGGCGTCAACGCGCCATCGCCGCGCGCAGAAAGGCGCTGGCCAAGTACTGGTTCAAGAACAAACTCGGCTTTTACACCCGTGGACTTGTGTTCACCGGGGAAGGTCCGCAAAGCACCTGGGCGTTCAATGTGCCTGGCCTGCGCGACAGGCTGGAGCCGGTGCAGCGTAACAAAGCCGATGACCAAGCCCTTTCGGGACTGGTCCATGCCGTCAGCCTGTTGGCCATCGACGCCTTTGCCGCCGGCGTCAACATCAAGCGCGGCGGCAACACGCTGGTGCAACCCCCAAAGGCGCAGGGAGCCATGCGCGCCGATTTGACCGATGAGGTGCGGCAACTGGCGGCAGACAGGCTCGCTGCACGGTTGCTCGGCGGCATGAAAAAGCACGGGCACGGCGTGGTGAGCCTGGCCGTGATCGAGCGCTGCCTGGTGGTCGCTTTTGACCCACTGGACGAAAAGCCACTCGATGACTACCCGTTCCCGCTCGCGCCGACTGCTGATCCCTCCGAGCTGGACCGCGCAGCGCTGGACAAGCTCAACGAGTACAGGGAGAAAAGCAGGGCCTTGGCAAAATCCCGGGATGGCCAGGATGCGCAGCCTGATCTGAATCCAGCGCAGGATGCTGCCAGCCAATCCTGGCGGGATGAGCTGGGCATTGAAGACTGGGTGCCGCTTGAGGAGCCTTTTGAAGATGATGAGACCATCGACCGGCGAGCGCTGCAAAAGGCTGATCATGACCAAAGTGCAGCCCTGCGACGAATGCGAGGAGAAGGAGGCGGGCGGGTGAACGATGAAGCCAGGCTTTCCAGCGTCATTCAGCACCACATCGACTACACAGGCCTGCCCAAGGACGAGGATTGAGCAACCAGGATTGGTACCGATTAGAGGTTACTGTGTGATTTAGACTGGTCGTGAGTCGCCTGGCCTAACTGCCACAGCGCCTGGCGCGCATCTCTGGGGTAGACGGCTTTTTAAATCTTGAGCAGCAGCGTAAAAGATCGACCCGCGATGCGAACGTCGATCTGGGCATCCAATCCGCCAGCACCGGGCACCGGGCACCTTATATGTGCCTCACTGTCTTGTTCGATATACATTTCCCGCAGTGCCTAAAGTGTCTTGAGCCACTGGTCAATCAGCTGTCTTTCGGTTGTGTCCGACTCTAACCTCGATCAGCTGGTTCTTTACGGGACTGAGCAGGCTCATGGGGCGTCCTTGTCGGGCGGGTTGTATCGCGTTCCAGACGAAATGGAACGGCCGGGTCTGCGGCTTAAATCCACACCGGATCCGATGAGAAATTCGCCAGATTTAGCCGCCCGGAGAACGCGGTTTTATTATGACCAATCGGCCTACCGCCCAGTAGATGCATTCCTTCGATGGCATGCGGGCCATTCCTAGTTGCCATTTCCCGAGCTTGAAAGAATTTCCTAATGACCCCTGAACAGCAAGAAGCCCTTTTGTCCATCGCCTTGTTTGCCGCCTTTGCCGACGGCGCCAAGGCCGAGTCCGAACGCGAGGAAATCCGCCGTATCGCCGAGTCGCTGTCCTCTGAAGCCAACGCCCTCAACCTGCCGCGCCTGTACCAGGAGGTGCTGCTCAAGCGTACCCGGATCGAGAGTGCCGTGCAAAAGCTGAACGACGCCAGCCACCGCCAGCTGGCCTATGAAATGGCCGTCTGTGTCTGCGATGCCGACGGCCAGCAGACCGAGGCGGAGCGCAGCTTTCTGGCAGACTTGCAGCAGCAGCTCGCGCTGGACCCGGCCCAAACCCGGGCGTTTGACGCCCAGGCAGCGGCACTTGCTGAAATCGACCGGCCCGATACCGCGCTACCGGTGCCTGCGCCGGCGATTGCCGCCGTGCCAACCATCGCCAATGGGGCCGAGCTGGACCGCTCCATTCTGAACCATGCGCTGGTCAATGGCGCGCTCGAACTGCTGCCGCAGTCGTGGGCGTCAATGGCCATCATTCCGCTGCAGGTCAAGATGGTCTACGGCATCGGCAAGGCCCACGGCGTGACGCTCGACCAGGGCCATGTGAAGGAATTCATCGCGGCGGCGGGCGTGGGCCTGACCTCCCAGTACCTGGAGCAGATTGGCCGCAAGCTCTTGGGCGGCCTGCTGGGAAAAATGGCTGGCAGAACCATCGGCACGGTCGGCAGCGCCGGCACCGGCATGGCGTTTTCGTTTGCCACCACCTATGCGCTGGGACAACTGGCCAAGCACTACTATGCCGGCGGCCGGGTCATGAACACGGCACTGCTGCGCGAAACCTACCAGGGCCTGCTGAAGCCGGCCAAAAGGATGCAGGCTGACTATTTGCCGCAGATCCAGCAAAAGGCGGCTACGCTGGATGCGGGACAGGTCATGGCAATGGTGCGCGGGGCCTAGAACCCTTGCGTGCGGCTGGTTGCTGAAAAAGCTTTCTACGCTTCGGTCAGGACCGCGCTCAGCCGGGAGTGAAACAGACGGACCTTGTATGCCAGATCATGGCTGATCGTAGCTCGGTAGGTCCGCGAGGGGGCGCGAACGGCGCATTTGGAATGCGGCCTGAAATAACTTCTAATACCTGATAAAAACCTGGCGTTGTCCAATATTTTTGAAGAAGCACGCCGGGCACATAATATTCAGGAACGAGCACACAGACGGGTTACACGCAAGATATCGAGATCAAGATGAAGCGGCTGGTTGCGACGCTGTTGGAAAGTGACCGGCGGCGCTACGCGGCCATTGAGGCGACCAAGTTCGGAAGCGGAGGCATCAGCGCCGTTTCAAGTTTATACAGCCTGGATGCCAAGACGGTGCGCTGAGGTTTGACGGGGCTGGCGTTGCCCGTTGATCCCGCGCCAGGCCGGATTCGAAAAAAGGCGGCGGACCCGAGCAGCTGATTGCCAGCACCGCTGCGCTCAACGCGAATTTTCTCGCGCTGTTGGCCGAGTTCACGGCGGGCCACCAGATGCACCATGGGGTGCTGTGGTACCCAATTTGTTTCGCCGTGAAATCAGCCGGCGCTTGGGCCAGATGGGCACGCCAGCGAGCCGTCACGCGGTGCGAATGCTGCTCAAAAAGCACGCCCTGGGCTACGCGCTTGGCGGGCAAGAAACAGTCGATGGGCACGCATCCGGATTGCAACGCGCAGTTTGGCTACATCGCCAAGCTCAAGGTCGGATATCTGGCCAGGGGCGAGCCGGTGATCAGCATGGACACGAGGAGAAAGGAACTGATTGGCAACTTCGCCCGTGAGGCCAGACCCACACCTATGCACAGGTGCAAACGCTTGAGCATGATTTTACCAGCGCAGGATTAGGCAGGCGCTGATCCCGCGTGGTCTTTATGACCTGGCACGCAACGAAGGGTACCTGTTATGAGCTGCGCCATGCTAGTTAACCTGAGTTTTGGATAAGCAGCGCTGCGGTATCAGGGTGACAGCAGATAGGCCTTGGGTCAAAAATGGCATCTCCCAAATGCGTGTGAAGGTGCCCCACCATGAACAATGCCACAGAGCTGTTT
>JAQGLT010000129.1 GCA_028292745.1 Polaromonas sp. | reverse complement strand
AAGTGATTTCCGACTGCATCGAGACCTGCGTGCAGGGCCAGTGGATGGACGGCGTGCTGGTGGTCGGCGGCTGCGACAAGAACATGCCCGGCGGCCTGATGGGCATGCTGCGCGCCAACGTGCCGGCTATCTATGTTTACGGCGGCACCATCCTGCCGGGCAGCTACAAAGGCAAGGACCTGAACATCGTCAGCGTGTTCGAGGCCGTGGGCGAGAACGCGGCCGGCCGCATGAGCGACGAGGACCTGCTGCAGATCGAGCGCCGCGCTATTCCCGGCACCGGCAGCTGCGGCGGCATGTACACCGCCAACACCATGTCCAGCGCGTTCGAGGCGTTGGGCATTTCTCTGCCCTACTCCAGCACCATGGCCAATCCGCATGACGAGAAGCTGAACTCGGCCCAGGAATCGGCCCGGGTGCTGATCGAGGCGGTCAAAAAAGACATCAAGCCGCGCGACATCGTGACCCGCAAGTCGATTGAAAATGCGGTAGCGGTCATCATGGCGACCGGCGGCTCGACCAACGCGGTGCTGCATTTCCTGGCGATTGCCCATGCGGCCGGCGTCGAGTGGACGATTGACGACTTCGAGCGCGTGCGCGTCAAGACGCCTGTGCTGTGCGACCTGAAGCCGTCGGGTCGGTACCTGGCGGTGGACCTGCACCGCGCCGGCGGGATTCCGCAGGTCATGAAAACCCTGCTGGCCGCCGGCCTGCTGCACGGCGACTGCCTGACGATCTCGGGCCAGACGATTGCCGAGGTGCTGGCCGACGTGCCCGACGCGCCGCGCGCCGACCAGGACGTGATCCGCCCCATCGACAAGCCGATGTATGCCCAGGGCCACCTGGCGATTCTGAAGGGCAACCTGTCGCCCGAAGGCTGCGTGGCCAAGATCACCGGCCTGAAGAATCCGGTCATGACCGGCCCGGCCCGTGTGTTTGATGACGAGCAGTCGGGCCTGAAGGCCATCCTGGACGGAAAAATCGTCGCCGGCGACGTGATGGTGCTTCGCTATCTCGGCCCCAAGGGCGGCCCCGGCATGCCGGAAATGCTGGCCCCGACCGGTGCGCTGATCGGCGCCGGACTGGGCGAGAGCGTGGGCCTGATCACCGACGGGCGTTTTTCGGGCGGCACCTGGGGCATGGTGGTCGGCCATGTCGCGCCGGAAGCGGCAGCTGGCGGCAACATTGCCCTCATTCAGGAAGGCGACTCGATCACCATCGATGCCAAGCAGTTGCTGCTGCAACTGAACATCAGCGATGCGGAACTCGAAAAGCGCAAGGCCGGCTGGTCCGCCCCGGCGCCGCGCTACAACCGGGGCGTGCAGGCCAAGTTTGCCTTCAATGCCTCAAGCGCCAGCAAAGGCGCCGTGCTTGACGACTACTAAGCCCTGACGGGTTGGCACAAACAAAAGCCCATGAACGACAGATTCATGGGCTTTTTTCATTGCCGGCCTATCAACACCTGGCCGCAGGGCAGGTACAAGCGCCACATGTCTACTGAATGTCTATTTGCGTGGTTTTTTCAGCATGCCCAAGGCATCGTGTTGCTTGTCCAGCCGCTTTTGCTTGCGCCCGTCCATCTTCTCGATTTCCCTGCGCTTGGTATACCCCGAAGCATCCGCCCAGGCCCACCAGGCGACGGCCAGCGCAAACGGCGACAGCACCAGCCACCAGCTCAAGCCCGCCACCGGATCGATTTCAAGGTATTTCAGGGCCAGGCCCAAAACTCCGATCAACAAGAAATACATCGCCAACTCCTGAAAACTCGATGAAGCCCATGCGCGCCAGAGGCCAAATGCCGGGGTCAACCCCCGCCCCTACAATCGCGTTAATTCACTGTAACCGAATCACACTCCACTCCCGAACGAGGCTATCCATGAAATTCAAACGCACGCTCCTGGCTATCGCGTCGGTGGCCGCAGGTTTTGCAATCTGCGCTCCGGCCATGGCTGATCTGCAACTGGCAACAGCAAAAAACTGCATGGCCTGCCATGCCGTCGACAAGAAACTGGTCGGTCCGGCCTACAAAGACATCGCCGCCAAATACGCCGGCCAGAAGGACGCCGCTGACAAGCTGGAGGCCAAAGTCCTCAAGGGCGGCTCAGGCACCTGGGGGCCCGTGCCAATGCCGGCCAACGCCCAGGTCACGCCTGCCGAAGCCAAGAAGCTGGTCGCCTGGGTTCTGGCTCAGAAATAATTCCGTCGCAGTACAGGCCGCGGGCCGCCGGTTTGCCTTTGTTGGCCTGTTGACATGAAAAAAGCCCGTCTTCGTGACGGGCTTTTTGCTGGGCGCAGCGAATGCTCCCGGACTTACAGGTTTTGCGCCAGCTGCTCCAGAATCGCCGGGTTTTCCAGCGTCGAGGTGTCCTGCGGCGCGGTCTCGCCTTTGGCCACGCCGCGCAGCAGGCGGCGCATGATCTTGCCGCTGCGCGTCTTGGGCAGGTTGTCGCCGAAGCGGATGTCCTTGGGCTTGGCAATCGGGCCGATTTCCTTGCCGACCCAGTCGCGCAGTTCCTTGGCGATGGCCTTGGCCTCGTCGCCAACCGGGCGCGAGCGCTTGAGCACCACGAAGGCGACGATGGCCTCGCCGGTCAGGTCGTCGGGCCGCCCCACCACGGCGGCCTCGGCCACGAGGGGGTGCGCCACCAGCGCCGACTCGATCTCCATCGTGCCCATGCGGTGGCCGGACACGTTGAGCACGTCGTCGATGCGGCCGGTGATGCGGAAGTAGCCGTTGTCGATGTTGCGCACCGCGCCGTCGCCGGCCAGGTAGATCGTGCCGCCCATCTCCTCGGGGAAATAGCTCTTCTTGAAGCGCTCCGGGTCGTTCCAGATGGTGCGGATCATCGCCGGCCACGGCCGCTTGACGACCAGCATGCCGCCCGAGCCGTTGGGCAGGTCGTGGCCGGTTTCATCGACGATGGCGGCCATGATGCCCGGCAGCGGCAGGGTGCAGCTGCCCGGCACCAGCGGCGTGGCGCCTGGCAGCGGCGTGATCATGTGGCCGCCGGTTTCGGTCTGCCAGAAGGTATCGACCACCGGGCAGCGCTCGTGGCCGATGTTCTTGTAGTACCACATCCAGGCTTCCGGGTTGATCGGCTCGCCGACCGAGCCCAGGATGCGCAGGCTGCTCAGGTCGGAGCGGTCCGGGTGCACCGCCGCATCGCCTTCGGCCGCCTTGATCAGCGAGCGGATGGCGGTGGGCGCGGTGTAGAAGATCGTGACCTTGTGCTTTTCGATCATCTGCCAGAAGCGGCCGGCGTTCGGATAGGTCGGGATGCCCTCGAAGATCACCTGCGTCGCGCCGGCGGCCAGCGGGCCGTAGGCGATGTAGGTGTGGCCGGTGATCCAGCCGATGTCGGCGGTGCACCAGAACACATCGGACGGCTGAAGGTCAAACGTCCAGTCCATCGTCAGCTTGGCCCACAGCAGGTAGCCGCCGGTGCTGTGCTGCACGCCCTTGGGCTTGCCGGTCGAGCCGGAGGTGTAGAGCACGAACAGCGGATGCTCGGCGCCGACGAATTCAGGCTCGCAGACGGGATGGGCCCTGGCCGTGACCTCGTGCATCAGGCTGTCGCGGCCCTCGACCATGTTGCAAGGGGTAGCTGTGCGCTGGTAGACGATGACGTTCTTGATCGAGTCGCAGCCGCCCATGGCAATGCCGTCATCGACGATGGCCTTGAGCGGCAGTTCCTTGCCGCCGCGCAGCTGGAAGTTGGCGGTGATGACGGCCACGGCGCCGGCGTCCTGGATGCGCTCTTGCAGGCTCTTGGCCGAAAAGCCGCCGAATACCACCGAATGCGTGGCGCCGATGCGGGCGCAGGCCTGCATCGCAATCACGCCCTCGACCGTCATCGGCATATAGATCACGACCCGGTCACCCTTCTGGATCCCCATTTCCTTGAGCGCGCTGGCGAACTGGCTGACCCTGGCATGCAGTTCCTTGTAGGTGACCTGGGTGACCTTGCCGTCGTCGCTTTCAAAAACAATGGCGGTCTTGTTCTCGGTCGGCGTACCCAGGTGGCGGTCCAGGCAGTTGTACGACGCGTTGAGCTCACCATCGGCAAACCACTGGTAGAACGGCGCGTTGGACTCGTCCAGCACTTGCGTGAAGGGCTTTTTCCAGCTCAGGTTTTCACGCGCCAGCCGGGCCCAGAAGCCTTCAAAATCCTGGGCGGCCTCGGCGCACAGCGCGTTGTAGGCGGCCATGCCGGAGATGCGCGCGGCCTGCACCCTGTCCGGAGCGGGCTCAAAAATACGGTTTTCGATCAGCGTGGACTGGATGGATGTGTCAGGGGTGCTCATTCGCATGTCTCCTTGTTGCTTTGAATGCGTCGTACTTTCGGATATGGCACTTACAAGCCACTGACGGACGTTCTTGCTGGCCCGCCGCGTCATTGTTATCGACCAGCCTACCGGCTGACTCACTGGAGTGCCCGCCGACACAGCGCCGCAAGGCAGGGCGATGATTCCGTAGGCTGATTAAAACGAAATAGTCAACCCGGTTCAAGCGCTCGGCAGCGCACTCTACAATTTGTCATCCCGTTAACGATTGAGATGATGTCCCTACCCACCCCGCTTAAAATTTCTCCCCTGCGCCCGCTGCCCAAGCTGATTTTTGCCAGCCGATGGCTGCAGTTGCCGCTTTACCTGGGGCTGATTGCGGCCCAGGCGGTCTATGTGGTGCATTTTCTGGTCGAGTTGCTGCACCTGATCGAAGCCGCGTTCGGCAACCAGACGGCCCTGCAGGCGCTGATCAGCAGCATCGGCTACAAGACCACCGCGCCCATCACAACGCTCAATGAAACGGTGATCATGCTGGTCGTGCTGGCACTGATCGACGTGGTCATGATCTCCAACCTGCTGATCATGGTGATCGTCGGGGGCTATGAAACCTTCGTCAGCCGCATGGAACTGCAAGGTCACCCCGACCAGCCCGAATGGCTCAGCCATGTGAATGCCTCGGTGCTCAAGGTCAAGCTCGCCACGGCCATCATCGGCATCAGCTCGATTCATCTGCTCAAAACCTTCATCAATGCCGACAACTACAGCGACCGCGTGCTGATTGCCCAGACGGCCATTCACATCACGTTCCTGCTGTCGGCCATCGCCATTGCCTATACCGACAAAATCATGTCGGC
Organism: Polaromonas sp.; assembly: GCA_028292745.1. GTDB lineage: Bacteria > Pseudomonadota > Gammaproteobacteria > Burkholderiales > Burkholderiaceae_C > Polaromonas. Next base: position 74,155 of record JAQGLT010000129.1, on the reverse strand, counting down.
CATTGCCGCCAAGGACCACTGAAGCCCGGACAAGCCGTCGCCGGCATGAATTTATAGTCAAAACACCCTCCAGCGCATGACTGATAAGCGCTATCAGCTATAAAAATAATAGCTGGTAGCGCTTTTTTTATACCATGTTCCCAGGCACCACCCAGCCATCGAACTGCTCGGCCGTGACGTGGCCCGACGCAAGGGCTGCCTCGCGCAGGCTGCTGCCGTCCTTGTGCGCCTTCTTGGCGATGAAAGCGGCCTTGTCGTAGCCGATGTGCGGGTTGAGCGCGGTCACCAGCATCAGCGAGCGGCCCACCAGTTCGGCGATGCGCTCGCGGTTGGGCTCGATGCCCACAGCGCAGTGGTCGTTGAAGCTCACCATGCCGTCTGCCAGCAGACGCACGCTCTGCAGGAAGTTGTAGGCCACCATGGGCCTGAACACGTTCAGCTCGAAATTGCCCGACGCGCCGCCGAAGTTGATCGCCACGTCGTTGCCGAACACCTGGGCGGCCAGCATGGTCAGGGCCTCGCTTTGCGTCGGGTTGACCTTGCCCGGCATGATGGACGAGCCCGGCTCGTTCTCGGGAATGCTGATCTCGCCGATGCCGCTGCGTGGGCCGCTGGCCAGCCAGCGCACGTCGTTGGCGATCTTCATCAGGCTGGCGGCGAGCGTCTTGAGCGCGCCATGGGCATGGACCAGCGCATCGCAGGACGCCATGGCCTCGAACTTGTTGGGCGCGGTGACAAACGGCAGGCCGGTCAGCGACGCCAGTTCGGCCGCCACCTGCTCGGCATAGCCCTTGGGGGCATTCAGTCCGGTGCCCACGGCCGTGCCGCCTAGCGCCAATTCGTAAAGATGCGGCAGCGCGGCGCGCACATGCGCCTCGCCATGCGCCAGCTGCGCCACATAGCCCGAGAACTCCTGGCCCAGCGTCAGCGGCGTCGCGTCCTGCAGATGGGTGCGGCCGATCTTCACGATGCCGTCGAAGTCCTGGGCCTTTTGCGCCAGCGTGGCACGCAGCCTTGCCATCGCCGGAAGCAGCCTGCGCGTGATGCCCACGGCCGCCGAGACATGCATGGCGGTCGGAAACACGTCGTTCGACGACTGGCTGCGGTTGACATCGTCATTCGGATGCACCAGCCGCGCATCGCCCCGCTCGCCGCCCAGCAGCTCGCTGGCCCGGTTGGCCAGCACCTCGTTGACGTTCATGTTGGTCTGCGTGCCCGAGCCGGTCTGCCAGACCACCAGCGGGAACTCGTCCGGGTGCCGGCCGGCAATGACCTCGTCGGCCGCCGCGACGATGGCATCGGTTTTTTTCGCGTCCTGCAGGCCCAGCGCCTGGTTGACGCGGGCCGAAGAGCGCTTGATCTGCGCCAGCGCCCGGATCAGCTCCGTCGGCTGGCGTTCGCCCGAAATGTCGAAATTCTGCAGCGAGCGCTGGGTCTGCGCGCCCCACAGGCGGTCGGCCGCAACGTCGATGGGGCCGAAGGTGTCGCGCTCGCTACGGATGGTGGAGGGTGTACGCATGATGGAAGGCCTGACCTGTCAAAATGGAGGGTGGTAGTTTCAGTTTCAGCATAGCCGTTCATCCCAGTAATCAAAAGCAACCCCTGTCAACAGGCGTTGTCCACCTCACGCCAACCATGACCACGATCCAACAAGCCGACCTCATCGAATCCGTTGCCGCCGCCCTGCAATTTATTAGTTACTACCACCCGGCCGACTACATCGCCCACCTGGCCCGCGCCTACGAGCGCGAGCAGAGCCCGGCGGCCAAGGACGCGATTGCGCAGATCCTGACCAACAGCAAGATGAGCGCCACCGGCCACCGTCCGATCTGCCAGGACACCGGCATCGTCAACGTGTTCCTGAAAGTCGGCATGGACGTGCGCTGGGAGGGCTTCACCGGCAGCCTGGACGACGCCATCAACGAAGGCGTGCGCCAGGGCTACAACCACCCCGACAACACCTTGCGCGCCTCGGTCGTGGCCGATCCGCAGTTCGACCGCAAGAACACCAAGGACAACACGCCGGCGGTGATCTTCACCGAGATCGTGCCCGGCGGGACGCTGGACATCACCGTCGCGGCCAAGGGCGGCGGCAGCGAGAACAAGAGCAAGATGGCCATGCTCAACCCCGGCGACTCGGTGGTGGACTGGGTGCTGAAAACCGTGCCGACCATGGGCGCCGGCTGGTGCCCGCCCGGCATGCTGGGCATCGGCATCGGCGGCACCGCCGAGAAAGCCGTGCTGATGGCCAAGGAAAGCCTGATGGACGACCTGGACATGTATGAGCTGCAGGCCAAGTCGTCCGCAGCCAAAACGGGCGGCGAGGCGCTGAGCAAAGTCGAGGCGCTGCGCTTGGAGCTGTTCGAGAAAGTCAACGCGTTGGGCATCGGCGCGCAGGGCCTGGGCGGCCTGACCACCGTGCTCGACGTCAAGATCAAGATGGACCCGACGCACGCGGCCAGCAAGCCGGTCGCCATGATCCCGAACTGCGCCGCCACGCGCCACGCGCATTTCGTGATGGACGGCAGCGGCCCGGTGTACCTGACGCCGCCCTCGCTTGACACCTGGCCCGATGTCAACTGGACGCCCGACTACCAGAAAAGCCGCAAGGTCGATCTCAACACCTTGACGAGGGAAGAAGTCGCCAGTTGGAAGCCGGGAGAGACGCTGCTGCTCAACGGCAAGATGCTGACCGGCCGCGACGCCGCGCACAAGCGCATCGCCGACATGCTGGCAAAAGGCGAAAAGCTGCCGGTCGATTTCACCAACCGGGTGATCTACTACGTCGGCCCGGTCGATCCGGTCAAGGGCGAAGCCGTCGGCCCGGCCGGCCCCACCACCGCTACTCGCATGGACGGCTTCACCGAGATGATGCTGGCCGAGACCGGCCTGATCTCGATGGTCGGCAAGGCCGAGCGCGGCCCGGTGGCGATCGCCGCGATCAAGAAGCACCAGAGCGCCTACCTGATGGCTGTCGGCGGCGCGGCCTACCTGGTGTCCAAGGCCATCAAGCATGCCGAGGTGGTCGGCTTTGCCGATTTGGGCATGGAAGCGATCTACGAATTCGACGTGGTCGACATGCCGGTGACCGTGGCGGTGGATTCGGGCGGCACCAGCGCCCACATCACCGGCCCGGCCGAGTGGCAAAAGCGGATTGCCGAGTCGGTCAAGGCCGGGGAGTTCAAGGGAATCGGGGTGACGGCGGGGTAATGCTTTTTCCACCATTCATGCGAAAAATTACGTGTGAATGGTGGAAACTGTTTAAAATCATGGACTTATGCCCTATAAAAAGTCTGATTTTTTAGCTTTTTCGAATGATGCGCAACGTATCAGTGCCAATCTGGAGCAGATTTACACCGCCTGGCTAGAGGCCCGAAGGCAAATGGAAATGTTGCCCGTTTCCATGTACTGGGTGGAAAAGGAAGGAATGGACTATCTCCATGTCAAAGCCCACTCAAGCGACAACGGTACCAGCATCGGTGCGCGAAACCCGCAAACCGAAGCCCAATTTGCTGAATTTACCCAAAGCAAGGCAGAACTGAAGGCGCGGATTGAATCGTTTGATGCGGTCATTCTTGAAAGGGCCGGGCTGTACCGCCGCTTGCGCCTGCCTTCGCTGCCAGACCGGCAGGCAGAAATCCTGCGAAAACTCGACATTGAAGAACTGCTGGGCAACGACCTGTTGGTGGTCGGCACCAACGCATTCGTGGCCTACGAACTGTTCATCGGCGCCAAGCTGCCCACCGGCAACGAAGAAACCGAGGATTTCGACCTCGCCTGGTGTCGGGGCAGCAAGGTATCGCTGGCAACCCTGCTGGGACGACCACCCGCAAGGGGTAAAACCCTGTTCAGCGTGCTCAAGAGCATCGACAGCAGCTACCGCATTTCGCCGCGCAAGCCCTATCAGGCAGTCAGCAGCGACGGCTATGAAGTGGAACTGCTGGCGGCGCCCAGCACCCATCCCCTGCCCAAGAACGAAGCGTTCGACCCGATGGCTTCGCTGATCGAGCAGGAGTGGCTGCTGAAGGGAACGGCCGTCAGCGTGGTCGTCGCCACCCTGCGGGGCCGCGCCGCGCCGCTGGTGGTGCCAGACCCGCGCTGGATGGCGTTGCACAAGCTCTGGCTGGCCGACAAACCCGAAAGACGAGCTGACAAGAAAGACAAGGATCGGCGGCAGGGCACGGTGCTGCTGGACGCCGCACGGTATTTTCTGCAGGTCTCGCATCCGCTCGACATCGATTTCGTGCTTGATCTGCCAGACGAGTTGCGTCCGCATTTTGACCAGTGGTCTGCCGACGCCGGATTCGTTCCCCCGCAATGACCACGGACTGCAATGCTCCCATCGGCGTCTTCGACTCCGGCATCGGTGGCCTGAGCGTGCTGAAGGCGCTGCGGGCCGCCCTGCCGCACGAGGACTTTGTCTACATCGCCGACAGCGGCCACGCGCCCTATGGCGAGCAGGGCGCGGCGCATGTGCTGGCCCGCTCGCGCGCCCTCGCGCAGTATCTGGTGAGCCAGAACGTCAAGGCGCTGGTGATGGCCTGCAACACAGCCACGGCGGCCGCGATTGCCCTGCTGCGCGCCGAGCATCCGGGGCTCGCGCTGATCGGCGTCGAGCCGGCGCTGAAACCGGCCATGGCGCTCACCCGGACCGGGCGCATCGGCGTGATGGCGACGCGCGGCACGCTGGCCAGCGCCAAGTTCCAGGCGCTGCTGGCGGCGCAAGCCTGCGGCCCCCAGGCGGTTGAATTCATCACGCAGCCCTGCGACGGCCTGGCCCAGGCCATCGAGGCCAGCGCGGGCACGGGCGACACTACTAAAACAATAGCACTCTGCGCTTACCACATCAGCGCCATGGGCCCATTTGGCACTAAACCGGGCGAAATCGACACGCTGGTGCTCGGCTGCACGCATTACCCGCTGGCCAGCGAACACCTGCGCGCGCTGGTCGGCGCGCCAGTGCGGTTCATCGACAACGGCGAAGCGGTGGCACGCCAGACGCGGCGGCGGCTGCCCGATGGCTTGCTGGCGTCGAACGCACGGCCCGGACGGGTCAGCCTGTTCGCCACCAGCCAGACGCACGCGCTGCAAGCGGCGGCGCAGCGCTGGTTGGGGTTGTCAGCAGCGGTCGGCTTACTATCGTTTTAATAGCTGTTTGCGCACGCCCAGTCTGCGCAAACAGCCTAAAACATCACTTTTTTATTCGCCATGCGCCGTGGGCGGAAGTGAAAGCCTTGCGGCTTACGGTTTGGGCACAAGCGCTGCATTCGCCAACGGCACCGCCTCGCCGGGCTCGGTCCAGCCGCCGCCCAGCGCCTTGTACAGCGTGACCTGGCTTTGCAGCTGGGCCAGCCGGATCTGCACCACGGCCTGCTGAGCCGAAAACAGCGAGCGCTGCGCGTCGAGCAGGTCAAACTGGCTGGCAATGCCGCTTTGGTAGCGCAGGTTGGACAGCCGGTAGCGAACGCCTTCGGCATTGGCCTGGGCCTGCTGCGCACGCAATTGCTCGCCCAGCGTGGCGCGGCTGGCAAGCGCATCGGCGACTTCCCGAAACGCCGACTGGATGGATTTTTCGTACTGCGCCACGGCAATGTCGCGCTGCACGGCGGCCGACTGCAGCCCGGCACGGTTGCGGCCGGCGTCAAAGATCGGCAAAAACAGCTGGGGCGCCAGCGTCCAGCCGAAGCTGCCGCTCTGGAACAGGTCGCCCAGGTGCGAGCTGGCGCTGCCGGCGCTGGCGGTAAGCGAAATCCGCGGGAAAAATGCCGCCCGCGCCGCGCCGATGTTGGCGTTGGCCGCCAACAGCAGTTGCTCGGCCTGGCGCACATCGGGGCGGCGCGTCAGCAAATCGGACGGCAGGCCCGCCGGCACATCGGCCATCACCGGCATGTCGGCCAGGCCCTTGCCAGCCGGCAGCGCCACGGCCAGCGCGCCGGTGGCCGGCTGGCCCAGCAGCAGCACCAGCGCGTTCTGGTCCAGCGCGCGCTGGCGCGTCAGCTGCGCCAGCGACACGCGTGCCGCCTCGATCAGCGACTCGGCCTGGCGAACGTCCAGCTCCGAGCTCACGCCGTTTTCAAAGCGCAGCCGGCTCAGGCGGAACGAGTCCTCGCGCGTGGCCAGCGTCTGCCGCGTCAGGCCGATCAGCTCCTCGTCGGCCAGCAGGCTGAGGTAAGTGTTGGCCACGGCCGCGACCAGGCTGATCTGCGTGGTCTTGCGCCCTTCCTCGGTGGCCAGGTACTGGCCGAGCGCGGCTTCCTTCAGGCTGGCGACGCGGCCGAAAAAGTCGAACTCGTACGACGTCATCGCCAGGCCGGCGGTGTAGACGCTGGTGATGCCCTCATTGGCCGCAGGTTGGCGCGAACCAGTCACGGCGGCGCCCACCGTCGGGAACTGGTCGGCCCGGCGAATCTGATACTGCGCCCGGGCCTGCTCGATGTTGAGCACGGCCAGGCGCAGGTCGCGGTTGTTGCGCAGCGCCGCGTCGATCAACTGGCGCAGCCGGGGGTCGCTGAAAAAGCCCTGCCACTCGATGTCGGCGGCGGCCATGCCGTTGTGTGCGCTTCCGGTCGCCGGCGCGGCGGCCGTGGCGCTCAGCGCCGGCCAGTCGGTGGCGATGGGCGCGGCCGGGCGCTGATAGGTCGGAATCATCGAGCAGCCGGTCAACAGCACTGCGGCGCTCACGGCCAGCAGGCGGGGAAGTCTTGTCTTATTCATGTGCTGGCTTTCCTTCTGATCCATTGATGCCCGCCGCCCTGGCATGCTCGGCATAAATTTCCTGCTGCCGGGCGCTGCCCTTGAAAAATCCGCGAACCACGACAAAGAAAATCGGCACGAAAAACACCGCCAGCGCGGTGCCGGTGATCATGCCGCCAATCACGCCGCTGCCGATGGCCCGCTGGCTGGCCGAACTCGCGCCGGTGGCAATCGCCAGCGGCAGCACGCCCAGCATGAAGGCGAACGAGGTCATGACGATGGGGCGAAACCGCAGGTGCGCGGCGGTCAGCGCCGACTCGACCACGCCCTTGCCCTGGGCCTGCAGGTCCTTGGCGAACTCGATGATCAGGATGGCGTTTTTCGCCGACAGGCCGATGATGGTGATCAGCCCGACCTGAAAGTACACGTCGTTGGCATAACCACGGAACAAGGTCGCCAGCAGCACGCCGACCACGCCCAGCGGCACCACCAGGATCACGGCCAGCGGGATCGACCAGCTTTCGTACAGGGCCGCCAGGCACAGGAACACCGCCAGGATGGCAAAGCCGTACAGGATCATGGCCTGCGAGCCGGCGAGCTTTTCCTCGCGCGACTGGCCGCTCCATTCGTAGCCGAAGCCCTGCGGCAGCTGGGCCGCCATTTTCTCCATCTCCTCCATTGCCGCGCCGGTGCTGTAGCCCGGGGCGGCGCCGCCGCTGATGCGCATGGCCGGGTAGCCGTTGTAGCGGACGGTCTGCATCGCGCCCTTGACCCAGCGCGTGGTGGCAAAGGCCGACAGCGGCACGGATTCGCCCCGGCTGTTGCTGGCATTGAGCTGGAGCAAATCGTCGGGCTGCATCCGGGCCGGCGCATCGGCCTGCACCACGACGCGCTGCAGGCGGCCCTGGTTGGGGAAATCATTCACATAGCTGGAGCCCAGCGAGGTGGACAGGGCGGTGTTGATGGCGTCAAAGCTCACGCCCAGGGCGTTGGCCTTGTCGCGGTCGATGTCGAGCTGCAGCTGCGGCGCGTCTTCCAGGCCGTCAGGCCGCACTTGGGCAAGCACCGGGTTTTTGGCCGCCATGCCAAGCAGCTGGTTGCGCGCGGCCAACAGCGCCTCGCCACCAGCACCGGCCCGGTCCTGCAGGCGGAAGGTAAATCCGCTGGCGGAACCGAGCTCGGGAATTGGCGGCGGGCTCAGCGGAAAGACGAACGCATCGCGAATTCCCGACAAGGCGCCAAAGGCCCGACCGGCCAGCGCATCGGCCTTCTGACTGGCTTCCTTGCGCTCGGACCAGTCCTTGAGCGTGACAAACGCCAGACCGGCATTTTGTCCCTGTCCGGAAAAGCTGAACCCGAGCACGCCCACCATGCTTTGCACTTCGGGCTGCTTGAGCATGAAGCCTTCGACCTGTTCCATGACGGCGCGGGTGCGCTCCACGGTGGCGCCGGGCGGCAGTTGCACGTTCACCAGCAGCGTCCCCTGGTCTTCCGCCGGGAGAAAAGACGTCGGCAGGCGCGTGTACACCAGTGCCACCACAGCGATGATCGCCGCATAAATAATCAGATAACGGCCGGCGCGCTTGAGCAGCCGCGCCACCAGGCTTTCATACCCTTTGGCGGTGCGCGCGAAGCGCCGGTTGAACCAGCCGAAAAACCCGGTCTTTTCATGGTGATGGCCCGCTTCCACCGGCTTGAGCAGCGAGGCGCACAAGGCCGGCGTGAGGGACAGCGCCAGAAAAGCGGAAAACCCGATCGACGCGACCATGACGGCGGAGAACTGGCGGTAGATATTGCCGACCGAGCCGGCAAAGAACGCCAGCGGCACGAACACCGAAATCAGCACCACCGTCACGCCGATGATGGCGCCCGATATCTGGCCCATGGCCTTGCGCGTGGCCTGCAGCGGCGGCAGCCCTTCCTCGCTCATGATGCGCTCGACGTTTTCGACGACCACGATCGCGTCATCGACCACGATGCCGATCACCAGCACCATGCCGAACATCGTCAGCACATTGATGGAAAAGCCCAGCGCCAGCAAGGTGGCAAACGTGCCCAGCAGGGCAATCGGCACCACGATGGTCGGGATGATGGTGTAGCGCCAGTTCTGCAGAAATAAAAACATCACCAGAAACACCAGCACCACCGCTTCGACCAGCGTGATCGCCACCTGTTGGATCGAGATGCTGACGAAGCGCGAGCTGTCGTAGGGAATCGAATAGTTCACGCCCGCAGGGAAGTAGGGCTTGAGCTGGTCCATCTTGGCGCGCACCGCCTTGGCCGCATCCAGCGCATTCCCGCCGGGCGCGAGCTGCAGGCCGATGCCGGTGGCGGGCTTTCCATTCAGGCGCGCCGAGGTGGCATAGGCCTGCGCGCCCAGCTCGATCCGGGCCACGTCCTTGAGCCGCACCGTCGATCCGCTGGTATTGGCCCGCAGGACGATGTTGCCGAACTGCTCGACGCTGGACAGCTGGCCGTTGACCACCACCGTGGCGGCAATCCCCTGCCCGGCCACATTGGGCAGGTCGCCAATGGAGCCAGAGGCGATCTGGGCATTTTGCGCCCGGATCGCATTCGTCACGTCCAGCGAGGAGAGCGAAAAACCGGCCAGTTTGGCCGGGTCGATCCAGATGCGCATGGCCCGCTCGGTGCCGAACAGCTGGGCCTGGCCGATGCCGGGCAGGCGCTGGAGTTCGGGAATCACATTGCGCGATGCATAGTCGCCCAGCGCCACCGGATCGATCGCAGGGTTTTCCGACGACAGCATGGTGAACAGCAGGAAGTTGGAATTCGACTTGTCCACCCGCACACCCTGCTGCGTCACGGCCTGCGGCAGGCGCGGCGCGGCGCGCGACAGGCGGTTTTGCACATCGACCTGGGCCAGCTCGGGGTTGGTGCCGGTCTGGAACGTCAGTGTCAGGTTGCCGCTGCCGTTGGCCTGGGCCACCGACTCCATGTAGATCAGGCCGGGCGAGCCGTTCATTTCGCGCTCGATCACGCTCAGCACGCTGTCTTCAAGCGTCTTGGCGGAGGCACCGGGATAGCTGGCCGTCACGACGATGGAAGGCGGCGCCACGGGCGGGTACTGGGCAATCGGCAATTGCGTGACAGCAACAGTGCCCATCACCAGGATAAAGAGGGCGATCACCCACGCAAAAATGGGGCGATCGATAAAAAACTTTGCCATGCAGTGCGCTCCTTATTTCGCGGCCGCCGAAGCAGCGGGCGTTGCGGCGGCGCTGGCCGGAGCCGACGCCCCGGCCGCGGGTGCTGACGCAGCATTGGCCGGCGCCGCGCTGGCGGCCGGCGCTCCCGCAGGTTGCCAGGGCACGGGCTTGACCGGCGAGCCCGGCGGCATCATCTGCAGCTTCTGAAAGCCGTCCACCATCACCTGTTCGCCAGCCTGCAGCCCTTCCAGCACCACCCATTCGGTACCTTTGGCCGAACCGATCCTGACCGGGCGCGACGCGACCTTTCCATCGCTGCCGACCACCATCACGCTGTCGCCCTGCGCCGTGCGCGTGACCGCCTGCTGCGGAAGGGTGATGGCGTTGCTGGCCTGGGCCTGCTCCAGGCGCACCCGCACGTACAGCCCCGGCAGCAATTGCCCGTTGGGGTTGGGCACCTCGGCGCGCAAGGTGATCTGCCCGGTTGTGGCATCGACTGTCAGGTCGGAAAACAGCAGGCGACCCGGCTGCGCATACTCGCTTCCATCCTCCAGCACGATACGCACACTGGCCGCGTCGGGGCCGCTGGCCCGCTTGAACTGGCCGCTTGCCATGGCTGCGCGCAGCTTCATCGCGTCGGATGCCGACTGGGTGAAGTTCACATACATCGGGTTGATCTGCTGGATGACCGCAAGCTGGGTGGCATCGCCCTGCCCCACCAGCGAGCCCTCGGTGACCAGCGAGCGGCCGATGCGCCCCGAAATCGGCGCCGTCACCGAGGCATAGCCCAGCGTGATGCTGGCGGTTTGTACGTTGGCCTTGCCCACGGCCACATCGGCAGCAGCCTGTTTTTGGGCGGCAACGGCGTTGGCATACTCCTGCTTGCTGATCGCATTGGCTTCGACCAGCGGCTTGTAGCGCTCTGCCAGGGCCGTGGCCTGCGCCAGGTTGGCTTCAGCCCGCGCCTGGCCGGCCCGCGCACTCGCGGCAGCGGCAGCATAAGGGGCTGCGTCAATGGTGAACAACGGCTGGCCCGCCTTGACATCGCTGCCTTCGCGGAACAGGCGCTTTTGCAAAATGCCGGCGGCCCGCGCCCGGACCTGCGCAACACGCGAAGCCTCCAGGCGGCCAGGCAGTTCGGTGATCAGCCCGACATCGCTCAGCGTCACTGTGACGACGCCGACCGGGGGCGGCGGCGGCGCGGCACTTGCGCCGGCCGGCGGCGGCGCATTGCCTTTGCCGCATCCCGCCATCAGCAAAGACAGGAGGACAACTGCCGCGACCGGTTGAAACCGGACAAGTTGCGCAGGTAAAAAAGGATGGGCAACGCGAGACATGGACATGCTGTTCCTCGATTTTTTATGGAAGTCTTGAAAAATCCGCTGGTCAGCAGCCTAAGGCGGTCTGCCCCACAACGAAAAAGTTAGGGTTTTTACGGGTGCTATAGTTTACATACATTTGTGAATGTATAAAAGTGGAAGTGATCAATTTCAGGAGAGCCAATTGGCCCGTCGTACCAAAGAAGAAGCACTGGAAACCCGCAGCAAGCTGCTGGATGCAGCGGAATGCCTGTTCCAGGCCCAGGGCGTTTCACGCACCACGCTGCAGGATATTGCCCTGCACGCGGGCGCCACGCGAGGTGCCGTCTATTGGCATTTCAAGGACAAGGGTGATTTGTTCAACGCCATGATGGAGCGCGTTACGTTTCCCCTGGAGGCTTATTTCAACCAAGAGGAAAGCCCGGCAGACATCAGCAAGGATGCCAGCACCGGCGCGCTTGACCACACCCGAAGCGCTATTTTGAAAGCACTCAACCAGATTGTGAACGACCCGCGCACTCGCCGGGTGATGGAAGTTGCCACGCAAAAGGTGGAATATGTGGACGAGCTCAGCGTCATTCGTCTGCGTCATCTGGCGGCACGCAACGGCTTTTTGTGCCGTGTCAGACACGGGCTGGACACGGCATCGCAGCAGAAAAATCTGCAGTTACCGCTGTCCAGCGATTTCGCAGCGCGGGGCTTGCATGCGCTGATCGACGGACTGATACAGAACTGGCTGCTTGACCCGCAGGCTTTTGACCTGTTGCAGGCCGGTCACTGCACGATGAATGCTTACTTTATCGGGTTGGGATTCGATGCCGATATGCAAGATACAGCCACGACCCCGCCGCCTGAAATTTCAAAATAGTACGCATCCCTCCCGGTTGATTTCCTATTAGGACATTTGACCCATTGCGGTTGGGCAATAAGGATTGCAAGCTCATGGCTACGTTTCTTACGTGATCGGGAAAACGGTCACGGGAAGATTGGGTACATCCAACCAACCAACCAGCCTGGAGCAAACCATGCAAAACGCCTCGCTATCGAATGCATCACCCTTTCATGCCTCCTTTAATGACGCCATCAACATCAATGAAGATGCCTCGGTGAATTATTGGGTTACTGCGCTGGGGTGCAGCGAGTTCGAACTGCGTGTCGCGGTTGCCGAGGTCGGCCCCGCCGCCAAGGATGTCGGAACCGAGTTGGGAAGAGCTGTATGACCCCCTATGCCCTCAACTCCACCGGCCCCCTTGCCGTTCGCGTCAAGGAACCGTCGCCCGGTCTTTTTTTCTGGGTCGTCAGCCAGCTCTCTGCAAAGGAGCACCTTCCTGATGTCTGCATCGACACCTCGGATCACCCTTATCCATCCCATGAGGCAGCGCTGCGCGTGGGCACCGCATGCCTGAAAGCGTATAAAGCAGCGGGCAGTGAAAGCTTCTTCTCGGAGCCAAATTTATCCGCCATGTCACCCAGCGAAAGACACTAACGAGCTTCAGAGGCATCGAGAAATCGCCTGCATGGGTTAATATTTTGCAGCGAACCTCGATGAAAACGGCTTATGCGCCCAAGCCAAGCGACGTCTTTCCCAGTAGCAACGGATTTTTATCGCTTTGTGCGTGCTACTGCCATTGGCTGCGCGGGTTATGCTTTGGATGGGTGACGATCGCACCGAACTGAAGGGAGAACATATGAAAAACCTAGCTACCACTGCAGCCCTCGCCGCCTTGCTTCTTGCGGGTTGCGCAGCCCCGGGTTCTCCGGCATCAGGCGGGAATGCCTCGGCAGCAAATGGGCAGGATTCCAAAGAGGCGCTCGACGGCGAGGCCCAGGTGCTTCGCTCGAAAATCGTCCAGCTTAAGGAACAGGTGGTGGTTTTTGAAGTGATGCTGACCGATGTTGAGCGACGCGCCGCCATGACAAAAACAGTGGCGCTACGACCTGCCAATGTCGGTACCGTGCCGGTAGTGGCGCAGACCCGGCCCGACAGCGGCCGTCTTTCCGTCACAGTGCGACCGTCAACCGGTGAATCACCCCCCGCGAAACCAGTGCCCAAAAAGAAGGTCAACAAGGATGTCAGAAGGAAATAGCGCGATTCCCACTTTTCCATCCGTTTTTGCTGACTTTTGGAAAGCTATGGTCGGCTGCCCGCAATAACCACTGCACAAGAAAAAACCCCAAGTAATGAATTACTTGGGGTTTATCTTTGGCGGAAACGGAGGGATTCGAACCCTCGATGAGGCTCTACACCCCATACTCCCTTAGCAGGGGAGCACCTTCGGCCACTCGGTCACGTTTCCAATTCCATGATTATGTCATGACTTCGCTGCGTTTTCAGCCCAGCGGCTGGTCGAGGTCAAATGCTTTGTGCAGGGCGCGCACTGCCAGTTCCATGTATTTTTCATCGATAACAACAGAGGTCTTGATCTCGCTGGTCGAGATCATCTGGATGTTGATGTTTTCTTCGGCCAGCACGCGGAACATCTTGCTGGCAATTCCTACATGGCTTCGCATTCCGATGCCGACAATACTCACCTTGCAGATACGGGCATCACCAGTGACTTCCTGCGCACCGAGCGCAGGCACGACCTTGGATTTCAGCAAATCCAGGGTCTTGGCAAAGTCGTTGCGATGCACTGTGAAGCTGAAGTCGGTTTTTCCGTCCTTGCTGATGTTCTGGATGATGACATCGACCTCGATGTTCGCATCAGCCACCGCGCCCAGGATCTGGTAGGCGATCCCTGGGGTGTCGGGGACGCCGAGCACGGAAACCTTGGCTTCATCGCGGTTGAATGCAATGCCCGATACGATGGCTTTTTCCATTTTTTCATCTTCCTCAAAACTGATCAAAGTGCCTGAACTGGCTTCTTCATTAATGTCGATATCCCAGTCGGTAAAGCTGGAAAGCACCCGCATCGGAACTTGGTACTTGCCTGCAAACTCGACCGAGCGGATCTGCAGCACCTTGGAGCCCATCGAGGCCATCTCCAGCATTTCCTCAAAGCTCACCGTGTGCAGGCGGCGCGCCTCGGGCACGATGCGCGGGTCAGTGGTGTACACGCCGTCCACATCGGTGTAGATCAGGCATTCATGGGCCTTCAGGGCAGCGGCAATCGCCACAGCCGACGTATCGGAGCCGCCGCGCCCCAAGGTGGTGATGTTGCCGCCCTCGTCCATGCCTTGAAAGCCGGTAATGATGACCACCCGCCCGGCGTCCAGGTCGGCGCGTACTTTCCCGTCGTCGATCGACTCGATGCGCGCTTTGGTGTAGGCGCTGTTGGTTTTGATGGTGACCTGCCAGCCGGCATAGCTCACGGCCTGTATGCCTTCGGCCTGAAGGGCAATGGCCAGCAGCGCGCTGGAAGCCTGCTCACCGGTGGCAGCCAGCGCATCAAGCTCTCTGCCATACGCATCGTCAACCTGCGAAGGCGCCAGTTCCTTGGCCAGGCCGAGCAATCGGTTGGTCTCGCCGCTCATGGCGCTGGGAACCACAACCATCTGGTGGCCGGCGCGGGACCATTTGGCGACGCGTTTGGCAACATTGCGGATGCGCTCGGTCGAGCCCATCGATGTGCCGCCGTATTTATGGACGATCAAAGCCATTGCAGATGTCAATCAGGAGTTGATGGTGAAGGAAAAGCGCTTGCCAGCGCATCGGGCAAAGCCTTGAATTATAGCCAGCGCCCTGGCGTGCTCAGCAGTTGCCGGCAAGGCCGCTGTAGTGCAGGCCTTCCCCAAGCCGGGTGACATGGCCTGCGGCTACCTTGAGGTGGATCCGGTGTCCACGTGTTGTGCATGCCGCAACCTGATGCAGCAACTGCTCCAGCTGCGCCGCGCTGGGCGTGGCGCCCTCCAGCAACAGCCAGTGGCGCAGCACATTGGCCTGGCGTGGCCGGGACAGGCACTGCAGCGCCCGGATGAGAGGGGGCCTGCCCACTGTCCCCATATCCTGCTCAGCCATCTCCACCAGCAGGGCTTGTGCCTGCGCTGCATGGCGCGTGCTGCGCGCAAACGTTTCCCGAAAATGCGGAAATACTTGCGCCAACGCGGGCAACAAGCGGGCCCGGATTCGATTGCGGGTGTAACGCTCGTCGGTGTTGGTGGGGTCGTCAACAAAAGGAAACTGGTTTTGTACCAGCCATTCGCGCAAGCTTGCCGCCGGGGTTTGCAGCAGGGGTCGGTAAAACGTGGTGCCGCCGCGCTCAAATTTTTCAGCCATGGCCGACAGGCCGGGCAAACCCGCCCCCCGGCCAAGGGCCAGCAGCAGTGTTTCAACCTGGTCATCGGCATGCTGGCCAAGCAGTACGGCATGCAAACCATGCCTTGCCGCCAGGGCTGCCAGCGCGGTGTAGCGCGCCCGCCGCGCGGCATCTTCAGGGCTCTGGCCAACGGCATGATGGGCGTCGATCTCGACCACATGCAAAGGAACCCCTGCCTCTGCACACACCATGGCGCAAACACGCACAAAATCGTCTGCCGCCGCCTGAAGGCCATGATGGACATGGAGGGCATGCACTTGCCCCGGCCAATGGGCAGCTGCGGCCAGCAACAAGGCGGCAGAATCAGCGCCGCCACTGAAAGCGATGCCCAGCGGCAGAGGCGCAGAGGCGGAAAACAGCCGGTGAATTCCGGCAAGCGCCGGATTTAACGCATCTACTGCATTGGCCCCTTGGCCCGTGCCTGGCGGATGGCGCTCGGGCTTATTTTCCGGCTTCAGCTTTGGTGTCAATGAAGCGGCCATAGCTTTGCAGCCGGTCATAGCGCCGGTCAAGCAATTCCTTGACCTTCAGGTCGCTGATCTGGCGAAAGGCGTCATTGAGCGCCCGCTTTAAAAAGGCGGCCATCTGTTTGGGGTCGCGATGGGCGCCGCCAACGGGCTCGTTCACGATTTTGTCGATGACGCCAAGGGCCTTGAGTCGGTGCGCGGTGATGCCCAGCGCTTCGGCGGCTTCCTGCGCTTTTTCCGATGTTTTCCAGAGGATCGAGGCGCAGCCTTCAGGGCTGATCACCGAGTAAATCGAATACTGGAGCATCACCACCTGATCGGCCACCGAAATGGCAAGCGCGCCGCCCGAGCCGCCTTCACCGATGATGGTGGTGATGATGGGGACTTCGAGTTGCGCCATTTCAAAAATGTTGCGGCCAATGGCTTCAGACTGGCCGCGTTCCTCGGCTTCGATACCGGGGTAGGCGCCAGGCGTATCGACAAAGGTAAATACAGGCAGCTTGAATTTTTCAGCCGTTTTCATGAGGCGCAACGCCTTGCGGTAGCCCTCCGGCTTGCTCATGCCGAAATTGCGCAATCCGCGCTCCCTGGTGTCGCGCCCTTTCTGGTGGCCGAGCACCATGCAGGCATTGCCGTTGAACCGCGCCAGCCCGCCGACGATGCTCAGGTCGTCGGCAAAATTCCGGTCGCCATGCAACTCCACAAAATCGGTGAATATCTCCCGGATGTAATCCAGGGTGTAGGGACGCTCGGCATGGCGGGCGATCTTGGTGATCTGCCACGGGCTCAGGACGCTGTAGATGTCCTTGGTGAGCTGCTGGCTTTTTTTGGCCAGCTGCTCTATTTCCTCGGAAATATCGACTGCCGACTCGGTCTGCACGTAACGCAATTCTTCAATTTTCCCTTCAAGCTCCGCAATCGGCTGCTCAAAGTCGAGAAATGTCTTTTTTGCCATGTGTGGTCCTCAGGCTTATAAATCTTGAATGTGCCAGTGTGCAGGACGCCGCACACCCTCCATCAGGCGCCTGTCGCCGCTGCCGGGTCCAGGGAACGCCAAATATACCAAGTTGCCACGCTGCAGTAAGGCGCCCAGGCGGCCGCGACTTCTCGGGCATCGCTGCGGCTGACCGACTCGCCGGAAAAATAATTCTGGCTGATGCCGTTGATCAGGCCAACATCATCGAGCGGCAGCACGTTCGGGCGGGTCAGGTAAAACATCAAGAACATCTCGGCCGTCCAGCGGCCGATACCGCGAATCGCGATCAGTTCGGCAATGATGGCCTCGTCCTCCATCGCCTGCCAGTCGTGCACATGCACCCGGCCGGCATCGAAATGAATCGACAGATCCACCAGATACTCGACCTTGCGCGCGCTCAGGCCGGCCGCCCGCATGTCATCGACCTTGAGCCGCAGCACATGCGAGGGCGTCATTTCAGCCGGCAACGCGGAAAAACGGTGCCAGACAGTTTGCGCCGCCTTGACTGAAATCTGCTGGCCGACAATGCTGCGGGCCAGCGTGCTGAAGGCATCGCCCCGCGACTGCAGGCAGGTGTTGCCAAACTGCGGAATCAGGCGTTTCATGACGCGGTCTTTTTTGACCAGGTGTTTGCACGCATCGCCCCAATACGCAGGCATGACAATGGCCGGCTCAGAGGCCCCTGTTTTGTTCGTCAGCTCGATCGGGCGGGTGCCCGAATCGCCATTTGCTATATTTTTCATAGCTAACTGCGCCCGTCCTGCAAGCGCAAGAGGCATAAAAGGCTTGAAATTTTCATGATTGCACCTCCCAGGTCGTGCCTTGGGGCGAGTCTTTCAGCGCAATGCCATTGGCCAGCAATTCGGCGCGAATACGGTCCGCCGCCGCAAAGTCCCGCGCCGCCTTGGCCGCGGCGCGCTCGGCGATCCGCTGCTCAATCCGGCTGTCGTTCATGCCCGCGCCGGCCTGCAGGTGGGACGACGCTTCGCTTTGCAGCAAGCCCAGGCAGGCGCCCAGGCGCTTGAGCAGGCCGGCCCTCGCCGCACTGCGGGTTTTGTTGACCTCACCGGCCAGTTCAAACAGCACGGCAACGGCTTCGGGCGTGCCAAAGTCGTCGTTCATCGCGGCCTTGAAGCGGGCGGCAAACGGCTCGTTCCAGTCAATCGCCACATCGGCAGGCTTTACCAAGGCAAGCGCGGTGTACAGCCGCTTGAGCGAGGCTCTGGCATCGTCCAGGTGCGCGTCGCTGTAGTTCAATGCGCTTCGGTAATGGGCCCGGACGATGAAAAAGCGAATCGTTTCTGCGTCGTAGGCTTGCAGGACGTCGCGAATGGTAAAAAAGTTACCCAGCGACTTGGACATCTTCTCGTTGTCCACCCGCACAAAGCCGTTGTGCATCCAAAAGCGCGCCAGCGGCTTGCCATTGGCGCCTTCGCTCTGGGCGATTTCGTTTTCATGGTGCGGAAACTGCAGGTCGGCCCCGCCGCCGTGAATGTCGAAGGTTTCTCCCAGGGTCTGGCAGCTCATGGCCGAGCATTCAATGTGCCACCCCGGCCGGCCCTTGCCGTAGTCGTGGCCCAACGCCGCGCTGTCCCATTTGGCATCCTCGGGTTCGCTTTCCTTGGCCGCCTTCCACAGCACAAAGTCCAGCGGGTCTTCCTTGCCGTCCAGCACCGCCACCCGTTCCCCAGCCCGCAGTTCGTCAAGCGATTTGCCCGACAGCTTGCCGTAGCCGCTGAATTTACGGACGGCGTAATTGACGTCTCCGCTGGATGCGCGGTAGGCCAGGCCTTTTTTCTCCAGCGTGCCAATCATGCGCAGCATCTGCGGCACGTACTCGGTCGCACGGGGCTCCAGGCTGGGCGGCTCGATGCCCAGCGCGCCGATGTCCTGGTGCATCGCGGCGATCATTTCATCGGTCAGCGCGCGCATGGTGATGCCGCGCTCGACGGCGCGCCGGATGATCTTGTCATCGATGTCGGTGATGTTGCGAACATACGTCACCTGCAGTCCGCTGGCCCGGAGCCAGCGCTGCACCACATCGAAGGCCATCATCATGCGCGCATGGCCGATATGGCAGAGGTCGTAAATCGTCATGCCGCACACATACATGCGAACCTGGCCGGGAACGAGCGGAGAAAAATCTTCTACGGCACGCGAAAGCGTGTTGTAAATACGAAGGCTCATGAAAATTGTCTGGGTGCGTGAGCTGACGCGAAACGCGTCAGAAGGAAGGAAACCGAGGAAAGCGAATGGACATCATCGGCGGCGATGAACGCTGAAGCAAGGGGAAATTCGCCAGGCAAAACGAAGCAAAAACAACAGGAGATCGGGGGTGACTATACCCCCTCGGCTAGAATTAAACAGTATATCGAGCCGGTCCTGACAGGAGCAACGAGCCCGCTGCAGCGCGCAAGGTCGGGTTGCTTTATTGTCACTTCGCGCCGCGGCGCCTCCCATGCTTTCATAAACCCAGCGAGCGTTGATGCCCATCCAAGCCTTCCTTTTCCGCCAGTCCCCAGCATGGCTCATGAGCAGCCTGCTGGCCCTGATGCTGCTTGGCGCGCCGCCAGTTCATGCCGACGAGTACACCGAGGTCAACCGGCTGATTGGCGCCAGGCAATTCCCCCAGGCCCTGGCCAGCGCCGACAAATACCTTGCCGCAAAACCGCGCGATCCGCAGATGCGCTTTCTCAAGGGCGTGATTCAGGGGGAAACGGCCCAAACCAGCGACGCCATCGAAACATTCACCAAGATCACCGAGGACTATCCCGAGCTGCCTGAGCCCTACAACAACCTGGCCGTGCTTTATGCCAGCCAGAGCCAGTTCGACAAGGCCAGGTCAGCACTGGAAATGGCGATACGCCTCAACCCCAGCTACGCCACTGCCCATGAAAACCTGGGCGACATTTATGCCCGGCTCGCCAGCCAGTCCTACAGCCGGGCGCTGCAGCTCAATGCCGCCAACGCCGGCTTGCCGCCAAAGCTGGCATTGATCGGCCAGTTGCTGGCATCGACCGCCAAAGCCGCCACGCCGGCCAAAGCCCCCTGACACCCATCCCTCTTTGATTTGAAGGAACGACGCGATGACAATTCCAACCTCCCGCATTTCCCGCCGTGCCGCCACGGCCCTGCTGACGGCGTTGAGCCTGAGCGCAGGCATGGCCCTGGCGGCAAATCCTGTCGCGCCCAAGGTTAAATTTGTGACCAGCGAAGGCGATTTCGTGGTCGAGGTGTACCCCGACAAGGCACCCAAGACAGTCGAGAATTTTCTGCAGTATGTGAAAGACAAGCACTACGACGGCACGGTTTTTCACCGCGTCATCAACAATTTCATGGTCCAGGGCGGTGGCTACGACGCGGCCTATGCCGAAAAGAAGAGCCGCCCCCCGGTGGTGCATGAAGGCCGCGAGGCGCTGGCCAGGGGCGGTCCGAAAAACGTCGTGGGCATGCTGGCCATGGCCCGCACCAATGACCCCGATTCCGCTTCCTCGCAGTTTTTCATCAATGTGAAAGACAATGACTTTCTGAATCCTTCGACCCAGGCGCCTGGGTACACCGTGTTCGGCAAGGTCGTCAGCGGCATGGATGTGGTGAACAAAATCAAGTCCCTGCCAACCGGCAGCGGCGGCCCATTCCCTTCGGATGTTCCCAAGACGCCCGTTGTGATCAAATCTGCAACCCTCCTCAGCTAATCAACAAAAGGACACCATGAGCAATCCAAAAGTAGAACTCCATATCGCCAACCATGGCGTCATCACCCTTGAGCTGGACGCGGCCAAGGCGCCCAAGTCCGTCGCCAACTTCCTGAGCTACGTCAACAAGGGCCATTACGACGGGACCGTGTTCCACCGCGTGATTCCGGGCTTCATGGTGCAGGGCGGCGGCTTTGCCGTTGGCATGAAACAAAAGCCCACCGACGGCGAAATCGAAAACGAAGCCACCAATGGCCTGAAGAACGACAACTACACCGTTGCGATGGCCCGCACCAACGCCCCGCATTCGGCCAGCTCGCAGTTTTTCATCAACGTCGCGAACAACGGCTTCCTGAACCACACCGCTCCCAGCGCGTCGGGCTGGGGCTATGCCGTATTTGGCAAGGTCGTGGCGGGAACCGAGGTGGTGGACAAGATCAAGGCCGTGAAGACTGGCAACAAGGGCGGCCATTCTGACGTGCCAGTCGAAGACGTGATCATCGAAAAAGCCGTCGCGCTGGCTTAAGCCACTCCACGGCCTGAGCTTGTCCGAGTCCTTGATGGACATGCCATTGACCGTGCCCCGGATGACCGAGCTTGCCGCTCCCGTCGCCTGGCGTACGGTTGATTTCATTTCAGACCTGCACCTGAACGCCGAGGAGCCGGCCACTTTTGCCGTGTGGCAGGCCTACCTGCAGAGCACCCCGGCCGATGCCGTGTTCATTCTGGGCGACCTGTTTGAAGTCTGGGTCGGCGACGACGCCGTCAGCGACGACTTTCACGCCCATCCTGACGCCAGTTTTGAAAACTGCTGCGCCAGCGTGCTGGCGCAGACGGGCAGGCGGCTGGCGCTTTTCTTCATGCACGGCAACCGCGACTTCCTGGTGGGCGTCAGCCTCATGAAGAACTGCAACGCCGCCTTGCTGAACGACCCGGCCGTTCTGGCTTTCGCCAGCCAGCGCTGGCTGCTGTCGCACGGCGATGCGCTGTGCCTGGACGATACCGAGTACATGGCGTTTCGCCGACAGGTGCGCGCCCCGGACTGGCAGCGTGCTTTTCTGGCCAAACCGCTTGCCGAGCGCCAAACCATCGCCGGCGACATGCGCCGGCAAAGCGAAGCCCGCAAGCATTCAGGCGTTGCGTATGCCGACGTGCACACAGGCACTGCCCGCCAGTGGCTGCAGGCAGCCCACGCCGGCACGCTGATCCACGGACACACCCACAAGCCGGCCCGACACGATCTGGGCGAAGGCCTTTCGCGCGTGGTGCTGAGCGATTGGGATGCAGTGGCCCCGGTGCCGCGCGCCGACGTGCTGCGCCTGACGGCCAGCGGCCTGGAACGCATCGCCCTGCTTGGCGCATGAGCCAGAAACAATGCTGAACTGGTTGAAAACCCGGCTCGGTCTTGGGCGCGGCCGGGCCACGGACATGCCCGACCTGTTATGGCGGGATACCCTGCAGCACTACCCCTTTCTTGCCCGGCGCTCAGCCTCCGAGTTGCAGCAGCTGCGCCTGTTGACCGGGCAGTTTTTGCAGCGCAAGGAATTTTCCGGGGCACACGCGCTGACCGTGACCGATGAAATGGCGGTCGCCATCGCCGCCCAGGCCTGCCTGCCTGTGCTGCACCTGGGCCTGCGCTGGTACGACGATTTCACCGGGATCGTCCTGCATCCCGGTGCCATGCTGGCGCGCCGCGTCAGAACCGATGCCGCTGGCGTGGTGCATCACTACCGCGAAGCGCTGCTGGGCGAAGCCATGCACGGCGGCCCGGTCACTCTGAGCTGGCAGGACGTTGCTGCCTCCGGCACGTCCGCCGAGCAGGGCCATAACGTGGTGATCCACGAGTTCATCCACAAAATCGACATGCGCGATGGCGCTGCCGACGGCTGCCCACCCCTGCCCTCGCGCGCGGCGCACGCCGCCTGGCAAACCGTGATGCAGGCCGCTTACGACCGGTTTTACGAGCAGGTCGCCATGGCCGAGCGCTTCGGCGCCGAGCCGCCTTGGCTGGATGCCTACGGCGCCACGGCGCCAGCTGAATTTTTTGCCGTGACCTGCGAAGCCTATTTTGTGAACCGCGAGCGCTTTACCGAAGATTTTTCCGACCTGACCCGGCTGTACAACCAGTTTTTTAAGCAAAATTAGCCGCTGGCGCAAGCAGCGCCTGGGCAAGCAGCTATTTATTTAATAGCGTTTTTCGTCTTGCCACCTCAGCGCCTTTGGTGCTTTTGGTGCCTTCGGTCTGCGCGGCGCGTTCCAGGTTCAGCGCCAGCAACCGCTTCAGAGCTTCAGAATTTCTTCATCAGCCATCGTGGCGCTGTCGTCGGCCCAGCCGTAAGCCGAAGCCAGGGCCGCATCGATCGCCTTGGGCAGCGTCCAGCCAGGCTGGGCGCTTGGCTGTAGAGTTTGGTAAGCCTGCGCTCGGCCAGCGCTTGCCCATAGCCGTTCCTTGGCAGGATGCGGTTGGGGTACGGCGATGCTGTCATGCCCAGCGGAATCACGTCGGGCACGTGCTGTTTGCATTCGGGCGGGCTGTGAGACAGCACCCCGGCCCGCCTATTTCCGCTCAGCGCTTGAGCAGCGCCTTCAGCGCATTTTGCACACGCCGGGCATTGCCGGCATCGAATTCAGCTGCCAGCACCTTGGCGGCATCCTCGCCCCAGGTTTCGGCCGGAGCCGGTGCATTGCGCCGGGTCAACAGTTGTAGCTGCAGCATGCGACGCGCGCTGATGTGCTCGGCCGGCGTGGGCAGTTCGGCGGCGATTTCCAAACGCAACAGCGCCTCGGCCGCATCCTTGCCGGCCGGTGCGCCCAGGGCCTGAACCCAGCTGTTGCGCACCGCGGGCGTGACCTGCTTGCCCAATTCCTGCACAGCGGGCAGTTGCGACGGATCGCGTTTTTCCCAGGCGGTGAGCAGGTTGGTCAGCACTTCGCCATGCGCTTGCATGGCCAGCTTTTTCAGCGCCTGGTTGGCGGCTTCAAACGCTTCGCGCTGGGCGCGGAAGGCGGCATCGCCCAGGCGCGGGCCACGGTCTTCGAACGCCGGACGCTCGCTGAAGCGCTCGCCACGGTCCAGGCGGCTGTCGCGGTCGGCACGGTAGGGCTCGAACTTGTTGTCGCTGCTGGAACGTGGGCCGCCCGGCTTGCTGCCCGGGCGTGCGTCCTTGCGATCGCCAAATTTTCCTCCACGCCCGGCACTGACAGGTTCGGCTTTGCGCATGCCTGGACGGTCGTCGCCCCGCATGGCGATGATGGGCTTGGCGGCTGGTTTCGGGGCCGGCGCCGGCTCGGACGGTGCAGGGTCAAGCGCTGGAGCAGCCTCTGCAGGTGGTGCTGCAGCAGTGTCGCCCGCCTCCTCATTTGCTATGCTTTCAGTAGCATCTTGTGCAGGCATATCCTGCACTGCGGCCTGATTTGCTTCTGATCCTGGAATTTCCTCGACATTGGCCGCCGCCCCTGCGGCATCGGCCGCCGTTTTGGCTTCAGCAGCGGCGGCGGCCACCTGGACTTGTCCGCGAACCGCCGCTTCCAGGGCTTTCGCAGCCGCATGAATTTTTTGCGCATCGCCGCTGGCAGTTGCCGCCTCCACCGCTTTGGCCGCCTCCAGCACATAACGGTCATGCTCACCCAAAGCTGCTGCGGCCTTTTCGCGCTCCAGCGTCTTGCGCTGGAAAGCATCGTCAATCGGCTTGCGGAAAGCGTCCCACAGTTTTTGCTCTTGCTTGCGCTCGATCGGCACGCTTTGCGCTTCATGCTGCCAGCGCTGCTGCAGCGACTTGACCGCATCAATGCGCAACTGCGGCTCGGCGCCCAGCGCCTGCGCCTCCTCGATCATGGCTCTGCGGCGTGCCAGACTGTCGTTGCGGGCAGAGGTAAGCGCCGCATCGGCCTGGTCCATGGCAGCTTTCCAGACCGGCTGGATTTCAGCAAAGGCTTTTTCCCCCAGATGCCCGGCTTCGCGCCATTTTTCGACAAAGCCGTTCAGGCTGCGGATATGGTATTTCCAGTCGGTATTGCCTTGGTTCGCCTCCGCCCAGGCCAGCACCTCATCGATCAACAGCTGACGCTGGGCCTTGTTGGCCTCAGCCTGCTCCTTGACCTTCTCCAGCCAGGCCTCAACCACCTTGTGGGCTTCGTTGCAGGCATCGTCAAACCGCTTCCACAGCGCATGATTCGGCGTGCCGCCCTGGTCACTGGTTTTCCACTGCTCGCGCATGTTGCGCAAAGCGTCCTGCTGCTTTCGCCCCCCCAAGGGCTTGGCCGCCAGGGCTTCGGCCTTGACGACCAGCTCTTCACGGATCTGGTCGGCACGCCAGCGCTGCCAGCCTTCGAGTTCGCCAGCGGCCGTCAATGCGGCATGGGCTGCGGCCTCCAGTTTGCTGTCGATGTTGCGGATGTTCTCTTTCAGCGCCTGGCGCAGGTCAGCGGCCACCTTGGGGGTTGATTTACCGTGGCCCGCGGTGACTTCATGCTCAAGCCTGGCGAGTGCCTCCTGCACAGTAGCCGAAGATTTGGCACGCAACTCATTCAAGGCCGCCGGATCCATCTTGATTTTGGGCGCACGCGCCGGCTGGGTGCCATCGGCTGCCCCGTGAGGCTCGGCCTTCGAGGCAGGCAGGCCGCGTGCAGCACGCAACTCATCGGCCCACACCGGCACGGCAGGCAGTGGTGCAGCGCTGTCCTCGGCCGCCTTCAACGCCATGGCCAGCGCACTTTGAAACGCATCCCAGACTGCCAGCAACTGGCCGCGCGAAGCATCCAGGAGCGGCGGGAATTTGCCATCCACGCTCGCCCAGTTGGCATCTTGCGTCAACTCGTCTGCCTGCGCCTGCCAGTGCGCGACATCGGCGCGCAAGGTGTCGAGCACGGCTTCGGCATCGCGCCACGGTTTGATGGACAGCACTTCGATACGCTGTGCAATCAGCACAGCCGCTTCGCGCTGGACCTGGGTGCGATGCTGCAAGTCTTCGATTGTCTTGACTCGCTCAGTCAACTGCACCTTCAACCCAGCCAATGGTTCCTTGGACAAGGGGGCACCTGCTTTGGCAGCATCGCGCTGCCACGCCAGGGCATCGGCCAGATTGAGTTTGGGCAAGTCCAGAAGGACTTGGGCCTTGCCGGCCCATTCGGCGGCAGCGGCTTCCTGACCCTTGCTGCGCTTGACTTCATCCAGCTTTTCTTTCAAAGGCTTGGCCGCGCCCTTGTCGCGATTGGCAAGATCCTTGTAAACCTCGGCCATCTGCTCAGGCGCAGGGTCGGTTGCCAGCCACTGGCGAATGCGCGAGGCACGTTCGCCCGAGGTAGGCGCAGAAAAGGCACCGCCCGTCAGACTGTCAAGCGGATGGGCTTCAGTGCTTTTGGCCGGGCTGGATTTCACGGCGGCGGCTGAAGTGGTTTCGGCTTTGGAAGATTTGGACAAGGGAAAGCGCAGCATATATAAAAATCGTTTCGGAAAAAAGCAGCTTCGGACAGTAGTGCCCGCGCCGGGATGCAAAACCTAACTGGCGTGCCTGCCAGCATTTTTGGCATGGCAGACGACAAACAGGGGATCTGGCAGCTAAGGAAATGGAGGTCATGGCTTGCAAGGCCCGACGACCCATGGCTTTAAAAATTAAAGCAATGCCTCTATTTTCGCTGTTTTTAACGCAATGCCAAATTAAGTTGGGCAGGACGAGGTTTTGCAGTTGCATGAAGGCGCAACGCGTCTTATTTGGTGCAATTAAGCCAATCGGCTGGAGGGGGAAAAAGTTTGTCAACATCTCCCAAAGACAACCCATGGGAAATGACAGGACACCTGAAAGCTCATCTATATATAGAGCACTTTCAATCTCTTTAGGGAGTCGCCTGCACAGCAGCCATAAAGAACCCCGGTCAGTTGAACCGACCGGGGCGGATGGCGGCATTAATACCATGCCATCGGGCTTCGCAAACGAGAGATTAATCGTCTCGAGGTGCGATGGAAGCAAGAGATTGCTTCCAGTTTTGCCGGGCTTGGTTACCCGGTTGATGTCCAATGAGTTGGACAACTGCAGGTTAGACCCCTAAAGCCATACGAGCAAGCCTAATTTTTCAATTGCAGTAGGGCCTGCCATTGATGTTTCCTTTTATTTTTACTTTGGCGCCAGTCTGCTCGGATCATTGCATAGCCACGAAGCGTTAAAAATCGGCATGCCAAGGCTTACAAAGGTTTTCATTTAACTGGATGCTTCAAGCGTTACCTAAAGAAAAGCCTGAAATTAAAACCTGGGAAGCGTGAAGTTAGTCATTTTTCATCGAAAAATCACCTTCCTTGTATAGTTTTTAATATAACAAACGGTTTTGTTAATATTGACAGGTTATTTAGCAGACCACTAGAATGCGCCAAGTTTGTCAAAACTAGGGGATACCCGAACTTCATGCCGTCCTCGGCAAGCTCAACGAGCGTCAACAATCACGTGGTTTTTTAAGTGGTTGACTGGCGAACCAATCAAAGCCTGCGCGGCCTCAGAGTGGACCGCATGCAAAGAAAGGAGTGCTATGAC
Organism: Polaromonas sp.; assembly: GCA_028292745.1. Taxonomy (GTDB): domain Bacteria; phylum Pseudomonadota; class Gammaproteobacteria; order Burkholderiales; family Burkholderiaceae_C; genus Polaromonas. The sequence goes on along the minus strand of JAQGLT010000129.1, from coordinate 47,061 downwards.
AGTACTGGTCATCGACAAAAGCGTCAATTCCAACACCCGCGCATTTTTAAGAAATGCACAAAGCCACCTTGCAACGGTGGCAGAAGATATTGCCCAAGGTTTTTTTCAGGTCACCCATAGCAGTTTTGCGCTTGTGGGGCTTGCCGTCGTGTTCTCTGCGATTGCCTTGACAGCGCGACCTGACTTGCGTGACGCCGGGGAGATGAAGCTCATGACCTGGTTGCAGAAACGCCGCGTTGCTGAAGTTCCCGCTGCCATAGTTGCCCCGACTGAAGTTGTCAGGGTGGAACAGCCTGTAGCTCCGAAACCTAGGCTTTTGTCCACGCAACAGGCTGCAGTGGCCGCGTGGATCAGCAAAAAATATTCCGTGGCGCTAGAGCCTATCGGCGCAGTGGTGGCGGAAGCTTTTGATATTGGTCGCAACGTCAAACTGGACCCTACCCTCATCCTGGCCATCATGGCCGTCGAATCAGGCTTCAATCCATTTGCTCAAAGTCCGGTTGGCGCGCAGGGCCTGATGCAGGTGATGACACGGGTGCATCATGACAAATATGCAACCGTCGGCGGCCAGTTGGCGGCTTTCGACCCTGTGACCAACTTGCGGGTTGGCGTGAAAGTGCTTCAGGAGTGCATCCATCGCGCCGGCTCGATCGAAGGTGGCTTGAAACACTATGTAGGCGCAGCCAATCTGGAAAGCGATGGCGGGTATGCAGGCAAGGTCATGGCTGAGCATGCCCGCCTGCTGGCCGTCGTTGATGGCAAGCGGCCCCCTACTTCGCGCAATGTTGCAACCCCAGTTCCATCGCAAAGGACTCCGCTGCCATTACCTGCGCAGCGTTCGATTCAGGAAGCGGGCGAAAATTCGACCGAAAGTGTGGCGCTGCTGGGCCAGTCCTGACGAATATCCGGAAACCCGCCTACGCTACACTAGCGCGGTGCGCAACTGGCGATAGGCTTCATGGTTTTTCAGCCATTGATGGCGGACGTGGGACACCACGGGGAAGCGCACCGTTTCCGGTCATTTGACCAGTAAGCGTTCAGCCGTTCGCCTGGGCAGCCCTTGCTTCCTTTGCTTTGCCCAAGCCAAAGGACAAGGAACCAAAGTCTTGAAGGACTGCCATGTACTCTAGCCACATCCTCATTGAACAGACAGACCCAGAAATTTTTGCGGCCATTCAAGCAGAAAATGCCCGGCAAGAGCACCATATCGAGCTGATTGCGAGTGAAAACTATGCCTCGCCCGCCGTCATGGCGGCACAAGGCTCGCAGCTCACCAATAAGTATGCAGAGGGGTATCCAGGCCGCCGCTACTATGGTGGCTGCGAACATGTGGACGTGGCCGAACAGCTGGCCATTGATCGCATCAAACAGATCTTTGGCGCAGAAGCGGCCAACGTGCAACCCCATTGCGGCGCTTCCGCCAACGAAGCCGTCTTTCTCGCCTTTCTTAAGCCCGGCGATACCATCATGGGTATGTCGCTTGCCGAAGGCGGCCACTTGACGCACGGCATGGCGCTCAACATGAGCGGCAAATGGTTCAACGTCATCTCCTACGGTCTCAATGCCAAGGAAGAAATCGACTACGACGAAATGGAGCGCAAAGCGCATGAAAGCAAGCCCAAGCTGATCATTGCAGGCGCCTCGGCTTATTCACTGCAGATCGACTTTGAGCGTTTTGCCAAGGTAGCCACAGCTGTCGGTGCAATTTTCATGGTCGATATTGCGCACTATGCGGGCTTGGTGGCCGCCGGCGTCTACCCCAACCCCGTCCCGCATGCCGACATCGTGACCTCAACCACGCACAAGAGCTTGCGTGGACCACGCGGCGGCATCATTCTGATGAAGTCGCAGCACGAGAAAGCCATCAACAGCGCCATTTTTCCTGGACTGCAAGGCGGCCCACTGATGCATGTGATCGCCGCGAAAGCCATTGCCTTCAAGGAAGCGCTGTCGCCGGAATTCAAGGTCTACCAGCAACAAGTATTGAAAAATGCGCAAATTGTGGCGGACACACTGACGCAACGCGGCCTGCGCATTGTCAGCGGCCGCACTGAAAGCCACCTCATGCTGGTGGACTTGCGCGCCAAGGGCATTACCGGCAAGGAAGCAGAAGCCGTGCTGGGCAGTGCCCACATGACCATCAACAAGAACGCGATTCCAAACGACCCGGAAAAACCGATGGTGACCAGTGGCGTGCGGATCGGCACCCCCGCCATGACCACGCGCGGCTTCAAGGATGAGGAAGCACGCATAACGGCCAACCTGGTGGCCGACGTGCTGGACAACCCGCACGATGCGGCCAACATTGAAGCGGTTCGGGCCAAGGTACATGCGTTGACCAGCCGATTCCCGGTTTACGGCTGAACGCGATGCATGGCGCAGCAGCTATTGATTTGATAGCTGCTTGCGCTGTCCCCTATTGCGCTAGCGGCCTGAAACGCTTAGAAATTTGCCTGGAGGACTTATGAAGTGTCCTTTTTGCGGCCACCTTGAAACCCAGGTTATCGAAACGCGGATTTCAGAGGACGCCGAGTTCATACGCCGCCGCCGCCAGTGTGGCGCGTGTGAAAAGCGCTTTACCACCTACGAGCGGCCGGATGTCAGCTTTCCGTCCATTGTCAAGAAAGATGGCCGGCGCACCAATTACGAGCGCAGCAAGATTTTGGGTTCAATGACTCTGGCCTTGCGCAAACGCCCGGTCAGCACGGCGCAGATCGATGCGGCAGTGGAGCAGATCGAAGAAAGGCTGCTGAGCCTCGGCATGCGCGAAGTGGCATCAAGCCGCCTGGGCGAATTGGTCATGCTGGAGTTGAAAAAGCTCGACAAGATCGCCTACATCCGCTTTGCCAGCGTCTATCGCAGTTTTGAAGATATTGACGAGTTCAAGACGCTGGTGGATGAGGTGGGACGCTAGGCCGCTGGCCAATAAGCAATCAAAGGACTACGCCTGTCAGGAATTGTCGACCTCCTGTCGGAGCAAGTCTTAACGGTAGAAACTGCCCGTTACACTTCGGCCATGCAAAAATTTAGCAGGTCAATCTTTTCTCAAAAAGACCAAGGTTTTGCTCTAATTGAAATTTTGGTTTCATTGGTTATTTTTGCCATTGGAGTACTCGGAACTGCAGGTCTGCAACTAGCAACTTTGCGCAGCAGCCAGTTTACTTCCCAGGCAGCAACCGCTACCCAACTCGCACGGGATTACGAGGAAATTGTGCAGATGGTGCCATCTGCCACGATATCCGCTTCTGAAGGCATCACCAGTTTCAGCGCTCTAGACACCAGTGTGACCAGTACCGCCAATATCACAGAGTGCAAAGGCACCTCTGCCGCATGTACGCCTGCGCAATTGACAGCCTACATGCTCAATGAATGGAAAAACCAGGTCACTACCAATCTTCCTGCAGGCCGTGCCGTCGTATGCCGCGATAGTGCCCCTAAAGACACCTCCGGCGCAGGCGCAGGGCTTTACCACTGGACTTGCGACAACCAGGGAGACATGCTCATGATTAAGCTGGGATGGTCAGCCAAGACAGCCAAAAATGACAAATTGATGCAAGCCATCGCAGAGGATGACCGTCCACGCATCGTCATTACCATTTTTGGCAATCAAAAAGATTTTGTGGTCGCTCCATGATGCCAGTCGTTCTTCGCCCCAGCATCCCTGGCCAGGGTCAGCGCGGACTCACCTTGGTGGAACTGCTGGTTTCACTGGTTCTAGCGAGCCTCATCACCCTGGCTGCGACCGCACTTTATTCAGTCACGGTTTCCAGTTATAGAACCGTGGACGCGGGACAGGAACTTCAGGACAGCGGCCGCTTTGCCCTGGAGGTCATCGGTCAGGCCGCACGTTTGGCGGGCTATCAAAACTATGCCCAGCGCGACGGGTCGGGACGTGACAACAGCCGGCGTTTCGCGTCGACCTCATTTCCTACCGTGCGCGGCTTCAACAATGCCAAAGTAGCCACCCCCGGCACTATCACGGACGATGGTGTCACCAACAACGGCGGGGTCAACCTGAGCGACACCCTGGCTTTTCGCTTTCACGGCGCCAGTCTGGCCACCGATGCATCGAACCCTGACGGCTCGATGATCGACTGCCAGGGTGTGGCCCAAAATTACCCGCTGAATGCCGATGATGTGGCCCTCAGCCTGTTCTGGGTTGCGAACGACAGCACAGGCGAGCCATCGCTGCAGTGCATTTCTCGCGGAAGCCCTGCAGCAACCACCCTGACCCGCAATACGCAACCCATCCTCAAGGGCGTGGAAACCTTCCAGGTCATGTACGGCCTGGACACTAATGGCGACAGCGTCCCCAGGCAATGGGTTAGCGGCCAAAGCGTTGCCGCCGCCGACTGGGTTAAGGTGGTTGCCGTGCGTGTCGGGCTGGTGATTCGCGGAGATGTGGGCAGCGGCCAAGCTCAATCAGCCACGACAACCGAGAACGATCTTTACCCTCTAGGTAAGGAATTCACCGGCAACAGCACGGAAACAGGTTTGAAATTCACGCCACCAAATGATGGCCGCCTGCGGCGCGTTTTCAACGCTACGTTCAAGTTGCGCAACCCTCAAGATTGATCGCCATGGCCATCGCTTTACGTATTTCTTGCGCGCAACATTCTGGCCAGAAAGGCCTGTCACTGATCATCGTGCTAATTATGCTCAGTGCTATTTTTATGCTGGCCGCATTTGGCGCACGCCTGACCCTGCTCGGCGAAAAATCGGCGCGCAACGACCGGGACAGGCAAATCGCCTTCCAGGCCGCCGAGGCCGCGCTGGGCGATGCCGAAATGGACATCATGGGGCCTAATGCAGCTGCCAATAGTCGCGCTGACGAAATGGACAGCCGCACGCTGCAATTGTTTGTCGAGGGTTGCGGCATCACCGCAGACAGCCGGGGACTGTGCAACACCAACACAAGCACCACGCCCCTCTACAAGTCAGTTGATTTTGAGGAAACCGGTACATCCCGACGCTACGTTACCCTAGGCGAATACACGGGACGCAACAGCGGGTTCTCGACCGGAAGCAGCGCGCTGCCCGCCCAGTTACCCCGCTACATCGTTGAGACCATTGCATATAACCCCATTCAAGGCGGCTGCACCGGTCACAAAGCATTTTTGGTCAGTGCTATGGGTTATGGCCTGAATCAGCAAACCCAGGTCATGCTGCAAAGCGTGATCTTTAAGCCCAGCCCCAACCTCAAGTGTTAAAAAATGAACCTCAAAAAATCACTTTCGTGGGGCACCTATTGCGCGGCAGCAGTGATGATGGTGGGCAGCGGGGCGCAAACCACAGCCATCCCTTCAGTCGATCTGAGTCTTGGGCCTCTGACAGTCACGGCGCAGGCCGTGAACATTGCGCTGGCGCTGTCGGTTGAGTTTCCAACGGCAGGCGCGGCCTACCGTGCGGGCAGTTATGACCACTCGGTGGAATACCTGGGCTACTGGGACCCGAAAAGCTGCTATGAATACTTCGATGCCAATGACACTAGCCAACTAAAGGGCGAATACTTTCGGCGCACAGGTTCCGTGGACAGTAGTAAATACTGCAACACACCAGGCGTCGGCACGGGCTATAGCGGCAATGTACTGAACTATGCAGCCACCTCTTCGATTGACCTGCTGCGCTTTGCGCTCACAGGCGGGAATCGTGCGCTGGATGCTGCCAATAAAACCGTCTTGGGAAGAACTTACCTTCCTTCCAACTTTAGTTTTCGCGATACTTCCTATTTCCCCCAAAAACAGGTAGCTTCCGCTCTGGTCGGAAAAGTAACACCTCAATTCATTACCCCTGGTGCGACAACCAATTACAGTGGCACGGTCTATTTCAACTCTTGTAACGATCTGCTCTTCGTCGGAAATGCAGCAAGCGGCGATAGCTGCGCTACGCCAGGAAATACCAATATTTTTGCGCCGCTTGTTCCCAATCTGAGCGGCAATGTCACGACGCAATACTTTCCCTTTACGCCTACCAACACAGCCTCGACCACCTATGTGCTTGACCCCGCAGGCAGCAAACAATGGGTTCGCAGCGTCCCCGAAGCCACGACAACCATCATGCCCACGGGGACTGACCCGGTGGCAGGAACCCTCGTGCCAGAAGCGGTAAGCCCGACGCCGCGCAACATGGCAGTCATCACCGGCACATTCAACACGCCGCAGCGCATGGGCGAAAATCCAGCGACCTATATCTATACCCCGACCGGGCAATTAACGAGCGCCATACCACCGGCCGACGCGCCAGACATCAGCATCCAGAGCTATATCTGGCAAGCCAACACAGGATCCCATGGAACAGCCTATTACGAGGGCATCCAGGCAGAACTCAATTCCTCGAACTTGGGTAACGCTGCTAATGGAACACCATCCGACAACATAAGCCATCGCGTTTGTCGTTCTGGTTCTGGCTCCAATGTCACAAATATTCGCCTCCGTATTAATTCTTCAAATGACAAGTGTCCCGACGGAGGGAGTGGGACAAGCCTAAACATTCAAACCTACCGACTTTACACTCGTGTAGCTCAATACAAGGCATACACCGTCACGCCTCTTTACAACTACTATCAGGAAATTCCAACCTGGTACCAATCCAGTGTTGGCACTGGCTACAAGGCTTACACCAATGGGACTTCGCCAGCCAAGATGAAAGCCTATGTTCAGGTGTGTGACAACGCCGAAGGCCCAACCCGGCAAGGCTCGGATGGCGTGCGTTTTTGCAAGCGCTATCCCAATGAAACGGCAAGCTCCGGTGTTTACAAGCCTATTGGTGAACTACAAACCAGAGCCGAAGGCGTGCGGGTATCCGCTTTCGGATATGCCCTTGAAAACGGCAATGGCCGCTATGGTGGTGTGCTGCGGGCACCCATGAAGTTTTTGGGACCACAATATCGCGACACCGCTGGCGTTCTCCAATCCAATGCGCAGGCAGAGTGGGATGCCACGACTGGCGTTTTTGTCACAGATCCGCTCAATGCAGCCGGTGGGTCAAGTGCATTTCCGGCCGGGGCGCCCGCCTTTACCACCAGCGGAGTAGCCAATTACCTGAACAACTTTGGCAGTACGGGCATTTATAAAAGCAATGATCCTGTAGGTGAGCTGTACTACGAAACACTACGCTACTTTCAAGGCCTGCAACCGACGGATGCAGCAGTTGCTAACCTGACGGCAGCCTCGATGTATGACAACTTCCCGATTTACAAAACCTGGACCGATCCCATTCAGAATGGCTGCCAGCGGCGCAATTTTATTCTGACCATCGGCGACGTGAATAGCCACTATGACAAGCAATTGCCAGGGCATGGTACCAACGGCGTCAGTGAAACCACGACCGATCCCACCAGAACCGCACTTGCCATTCCCGGCTCTGCAACCAAAACCTTTAGCGCGGTGGAATGGGCCAAACTGCTGACCGGCTTTGAAACCGGTGCTAATTATTCCTACATCGATGCACTGGGACGGGACCAGAATACCTTGGGCAATCCCAATGTTGTCTCAGGCAATACCGGCCTTTCAACCAAGACCACAGGTTCGCAATCAAGTGCCTACTACTGGGCCGGAGCCGCCTACTGGGCCAACACCCAGCCCATCCGCGAGGACTCGATTACGATCGATGGCAAGACGCAATCGCTTAAGGAAACCCGCGTCAAAACCTTCACGATTGATGTTGACGAAGGCGGTAATGGCTCAATTGACAGCAATACACGTGGTATCAAGCCGCGCAACAGCAGCTTCTTCTTGGCTGGAAAATATGGCTGGTTCAATGACGCCAATGATGATGGCAACCCTTTCAAAACATCAGGCGGGCAAACCAATAACAAGGAATGGGAAGACCCTTCACTGGCCAATGTGCCTGACGGCTATGCGCTGGCCAGCCAGGCCCAACGCATGATTGCTGGCATACGCAAGTTTTTTGCCTCGGCCAGTGTCCAAAGTGGCTCGGTCTCAGTGTCCTCCCTCAGTTCCCAGCGCTTTAGCAGCAGTTCACCCAGCGGTGATCTTTTCGCCTCGCGTTTTGATTCCCACGACTGGTCGGGCACGGTCATCAAATCATCGCTGGCTCTTAACACCACCACGCAAACCATTGATGCTCAGCAAAATGTAGCCTGGGATGCGGGAGCCATCTTGACCACGGGCTCGACGATGGCAGAGTCAGTGACAGCAGCAGACCCCTACATCAAACCAGTGGACCGTAAAATCTTCACCTATCGTCGGGATGCCACCGGCAACCCGGGTATTGCCTTCACAGCGGCCAATCTAGGGCAATTCGACACCGCAATGCAGGACGCGCTCAATGCCGATCCAATTACTGGCGTTGCAGATAGCTTGGGGGCGCTGCGTTTGAGCTATCTGCGCGGCGACCGCACACAGGAGGGCGCTGACACCAATGCCTTCCGACGCCGCAGCAGCCTGATGGGCGACATCATCAACTCAGGTCCAATTTATAAAAAAGAAGCTGACTCCAGCTTGGCTGGTGATAGCAGTTACCTTACTTTTTCAAAATCGGTGGCCAGCCGAACGGCCACAGTCTATGTTGGCGCCAATGATGGGATGCTTCACGCCCTGCGGGCCTCGGACGGCAAGGAGCTGTTTGCCTATGTTCCCCTGGCGGTTGCAAAAAATCTCAATAAGTTAACAAATCCGGCTTACCAGCACCTGCCCTTTGTCGATGGCATTCCTGAAGTGGGAGAGGCCAAGCTGGGTACGGACTGGCGTACGGTTCTGGTTAGCGGCATGGGCGGCGGCGCACAGGGAATTTTTGCGCTCGACGTGACCAACCCCGATGCCTTTGAGGATGGTTCTACCGATGCAGGAAAAGCTTTGTTCGAATTCACAGACCAGGACGATCCAATGATGGGCAACGTGCTGGCACAGCCCAAAATTGTTAAATTAAAAATTCCCTCAACGACAACAGGCGGAGCCCCTAGCTACAAATGGTTTGTGGCTGTAGGCAGTGGATACAACAACTATGTCAACGATGGCTCTGGCCGCTACAGCACCACAGGTGATCAGGCGCTGTTCCTGCTTAGCCTGGACAAGGCAGCCGGTGCTGCATGGGCCGAAGGCACTAATTACTTCAAGATCGTGGTTCCGGCTGCAAGCACCGCGACAGCCAACAGCCTGGCCAACCCCGGCTTTGGCATGGGCGACTTGGGTGAAGTCAAAACCATGTACGCTGGCGACCTGCAGGGCCAGCTCTGGAAGTTTGATTTCAGCGAGGGACTCAGCAGTGCCAATATCAGCGGCAACAAATTACTGAAGGTCGTCAACGGTGTCAAAAAACCACTTTTTACCGCCAAAACCAGTGCTGGCGTCGCTCAGCCCATCACCACCACACCCCTTGTCACCACAGCGCAGCGCAGCGGCGTGATGGTGGTTTTTGGCACCGGCAAGTTTGTCGAGCAAAACGATGCGGCTTCGAGCGGCACGCAGTCCATTTACAGTGTCTGGGATAACAGCGGAATTGCCAGCACGGACTACGGATTGACCCGGTCCAGCCTGCAACAGCAGACAGCCGCAGAAAGCAGCAGCGCCGTCAACATCACTGCCACGGCCGTTACCTTGGGTACGGCAAGCGGCGAGAAAAGAGGCGCTTATTTTGACTTACCCAACGGACGTGAGCGCATTGCGGTAAATGGCGCACAAGGACTGAATACGGTTACCTTTAACTCAATGGTCCCTTCCGGAGACTGCTCCGGCGACGGTATCGGTAGGACTTATACCCTGAATCCAGTGACATTGGCAAATTCCAGCACTATTGCACTCGACAATGGTATTGGACTTTCATCCCCTCCTAACTACATTTCGCTGGAGGACAATACTTACTCGATACGCCGCGCGGATGGTGTCCGAAAATACAAAATCAGCAATACCGTGGTCAACACAGGAACACAGTTGACCAGCGCAGGAAATGTTCGCACTCAGACAATCAAAGTGCCAGATGCTTACATCACATCTGGCCGCATCAGCTGGCGAGAAGTCAGGAGTTTCAATGATTGACATGGATAAGCATTTACAACGCAACAGCGGCGGTTTCACCTTGATCGAATTGATGATCACCATCGCCATCATTGGAATCCTGGCATCCATCGCCTATCCCGCATACACAGAACAAATCCGCAAAGGCAGAAGGGCGGAGTGCCGTAGCGGCTTGCTACAGTCCATGCAACAGCAAGAAAGGTATTACACACAGTTCAACCAGTATGTTGCGTTTTCGACTGGCGCTGCCACATCAAGAACCAAGTCCTTTTCTGGTGATTCTCTGGCCACGAGCGCATGCAGCATTGCTGCCGTTCAATGCACCAGCGGTGCCGCAGCCGTAGCGCTCAATCAGTGCGTGGAGTTGCAGGCAAGCATGCGGTCGGGCAGTGACCCGGTTAGCCTCCTCTACATGACAAGCAACGGCGATAAAGGTTGCACGTTCAACGGGACAGTCCGCACAGAGAATGAAAAGCAATGCTGGCCTTGACGCGTTTATATTCTGCGAAGAGGCATGGTTTCACGCTGATTGAACTCATGGTCGTCCTAGCCTTGATTGCCATCATCGCCGCTCTTGCGGCGCCTGATTTTCAGCGCACCATTGCACGGCAACAACTCAATGCCGCCGCAAGTGATCTGCTGACTTCTGCAATGCAAGCTCGCAGCGAAGCTATCAAGAATAATCGTCAAGTTATTGTTCAGCCTGTCAGCGCCGATTCTGACTGGAGCAAGGGCTGGCGCATTTATGTGGATATGGATAACAGTAGAACTTATACCGAGAGCGATGTTCTGGTTACTACGGTTGCAGCCACAACCAGCACGATAGAACAGTATGAGACTCCCACCTTGAACCCCAACTTAATCGGCTTTGATTCAACGGGCTTTGCTTTAGGCAGCAATGCAGGTCGAGTCGTTTTTTCTTCTAGAATTTTGGGTGGCAACTACCTCAAAGGCGTTGTCATTGCCAGAACGGGAAGAGCACGCACATGCACTACTCAACCCGGTGCCAATAACTGCACTGGCGCTAATTAGTTGACTACCTGTCTGAGCATAATGCAAGCGTGAATAAATCCATCAATCAAGCGCTTTCGCTTGCACAAGACTGTTTAAACCTAACGTCTCCAAACCCAAGAGTAGGAACAGTTATCTTTTCCCAAGATGGCCAGGTTTTAGGCCAGGGCCACACCCAGGGCGCAGGCAGCTCCCACGCCGAAATCATGGCCCTGCGAGATGCATCTACAAAAGGTCATTCAGTCCAGGGCGCCACAGCCTACGTCACCCTGGAACCCTGCTCCCACCACGGTCGCACTGCCCCTTGCTGCGACGCCTTGATTGCAGCAGGCATCAAAAAAGTGGTGGCCTCCATTGCCGACCCCAATCCGCTGGTGTCGGGTCAAGGCTTTGCACGCCTGCGCGCCGCCGGCATCGAGGTCGAAGTCGGCCCCGGCGCTGCTGAATCCCGTGAACTTAACATCGGCTTTTTCAGCCGCATGATCCGCAAGACACCCTGGGTTCGCATGAAAATGGCGGCTTCGCTTGATGGCACGACAGCACTTCCCACTGGGCAGAGCCAGTGGATCACATCGCCTGAAGCCCGTGCCGACGGCCATGCCTGGCGCGCCCGTTCATGCGCAGTACTGACCGGCATCGGCACAGTGCTGGCAGACAATCCGCGCCTGGATGTGCGCGCGGTCGCCACACCGCGCCAGCCACAAATCGTGGTGGTTGACAGTCATTTGCAAACCCCGCTCGATGCTCATCTTTTCATAGCAGATCGCGCATGCATCATCTACGCTGCAGGCCAAAATGATGCAAAAAAGGCTGCGCTTGAGGCTCGTGGCGCCACGGTGGTCATGCTGCCAGACAGCAGTGGCAAGGTGGACCTGGCGGCCATGATGCAAGACCTGGGTCGGCGTGAAATCAACGAGTTGCACATCGAAGCAGGCAGCAAGCTGAATGGCTCGTTGACCCGCGCCGGGCTGGTCGATGAATTCTTGATTTACCTGGCGCCCAAGCTGCTCGGGCCTGGCCAGGGCATGGCCGCATTCGGACCCTTGCAAGCGCTTTCCGAAGCGCTTGAATTGCAGTTTCACTCAACCGACAGCATAGGCCCGGATTTGCGCATCATTGCCCGCGTCGCTGGCCGGGACCAGTTCTAAAAAGCTTTTGGTCTGCCCGGTTCAAAGGGTCTTCAGCCTTTTGCATGCCTTTCATGCCTTGCCGAGCGTTGCACCTCGTTTCCCTGCGAAAATAGCCGCATGTTTACCGGAATCATCACCGGCATGGGGCGCATCGTCGCTATCCATCGCCTGGGCAGCTCTTCAAACCATGGCAACCGACTCACCATTGAAACACCTGCGGGATATCTGGATGACGTGGGCCTGGGCGACAGCATTGCGCTCAATGGCGCCTGCATGACCGCCACGTCGCTCGAACCTTCCAGAAACCACTTCACGGTTGACATTTCGGCTGAATCGCTGGATAAAACTTGCGGCCTGGCTGAGCCCGGGATCATCAATCTTGAAAAGGCGCTGCGTGCCCACGAGCGACTTGGAGGCCACATCGTCTCCGGCCATGTCGATGGGATCGGCCTGGTGACTTATTTTGCCGAGGTGGGGGAAAGCTGGGAGCTTCGTATCCTGGCACCCCAGGCATTGGGCAAATACCTTGCTTACAAAGGCTCGATCACCGTCAACGGCGTCAGCCTGACCGTGAACCATATTGCGGACCTGCCGGGCGATGCATCCCAGGCCTCAGGCTGCGAAATCAGCATCAACCTGATTCCCCACACGGTTCAGAACACGGCACTCGGCCAGTTGAGCCAAGGCGCGCAGGTGAACCTGGAAATCGACCTTATCGCGCGTTATGTCGAGCGCATGCTCCAAGACACGCAACTACGACAACAACGAACAGCACCATGACCACTCCCATTTCCTCTGTTGAAGACATCGTGGCGGACATGCGCGCCGGCCGCATGGTCATTCTGGTTGACGAGGAGGACCGCGAAAACGAAGGCGATCTGGTACTGGCGGCAGACCATGTCACGCCCGAGGCCATCAACTTCATGGCGCGTTTTGGCCGGGGCCTGATTTGCCTGACACTGACGCGTGAGCGCTGCGAGTTGCTGAGGCTGCCGCCCATGGCCGCCCGCAATGGCGCCCAGTATTCCACCGCTTTCACGGTGTCGATCGAAGCCGCCGAAGGCGTGACCACCGGCATTTCAGCGGCAGACCGGTCCCGCACCGTGCAAGCGGCCGTGGCAAAAAATGCGCAGGTCAGCGACCTGGTGCAGCCCGGCCATATCTTTCCGTTGCAGGCCGTGGATGGCGGCGTGCTGATGCGCGCCGGCCATACCGAGGCCGGCTGCGACCTGGCGGCCATGGCGGGCTGCTCGCCGGCAGCAGTGATCTGCGAAATCATGAATGACGACGGCACCATGGCCCGCCTGCCCGATCTGCAGGTTTTTGCCGCGGTGCATGGTTTGAAAATCGGCACCATTGCCGGCCTGATCGAATACCGCAGCCGCAATGAGTCGCTGCTTGAAAAAGCAGGCAGCCGCAGCTTGCAGACGGCCTTTGGCGAGTTCACCGCGCATGCCTTCAAGGACAAGACCAGCCGCGAACTGCATCTGGCGCTGGTCAAGGGCCACTGGAATGCCGATGACACCGTGGCGGTGCGGGTACATGAGCCGCTGTCAGTGCTGGACCTGCTGGAAACCGGACGCACCATGCATTCGTGGAGCCTGGACCAGAGTTTGAAGCATATTGAAGACGAGGGCCAGGGCGTGGTGGTGCTGCTCAATTGCGGTGAAAGCGCGGCGCAGCTGCTCGCGCAGTTCGAAGGGAAGGCCAGGGCCGCTCAAGCGCCGGAGCGCGGCCGCATGGATCTGCGCACCTACGGCGTCGGCGCGCAGATTTTGCGTGAATGCGGCGTGCAGAAAATGCAGCTCATGGGCAACCCGCGCCGCATGCCCAGCATGACCGGCTACGGCCTCGAAATCGTCGGCTACATCGATAAAAATTAATCATCTGCGCAAAGGAAGTTCATTGTGTTAAATGCGGACAAAGGCTGGGCCGAAAAGCTGGACGGCAAAAAACTGCGCGTGGGCATCGTGCAGGCACGTTTCAACGAAGGCATCACCAATGCCTTGGCAAAGGCCTGCAGGCAGGAGCTGGTTGCCTTGGGCGTTGAGGAACAGAACATTGCCCATGTCCACGTGCCCGGCGCGCTGGAAGTGCCTTGCGCGTTGCAGGCGCTGGCAGAAAGCGAAAAGTTCGATGCGCTCATCGCCCTGGGCTGCATCATTCGCGGCGAAACCTATCATTTTGAACTGGTCGCGAACGAAAGCGGCTCGGCCGTCACACGCCTGGCGCTTGACTATCAATTGCCCATTGCCAATGCGATTCTGACCGTCGAGAACCTGGCGCAAGCCCATGCGCGCCAGGACGAAAAAGGCCGAGATGCCGCGCGCGTGGCGGTCGAGATGGCGAATCTGCTCAATGCGCTTGCCTGAATATCCTCTTAAACAAAATCAAACGGAGCTTCATGGCTGAACCCCTCATCAAACCCAAACGTCCTCCGCAAAACCGCACCGGCCTGACCGATACCGGGGTCAAAAAAGCGGCCGACAAATCGGCTCGGACGCGCGCACGTGAATTTGCCCTGCAGGCGCTGTACCAGCATCTGGTCGGCCAAAATCCGGCCGACTCCATCGATGCGTTTACGCGCGACCTGGTGGGGTTTCACAAAGCGGATTCGGCCCACTACGATGCCTTGCTGCATGGCTGCATCGAATCGGCTACGGCGCTGGATGAACGCATCACGCCCTTGCTGGACCGCAAAATGGCCGAGATTTCGCCAGTGGAGCATTCCATCCTGTGGATTGGCGCTTACGAATTCGCCCACTGCCTCGATGTGCCTTACCGGGTCGTGATCAACGAATGCATTGAACTGGCCAAGGCATTCGGCGGGACAGACGGCCACAAGTATGTCAACGGTGTGCTGCACAAGATGGCGCCTTCACTGCGGGCTGCAGAAGTTGCGGCCGATCAGCCGCGCACGGCCTGATAACGCGTTTCTTGAAAGCTCTCCCGTGAGAATTTCCCAGCGGGCGCAACGCATTGAGCCTTTTTACGTGATGGAGATGGCCAAGGCGGCAGCCGCACTGGCGCAACAGGTCGCCCATACCAGCGCACCCATGATTTTCCTGAACATCGGCGAGCCCGACTTCACTGCGCCGCCGCTGGTGCAGCAGGCGGCCAGCCGGGCGATTGCCCAAGGCAACACGCAGTACACCCAGGCCATGGGCCTGCCGGCCTTACGCGAGCGCATCAGCGAGTGGTATGCCGCGCGTTTTGGCGTAGACGTGGCACCCAGCCGTATCGTCATCACGGCAGGCGCGTCGGCCGCGCTCCAGCTCGCCTGCCTGGCCTTGATCGAGGCGGGCGATGAAATGCTGATGCCTGATCCAAGCTATCCGTGCAACCGGCATTTTGTCAGCGCGGCGGAAGGAACATCGGTCCTGATTCCAACGACAGCCCAAGAGCGCTTCCAGTTGACGCGAGAGAAAGTCGAGGCTGCCTGGAATCCGAAAACACGCGGGGTATTGCTCGCATCGCCATCCAACCCGACCGGCACGTCGATTGCCCCGGAAGAGCTGCAGCGCATCCACGAGTTTGTTCATGGCCGGGGCGGCATCACGCTGATCGACGAAATTTACCTGGGCCTGAGTTACGAAGAACACTTCGGCCATTCGGCGCTCGCTCTGCCTGGCGAACTGGGCCAGAGCATCATCAGCATCAACAGCTTCAGCAAATACTTCAACATGACGGGCTGGCGGCTGGGGTGGCTAGTGGTGCCGCAAGCCTTGGCAGCCGTGATCGAGCGAATGGCGCAAAACCTGTTCATCTGCGCCAGCACCGTGGCACAGCACGCCGCCCTGGCCTGTTTTGAGGCGCAAAGCCTGCAGGTGTATGAAAGCCGCCGCGCCGAGTTCAAGGCGCGCCGTGATTACTTCATCCCCGAACTCAACCGGCTGGGCCTGCGGGTGCCGGTCATGCCCGACGGTGCTTTTTACGCCTATGCCGACTGCACTGGGGCGGCCGCCCGGCTGGGCGTAAACGGCAGCTGGGACTTTGCCTTCGAGCTGATGAAACGCGCCCATCTGGCGGTAACGCCGGGCCGCGATTTCGGCCAGGCCGCGCCCGACCAATTCGTGCGCTTTTCGACCGCCAGTTCCATGGAGCAGCTGAAGCAGGCAGTGGCGCGGCTAGAGTCTATTCTTGGCTAACCCACAGATGACCAACTCCGACATGGACAACGACACTTTCAAGCAAGGACCGCAGGAACGGCTTTGCCAGACTGCAGGCGCAGCAGCCCCCTCGAGGGGCAGCGAAGCGCAAGAAGCGGGGAGCGCGAGGACGGCAAGCGCGGAGATGACGAGCGCATGCAAGTTACGGCCGCAGGACTGGCTTTGCCAGACTGCAGGCGGGGCGACCCCCTCGGCGGGCAGCGAACCACACGCAGCGGGGAGCGTGGGGGCCATCTTCCAGTGGCCCGTTCGTGTTTACTGGGAAGACACCGACGCAGGCGGCATTGTTTTCTATGCCAATTACCTTAAATTTTTTGAACGTTCACGCACCGAGTGGCTCAGATCACTTGGCATTGAGCAGCAGAGATTGAAGGACGCCACGGGCTGCATGTTTGTCGTGACCGAAACGGTGATTCGCTACCATCGCCCGGCCCGGCTTGACGATGAACTGATTGTTACGGCCAGCCTGGTCGAAACAGGACGGGCGTCCATGATAATCAAGCAGCAGGCGCTATTAAAAGCAGAGCAACCCGGCGTTCAGGCCGACGTGTTGCTTTGTGAAGGCACGATACGAATCGGCTGGGTGCAGGGCACCAGCCTGCGGCCCAGGCGCATTCCTGCTGCCATTCTGGACAGCTTACCCCCGGATGATAAAAAAGCTTCAACATGAACCAAGACCTTTCCATTGTCAGTCTCCTTCTTCACGCCAGCTGGGTTGTCCAGGCGGTGGTGGCATTGCTGGTGTGCATTTCGGTTGCCAGCTGGGCGGCGATTTTCCGCAAGGTGGTGGCGCTCAAGCGCGCGCAACTGCTGAACGACGAATTTGACCGTGAGTTCTGGTCGGGCACCAGCCTGAATGACCTGTTTGCCGGTGCGGCGCAAAACGCCAAATCGTCGGGCGCCATGGAACGCATTTTTGCCTGCGGCATGCGCGAATACCAGAAGCTGCGCGAACGCCACATCAGCGACACCGGCACCCTGCTCGACGGCGCGCGCCGCGCCATGCGGGCCAGCTACCAGCGCGAAATGGACACGATTGAATTGAACCTATCATTTCTGGCCACGGTGGGCTCGGTGTCGCCTTATGTGGGCCTGTTCGGCACGGTCTGGGGCATCATGCACGCGTTTACCGGCCTGGCGGCGATGGAACAGGTCACGCTTGCCACCGTGGCGCCCGGCATTGCAGAAGCGCTGGTGGCCACGGCAATCGCCCTGTTCGCGGCGATTCCCGCAGTCGTGGCCTATAACCGCTTTGCCCATGACATTGACCGGATCGCCAGCCGCCTGGAGACCTTCATTGAAGAGTTCTCCAACATCCTGCAGCGCAATCTGGGGGCGCAGTCGCCCTCGGGCCATTGAGATGGTGGCCCCCACGCTTGTCACTGCGTGTGCTGCGCTGCCCCCCGGGGGGGCCGTTGCGCCTGCGGCCCGGCTAAGCCGGTTCCGCGGCCCCTGCTGGCACGTCTATCGCCTCTACGCTTGTCGCTTTGCATACCGCACTGCCCTCGTCGAGGTGGCTGCTGCGGCTGTGGCCTGGTTAAACCCGTTCCACGGCCCAGGCGGGTGGGCCATTGCCCCCACGCTTTTTACAACGCGGCTTTCTCTGCGGCCGTCTGCTTAAGGAAACCCCATGCCAGCAGTCAGTTCACGCGGCCGGGGCCGCCGCACCATCAGCGAGATCAACATGGTGCCGTTCATCGACGTGATGCTGGTGCTGCTCATCATTTTCATGGTGACCGCGCCGCTCATCACCCCCAGCATGATCGCCGTGCCCAGCGTCGGCAAAGCCAAGGTGCCCAAGCAACCGCCAAATGCCCTGTTCATCCAGATTCGCAAGGATGAAACGGTCGACATCAAGCAAAAGGGCAGCACGGGCGCCACGCCCAGCACCACAGGCCGCGTGGCGGCCGATGTGGTGAGGATGGACCCGGCTGTCAGGGGCAAGGGCGAGGAAGCCGTGCCGGTCGTCATCAGCGCTGACAAATCCATCAATTACGAAACGGTCGTGAAGGTCATGGGCGCACTGCAGGAAGCCGGTGTGTCACGTGTCGGCCTGTCGGTGCAGTCCGGCAAGTAATTCCCGCCTCAACAAAACGCCACGCCACAGCCATGCCACGCACTGCCGACCGCCTCGAATTCGCACCGCCGCGCGACAAAGGCTCGCTGCGCGCTGTCGGGCTGGCGCTGCTGGTGCACATCGTGCTCATCGCAGCCCTGACCTGGGGGGTGAACTGGAAGCGCACCGACGAAGCCGCCTCGTTTGAAGCAGAGTTGTGGTCGGGCGCAGCGCAGCCGGCTGCCCCGCAAAGGGTGGAAGCGCCACCCCCGCCGCCTCCGCCCCCCCCGGCGCCAGCGGTGGTGCCAGAGCCGGCACCGCCCACGCCGCCCGTCCCGGTCACTCCGCCCCGGCCCGCGCCGCCTGTTGCCAAGACGCCTGAAGCCCGCGAACCCCCGCCCCGGCCCGCCGTGGACATTGCCCTTGAGCAGGAGAAAAAGCGCAAGCTGCTCCAGCAGCAGAAAGAGGCCGAGGAACAGAAAGCGCAAAAGCTGCAAGACAAACGCGAGGCCGAGCTGCAGGCCCGCCGTGACAAGGAGCAGGAAAGAAAGCGCGAGAAAGAGCTGAGGGCGAAGGAAGAACTGGCCGAGCGCAAGGCCGAAGAGCTGGCCGAGAAGGCAGAGGCGAAAAAGCAGGAAGCCCGCCAGCTGGCCAATGAAAAGGAAAAGGAAAAACGCACCGCCGCGGCGAATGCGGCAGCGGCTGCGGAAAAGCAAAGGCAGACTGCCGCCGCAACGGCTGCGGCCAATGCCGAAAAACAAAAGGAAGCGGCCGCAGCGGCTGCAAAACAAAAGCAGGCAGCGGCTGCGGCGGCCGCATCCGAAAAGCAGCATCAGGAAGCCGTCAAACGCATCATGGGCATGGCCGGGGCCAGCGCTTCCGGTGGCGGCGGCGGCGCCGGTTCTGCCGCGAAAGCCAGCGGGCCGTCTGCGGGCTACGCAGGCAAGGTCCGGGCAAAGGTGCTGCCCAACGTGGTGTTCAATGACGATTTGCCTGGCAATCCGAAGGCGGAAGTCGAGGTCAGCACCACGTCGGACGGCACCATCATGAGCCAGCGGCTGATCAAGTCCAGCGGCAACAAGGCCTGGGATGATGCCGTGATCAAGGCGATCGTTCGCACCGGATCGCTGCCGCGCGATGTGGATGGCCGGGTTCCCACCCCCATGATCATCGAATTCAGACCCAATTAAGTTGGAGCGCCTGCCTGCTACTCAACTAATAGCATGCTACGCTTATCCAGCTTGCGCTGGAGGCACTTTTCACTCATAAACGATCTTTGCCAGCCCTTTGTCGGCCTGCGCCATCCAACTGGCAAGCGCGGCATCGGTCGGAAAAAACCGGGCGGCTTCGCCCAGGTGAATCTCGGCTGTCGCAGTGCTGCGGCGCAAGCTCAGGCGCACCGGCAGACCGCGGCTCGACGCCTGCTGGTCCAGGGGGTCCGGGCGGGGCGGAAAGTCCCTGACCAGCCTTGAAATATCGGGCGCCGTGCCGTTCACCGCCACGCGCAGGTATTTGCCGAACCGGCACCGGGCGGTTTCCAGATCCCAGACCTGCGTGACCTTGAAGCGGCGGCCAAAGCGCTCGGACGCGCCCTGCAGTGTTCCCTGCACGATCACCAGCTCGTCGTCCTTGAGCAGGTTGCGGTAGGTGTTGAAGATGCCTTCATCGACCGAGCTTTCGAGCGCATCGGTCTTGTCGTCCAGCTTGAAGATGATCAGCTTGCCGCGGTTGCCGTTGATGATGCGCAGGTCGGTCACGATGCCCGCCAGCAGCTGGGGTTCGCGCGAATCGATCAGGTCGTCGATCTTGCGTTTGGCGAACTGCCGCACCTCCTGGGCCACCTCGTCGAACAGATGGCCCGACAGGTAAAACCCGATGGCGGTTTTCTCCAGCACCAGCCGCGCCTTGACGCCGAAAGGCGCGGCCTCCACCAGGGGCGGCTCCTGCGTGCTGGCCGCATGCGAGTCGGACATGTCGAACAGCCCGCCCTGGTTGGCGTTGGCCTGCGTTGCCGCGGCGAATTCAAACGCGCGCTCGACCGAGCCGAGCAGCGCGGCCCGGTTTTCATGCACATTGTCAAAAGCGCCGCCCTTGATGAGCGCCTCGACCGTGCGTTTGTTCATCTTGCTGCGGTCCACCCGCACGCAAAAGTCGTACAGCGAGGTGAACGGC
This sequence comes from Polaromonas sp., assembly GCA_028292745.1. Classification (GTDB taxonomy): domain Bacteria; phylum Pseudomonadota; class Gammaproteobacteria; order Burkholderiales; family Burkholderiaceae_C; genus Polaromonas. Next base: position 26,549 of record JAQGLT010000129.1, on the reverse strand, counting down.
CCGCCCTCCTTGCGGGCCGCCACGATGGCGGTGATCGCCTGCTGGCCGGTGCCCTTGATCGCGCCCAGGCCGTAGCGCACCGATTGGGCAGTGATCGGCTCGAACCGGTAGTCGCCCCGGTTCACATCGGGCACCTCGAAGGTCAGACCCATCTTCAGCGCATCGCCGAACAGGATCTTGAGCTTGTCGGTGTCGTCCATTTCCACTGTCATGTTGGCCGCGAAAAACTCGGCCGGGTAATGCACCTTGAGCCAGGCGGTGTGGTAAGCCAGCAGGGCATAGGCGGCGGAGTGCGACTTGTTGAAGCCGTAGCCCGCGAATTTTTCCATCAGGTCGAACACCTCGTCGGCCTTTTCCTGACTCAAGCCGCCCTCGCCCGCGCCCTTGCGGAACACCTCGCGCTGGGCGTCCATCTCCTCCTTCTTTTTCTTGCCCATGGCGCGGCGCAGCATGTCGGCGCCGCCGAGCGAGTAGCCGCCCAGGATCTGCGCGGTCTGCATCACCTGCTCCTGGTAGACCATGATGCCGTAGGTTTCTTCCAGGATGGCCTTGACGCGCGGGTCCGGGTATTCGGGCACTTCCTTGCCCTGCTTGCGGGCGATGTAGGTCGGGATCAGCTCCATCGGGCCGGGCCGGTAGAGCGCGTTCATCGCGATCAGGTCTTCCAGGCGGTCGGGCCGGGCGTCCTTGAGCATGCGCTGCATGCCGATACTTTCAAACTGGAACACGGCTTCGGTTTCGCCCCGGCCGAACAGCGCATAGACCCGCTTGTCGTCCAGCGGCAGGTTCTCGAAGCTGAAGTCTTTTTGCGCCGGATAGCGCTGGATGATGAACTCGCGGGCAATCTCCAGAATGGTCAGCGTCGCCAGGCCCAAAAAGTCGAACTTCACCAGGCCGATCGCCTCGACATCGTCCTTGTCGAACTGGCTGACCGCCGAGCCGCTGCCCGGCTGGGCATAGAGGGGGCAAAAATCGGTCAGCTTGCCCGGCGCGATCAGCACGCCGCCCGCGTGCATGCCGACGTTGCGGGTCAGGCCTTCGAGCTTGCGCGCCAGCTCCAGCAGGGTGCGCACGTCCTCTTCCTTGGCTTCGCGCTCGGCCAGAATCGGTTCGGCTTCCAGGGCATAGACCAGCTTGCCGTTTCGCTGCGCCTCGGGCGGCGGCAGCTGCAGCGTGACCGCCTGGCCGGGCTTGTTGGGTATCAGCTTGGAAATGCCGTCGCAAAAACCGTAAGGGAAATCCAGCACCCGGCCGACATCGCGGATTGCCGCGCGCGCGGCCATGGTGCCGAAGGTCACGATCTGGCTGACCGCTTCATGGCCGTACTTGTCTTTCACGTAATCGATCACGCGGTCGCGGTTCTGCTGGCAAAAGTCGATGTCGAAGTCGGGCATCGACACCCGCTCCGGGTTCAGAAACCGCTCGAACAGCAGGTTGTACTGCAGCGGGTCCAGGTCGGTGATCTTCAGCGCATAGGCCACCAGCGAACCGGCGCCCGAGCCACGGCCCGGCCCGACCGGGCAGCGGTTGGCCTTGGCCCACTTGATGAAATCGCTCACGATCAGGAAATAGCCCGGAAAGCCCATGTTCAAAATCGTGTTGATCTCGAACTCCAGCCGCGCCACATAGACCGGCCGCTTGTTGTCCCGCAGCGCCTGATCGCGGTAGAGATGCGCCAGCCGCTCCTCCAGCCCCTCGAAAGACGCATGGCGAAAATAGGCATCGATCGGCAGGCGCACGCCATCGACCTCGGGCGTCGGAAAATCGGGCAGCATCGGCTTGTCCAGCACCAGCAAAAGGTTGCAGCGCGTGGCGATTTCCAGCGTGTTGGCCAGCGCCGACGGCAGGTCGGCAAACAGCCCGGCCATCTGCTCGGACGACTTGAAATACTGCTCCCGGGTGAACTTGCGCACCCGGCGGGCATTGCCCAGAATCTCGCCTTCCGAAATGCACACCCGCGCTTCATGCGCCTCGTAGTCGTCGTAGGTCAAAAACTGGACCGGGTGGGTTGCCACCACCGGCAGCTGCAGCCGCGCCGCCAGCTGTACCGAGGCGATGACATGGCGCTCGTCCTCCGGGCGGCCGGCGCGCTGCAGCTCCAGGTAAAAGCGGTTCGGAAACATGCCTGCCAAATGAAGGGCGCAGTCTTTCGCGCGTGCGCTGTCGCCCTGCACCAGCGCCTGGCCCACGGCGCCGCCCTGCGCGCCCGAGAGGGCAATCAGGCCTTCATTGAGTTCTTCAAGCCACTGGAGCTTGACGACGGCCTGATCGCGCACCACGTTCTTGGTCCAGGCACGGGTGAGCAGCTCGCACAGGTTGAGGTAGCCCCGGTTGTTCTGCACCAGCAGCAGCAGGCGGGACGCCGGCGCGCCGGCCTCCTTGCCGGGCGCCTCCAGCCAGATGTCCGCGCCGATCAATGGCTTGATCCCCGCGCCGCGCCCTTCCTTGTAAAACTTCACGGTCCCGAACAGGTTGCTCAGGTCGGTGATGGCCAGCGCGGGCTGCCCGTCGGCGGCGGCGGATTCGACGATTTCATCAATGCGGTTGGTGCCGTCAACGACTGAAAATTCGGTGTGGATTCTTAAATGGACAAACATGGATTTCATTTTAGGCGGCGGCCCCCGCGGGCTTTCGCCGCTTGCCGGGGCTTGTCAAAATCGCCTGCCTACAATCCTTAGCATCATGCAAATTTTGAATATTGCAGCCTACAAGTTTGTAGCGCTGGACAAGCTGCCGGAGTTGAAGGCAGCGGTGCGCGAGGCATTGGCAGCACGCGCCATCAAAGGCACCGTGCTGCTGGCCGAAGAAGGCATCAACCTCTTCCTGGCCGCTGAGAGCAGCGCCATTCATGATTTTTTGGCATGGCTTCGCACCGACAGCCGCTTTGCGGATCTCCAGGCCAAGGAAAGCCGGTCCGCCGCGCAGCCGTTTCGCAAACTGCTGGTCAAGGTCAAACCCGAAATCATTCGGATGAACCACCCGGCGATTCAGCCTTCGGCCGGGCGCGCGCCGGCGGTGGATGCGGCGACGCTCAAGCGCTGGCTCGACAGCGGGCATGACGATGCCGGCCAGCCGGTGGTGACGCTGGATACCCGCAATGTGTTTGAAGTCGAGATGGGCACTTTCAACAACGCCATCGACTGGCGAATTGCCAAGTTCACCGAATTTCCGCAGGCGATGCAGGCGAATCTGGACGCGCTGGCGGGCAAGACCGTGGTGAGCTTTTGCACCGGCGGCATCCGCTGCGAGAAAGCGGCGATTTACCTGCGCGAGGCCGGGCTGCCGAATGTCTACCAGCTCGACGGCGGCATCTTGAAGTATTTCGAGGAATGCGGCCAGGCCCACTTCGACGGCAAATGCTTTGTGTTTGACGACCGCCGGGCCGTGGATGCCGACCTGCAGCCCCATGTGAATGTTGGCGCATCGTCTGACAGCCAGCCCGCGCCTGGCGTGGGAAGCTTGGCATCCCCAAGTTGACTGCCTCGCCATGCCCCCTTCCCCCAACGCGCGCATCGACCCGGTGCCGGCATCGCTGCTGGCGCTTCGCTTTGCGCAGGTGCGCGCCCAGACCGAGCGGCTGATCGAGCCGCTGAGCGCAGAAGACTGCCAGCTCCAGTCGATGCCGGACGCCAGCCCCGCCAAATGGCATCTGGCGCACCTGACCTGGTTTTTCGAGACTTTCGTGCTGGAACGCTTCGAGCCGGGCTTCAAGCCGTTCGACGCCAGCTTTCGCACGCTGTTCAACAGCTATTACAACGGCGTGGGCGACCAATACCCCCGCCCCCAGCGCGGCCTCATCAGCCGCCCGTCGCTGCAGGACGTGCTCGCCTACCGGGCGCAGGTCGATGCGCGTGTGCTGGCGCTGCTCTGCAAGGCTGCCGGCGCGGACCAGGCTGAACTGCCCCGGCTTGTCGAGCTGGGGCTGCAGCATGAGCAGCAGCACCAGGAACTCCTGCTGACCGACATCCAGCACGCGCTGTCTTTCAACCCGCAACGCCCGGCCTATGCATGCCGCTGGCCGCTGGCCAGCACCGCGCCGCAAGCGCTGCGTTGGCACCGCTACGAGGGCGGGCTGATCGCGCATGGCTTTGACGCGGCGGTGGATGGCGAGTTTGCATTCGACAATGAAACGCCGCGCCATCCGGCCTATGTGGCCCCGTTCGAGCTGGGCAGCCGGCTGGTCACCAACGGCGACGTGATGGAATTCATGGCCGACCAGGGCTATCGGCGGCCCGGGTTGTGGCTGTCGATGGGCTGGGACTGGGTCCAGGCAGGCCGGCACGAAATGCCGCTGTACTGGCAGGGCGATGCCGGCGGCTACAGCCACTTCACCCTGCAGGGCCTGCTGGAGGTTGACCCGAACACGCCGGCCTGCCACCTCAGCTATTTCGAAGCCGATGCGCTGGCCCGCTGGGCCGGGGCACGGTTGCCGACCGAATTTGAATGGGAACTGGCCGCACGCCTGCTGCCGGGCGCCAGGTCGGCATCAGGAAACTTTGTCGAGGCGGCCGCCTACCACCCCTTGCCCCAGCAACGCGCCAGCCCGGAAGCACCGGCCCAGATGCTGGGCGACGTGTGGGAATGGACGCAGTCCAGCTACAGCCCCTACCCCGGCTACCAGCCCTGGGAAGGCCTGGCCGGCGAGTACAACGGCAAGTTCATGTGCAATCAGTTCGTGCTGCGGGGCGGTTCCTGCGCCACGCCGCAAAGCCACATCCGCGCCAGCTACCGCAATTTTTTCCCACCCGATGCGCAGTGGCAGTTCAGCGGCTTGCGGCTGGCGCGCGACGCTCAGAGGTAGGGCGGCTCCGGTGGTCGGGGCTGCGGCTGGCGTGCGGGCAAGGGGATGAACTCGGTTTCGCCTGCGACCTGGCCCATTTTCTGCGCTTCCCAATCGTCGCCCGCCTGAACAATGCGCTCCTTGCGGCTGGAGACAAAATTCCACCAGATAAAACGGCGCCCATCGAGCGGTTCGCCGCCGATCACCGCGATTCGGGCTGGCGCGTCCACGCTGATCTGCGTTGCCATGCCCGGCGCCAGGATGGCCAGGGTGCGCTCCGCAAGAGGCTGGCCGTCCACTTGAAGCGTACCTTCAACCGCATAGATCGCCAGTTCCTCGGCCAGCGGCGGCAGGCTCAGGCGCGAGCCCGCAGCCAGCTGAATGTCCAGATAAACCGTCTTCGAGAATGTTTGTACCGGCGAAGTCTGCCCGAACGCCTCGCCGATCAGCACCCGCACCTGGGCCCCGTCCCGCAAAAGCACCGGGATCGCCGAGGCAGGCGTATGGGTGAACTCGGGCGCTGTTTCCTCATGGGCCTGCGGCAGCGCCGCCCACAGCTGCAGGCCGTGCTGCAGATAGGCTTTGGCCTTGAGGTCATCGGGCGCCCGCTCCGAATGCACGATGCCGCGCCCGGCCGTCATCCAGTTGATGGCGCCCGGTTCGATGCGCTGGACCGAGCCCAGGCTGTCGCGGTGCATCATGGCGCCGTCGAACAGATACGTCACCGTCGCCAGCCCGATGTGCGGATGGGGCCGCACATCATGGTTGGCCCCCGGCTGCACGGCAAGCGGGCCGAAGTGGTCGAAAAACACAAACGGCCCGACCGATTGCCGCTGTGCCGCCGGCAGCAGGCGCAGCACCGTGAAGCCGCCGCCCAGGTCCTTGCCGCTTCCGGTCAGGGTAAGTTGAATGCCCATGCTTGACTCCTTGAAGATTGGCGCCTTGCCCAGCCACGAACCGGCCCAAGATCTCAGCGCCGGAATCGGCTCGCCACATCAGCCACCCGCTCGCCGAGGCTGCGGGCGGTTTCCAGGTCGCCTGCTGCCATCTCCCCGGCGCCGGCATCCACGGGCGACTGGGCAATGGCGCCGCTGTAGGAACCCAGGTAATTCGCGTCGTTGCGCTGCGCGGCCTTGCTGTTGCTGGGCATGAGGCCCTGGCTGATCCAGATGCCGCCGTGCTGCATGGCCAGCGTGAACAGGTAGTTGAGCGTTGACAATTTGTCGCCGTTGAGCGCCGCGCTGTTGGTGAAACCGGCAAACAGCTTGTCTTTCCAGGCCCCGCTGTACCAGGCTTTGGATGACGCATCGGCAAATTTCTTGAATTGCCAGCTGACGCTGCCCATGTAGGTGGGTGAACCCAGGATGATGGCGTCGGCGGCTGCGAGCATTTCCCAGCCGCCTTCGGGCAGATTGCCGTCCGGGTCGATGGCGATGAGCCCGGCGCCCGCCCCGGCGGCAACGGCCTGCGCCATGCGCTGGGTATGGCCATAGCCCGAGTGGTAGATCACGGCGATGACTGGCTCGTTTTCAGGACTGCTGCCCGCCATCATGCATCACGCCGGTTGCCGTCGAAACTCCAGGCGCCCGGACCCCAGGCCGCCACGGTGAGCAGCCCGCCCACCACGGCGATATTCTTGAAAAAGGCTTGCTGCTGCTGCATCACCTGGTCGGCCGGCACCGCCCAGAAATTGTGAAAGATAAAGGAAATGACCACGGTGAAAAAGGCAATCCCCAGCGCCGCCCAGCGCGTCTGCCAGCCGATCACCAGCAGCATGCCCAGCCCGAGTTCGACACCAATGGCCGCCGCCGCCGCCAGTTCGGGAAACGGCACGCCCTTGGAGGCGATGTAGCCGGCCGTTCCGGCAAAGCCGGTGATCTTGCCGAAGCCGGCAGGCACAAACAGCAGCGCCAGCAACAGGCGGCCGACCAGCGAGAGGGGATTTTGCAAAGACGTGAACATGAGGGCAATCCTTAAGTTATAAAAATAAAAGCAACGGGCAATGATGAAGGAAAAAAATAGCCGGGGCAAGCACAAAACGCCCGTGCATTTTCATGCCGCTTCCTGGCGGATTCGGCGCGGCTTTCAGGCTGCCAGGTCGAACACCAGCACTTCGGCAGACTGCCCCTGCGTCAGCTGGAGCTGGCTTTCAGATTGCAGCGCCGCTGCGTCGCCGGTGTTCAGCACTTGGCCGTTCACCTGCAGCTGCCCGCGAACCAGATGCACATAGGTCTTGCGGCGGGTATCGAGCGGGAGCGTGACGGCTTCGGCGCCATCCAGAAGTCCCGCATACAGCCGGGCATCCGCATGCACCAGCACCGAGCCTTGCGCACCGTCGGGCGAGGCCACCAGCCGCAGCACGCCGCGCTTTTCAGCATCGGGAAATGCCTTTTGCTCATAGCTGGGCGTTATGCCCACCACGTTGGGCTCAATCCATATCTGCAGGAAATGCGTGGTCTGGCCGTCGGCATGGTTGAACTCGCTGTGCTGCACCCCGGTGCCCGCGCTCATGCGCTGCACATCGCCGGGCGGAATGCCCTTGACGTTGCCCAGGCTGTCCTTGTGCGCCAGCTCGCCGCTCAGAACATAGCTGATGATTTCCATGTCGCGGTGCCCGTGGGTGCCAAAGCCCCGGCCGGCGGCAACGCGGTCTTCGTTGATGACGCGCAGGTTGCCGAAGCCCATGTGCGCCGGATCGTAGTAGCCGGCGAATGAAAAAGAATGGAAGGACTTGAGCCAGCCATGGTCGGCATAGCCGCGTTCGCTGGAGAGTCGCAGTGTCATCATGAAATGCTCCTTTCGGTGTGTGTTGCCATGCCTGGACTTTAGGGCCGGCGCACCTTCCCATCGTTGCGCGCGATTGATGGCATCATTCAAAATATTTGAACTTTTATCATGCCAACCATCAAAAACCCGGTACGGGATGCGCTCACGCCAGAAGTCATTGCGCTGATTGACGCGGTGCACCGCACCGGCAGCATGGCAGCGGCGGCACGCGAAATGGGCGTCGTGCCCAGCGCCCTGACCTACCGCATCCGCCAGGTGGAGGACGCGCTCGACGTGCTGCTGTTCGATCGCTCGTCGCGCCAGGCCAGGCTGACACCGGCAGGCCATGAGCTGCTGCGGGAAGGCAACCGCCTCCTGCTTGAACTCGATGCGGTGGCCAACCGCGTCAAGCGCGTGGCCACCGGCTGGGAGCCGCAGCTCACGCTGGCCGTGGACAGCGCCATCTCGCGCACCACCGTGATGGAGCTGTGCGAGGCCTTTTTTGCGATGAACCCGCCCACCCGGCTCAGGCTTCGCGAGGAAACGCTGTCGGGCACGCTGGAAGCGCTGACGTCGGGCCAGGCCGACCTGGCCATCGGCGTGGCCCTGGAGCCGGCGCCGCAGGCATCGGTGCAAAGCAAGCCGCTGGGCAGCATCGAATTTGTCTATGCGGTGGCGCCGCACCACCCGCTGGCGCAGGCCCCCGAGCCGGTTTCCGATGCGCTGCTCATGCAGCACCGCGCGGTGGCGGTCGCCGACTCGGTGCAGCGGGGCAGCGGCGTGAGCAGCGGCCTGCTCGGCGGCCAGGACGTTTTCACCGTGCCTAGCATGCGGCAAAAACTCGATGCCCAGCTGCGCGGCCTGGGCGGCGGCTTCTTGCCCGAGTACCTGGCGCGCCCGCATATCGTTGCCGGCCAGCTGGTGGAAAAGCAGATGCAGCGCGCCACCCGCGTCGTGCCGATGCGCTATGTCTGGCGCCGCCAGGAAACGGGCGCCGAGGGTCGCGCCCTGCAGTGGTGGCTGCAGCAGCTGAATCGTCCCGCCACCCGGCAGGCCCTTCTGGAGCGTTCGCAGTCGCGCTAAATCCATGCGTGGCGCGAACCGGCGCCGGCTGCGGTGTAGAGTGTGCGCATGGCGGTCATCGGCGTCTGCATGGCGGTGATGACGGCGCCATGGCTTTCCTTCACCCACTCCATCAGAAAAAGTAAAGATTCATGACCAAAAAATCCCGTACCGCTTCTTCTGAACCTGCCGCCCCGCGCCACATCGCCGTCGTGGGCGCCGGTATCGCCGGCATCACCTGCGCACGCACGCTGATGCAGGCCGGGCACCGCGTCAGCGTGTTTGAAAAAAGCCGGGGCGCCGGCGGCCGCATGGCAACCCGGAACACCGAATTCGGCGGCTTCGACCATGGCACCCAGTACTTCACCGTGCGCGACGAACGCTTCGAGGAAGCGCTGACGACGGCCGCCGGGCTGGTGCGGCCCTGGAGCGCCAGCAAGGTTCGCATCCTGGACGACCGGGGCCGTGTCGTCGCCGCGTCGCTGCCCGCCAACGAAGCCCACTGGGTGGCCACGCCCGGCATGAACGCGCTGGTTCGCCAGTGGGCCCAGCCTTTGGCCGACGCCGGGCGGATGGTGCTGGACACGCGGGTCGTGTTCATCGAGGTGGACAAGCTGGACCCGCGGCGCTGGCAGCTGCAGACCGACGGCCCCGGCGCGGGCGTGCATTCGGGCTTTGATGCGGTGGTGCTGGCGATTCCGGCGCCGCAGGCGCACAGCCTGCTGCGCGACGCCGAGCAGGCCGACAGCTTGACGGCGGAGCTGGCCGGCGTGAACGTGGCTCCCTGCTGGACCTTGCTGGTGGCCTTTCCCCAGGCACTGCAGCCCACGCTGTCGAGCCTGGGGCCGCAGTGGAACGTGGCGCGCAGCACGCACCACCGGATCGCCTGGCTGGCCCGGGAATCGTCCAAGCCGGCCCGCGGCCCGATCGAGCGCTGGACCGTTCAGGCCAGCCCCGAATGGTCGCAGCGCCACCTGGAAGACGATGCCGAGCGGGTCAAGGGCAAGCTGCTGCGCGCTTTCAGCGAGGTGACCGGCATTCGCGCCGAGGCCCCTTATGCCACCGTGCACCGTTGGCGCCATGCCCAGACCACCAAGGCCCTGGGCAAGACCCATGCGTGGGATGCCAGCGCGCGCATCGGCGCCTGCGGCGACTGGTGCCTGGGGCACCGGGTCGAGGACGGTTTTGTCTCGGGCCTGGAGATGGCGCTGGCGATTCTTTGAAGGGTCGGTGGCGAACGTGAGCGTCCCACCTGTCTACAGAGGGCGTTTTGCCCCCTCGCCGACCGGCCCGCTGCATGCCGGCTCGCTGGTGGCGGCCCTGGCCAGCTGGCTCGATGCCCGCGCGCACGGCGGCCGGTGGCTGGTGCGCATCGAAGACGTGGACACGCCGCGCTGCGTGCCCAGCGCCGACCTGAGCATCCTGCAGCAACTGGCCGGCTGCGCACTGTTGCCCGACGAACCGCCCGTTTACCAGTCGCGGCGCGGCGCTTTGTACCAGCAGGCGCTCGACCGGCTGGTGGCTGCGGACATGGCCTATCCGTGTGGCTGCACGCGGCAGGACATCGCCCGCTCGCTGGCCGCATCGGGGCATTCGAGACAGCGGCATGGCGAACTGGTCTATCCCGGCACCTGCCGCCGTGGCCTGGGCGGACGGCCCGCGCGCGCCTGGCGCCTTCGGACTGATAAAAATCAGCCAAATAGTGCTTTTGCGCAAGCAGCACATGCGACATCAGCTATTTATTCCATAGCAAATCCAGTGACAGGCCTGCGGGAAACAAAAGTCGCCTGGCATGACCGGCGGCTCGGCCCGCAGCACCAGAATGTCAGCCGCGACGTGGGCGACTTCGTGCTCCGGCGCGCCGACGGACTGTGGGCCTACCAGCTCGCCGTGGTGGTCGATGACGCCGCGCAAGGCATCACCCATGTGGTGCGCGGCGCCGACCTGGCCGACAACACGGCGCGGCAAATCCTGCTGCAACGTGCGCTCGGCCTGCCGACGCCGCAGTATTTGCACACGCCGCTGGTGCTGGGCGCGAACGGCGAAAAACTCTCGAAACAAAACGGCGCACAGGCGCTCGATACCCGTGATCCGCTGGCGGCGCTGAACCGGGCGGCTGCCGTCCTGGGGCTGGCGGCGCAGACCGGCCCGCCGGCCGATGCGCTGGCTGCCTGGGTCAACGCCTGGCGGGCGATACTGGCTTGCTCCGAAAACCCTCCACCTCCCGGCATCCTTGCCAACCATCCCAACCAGGCGGTGCCCTGACATGTCCCCTTTGCGCATCCTTTTCCTGACCACAGGGGCGATGGCCGCCTTTGCCGGCAATTCATTGCTCTGCCGAATGGCACTGAAGGAAACCGGCATCGACGCCGCGTCGTTCACCGCCATCCGTCTGGCGTCCGGCGCGCTGGTGCTCTGGGCAGTGGCGCGCAGCACGCGCGGCGCGCAGGCGGGCCAGGGCAACTGGCTGTCGGCCCTGGCGCTGTTTGCGTACGCGGCCTGCTTTTCATTCGCCTACGTCAGCCTGCCGACGGGAACCGGCGCGCTGCTGCTGTTCGGCGCGGTCCAGGCCCTGATGATCGGCTACGGCATCTGGTCGGGCGAGCGGCTGCGGCCGCTGCAACTGGCCGGCCTGGCGCTGGCGTTCGGCGGGCTGGCGGGCCTGCTGCTGCCGGGCGTGTCGGCGCCGCCGCTGGCCGGTTCGGTGCTGATGCTGCTGGCCGGCATGTCGTGGGGGGTGTATTCGCTGCGCGGCAAGGGCGCCGGCGATCCGACCCGGGTGACCGCCGGCAACTTTCTGCGCGCCGCGCCGCTGGCACTGGGCCTCGGCCTGGCCATGCTCTTGTTCAGGGGCGCCTCGCTGGACGCGGCGGGCTTGTGGCTGGCGGTGGCATCGGGCGCGCTGACCTCGGGCATCGGCTACGCCGTCTGGTACACCGTCGTGCCGGCGCTGAAGGCCACGACCGCGGCCAGCGTGCAGCTGAGCGTGCCGGTGCTGGCCGCGCTTGGCGGCATCGCCTTCCTGGGCGAGCAGCTGACGCTGCGCCTGGTGCTGGCGTCGCTTGCCATTCTGGGCGGCATCGCGCTGGTGGTGCTGCAAAAGCGCGCCGCGCCCGCGCTGGCACCCGGCGTGCAAAAGGCGGCGCACTAAAATCGCCGGGTGATTGAATCCTCCTCCCCCACCCCGCTCGCCCCAACCGACATGCCGGACATTCGCGAAGGCGCTCCCGCTGACGTCAGCCATCCCCGCACCATCCGCAGCTTTGTGCGGCGCACCGGCCGCACCACCGTCGGGCAGGCCAAGGCGTTTGCCGATGTGGGCCCGAAGTTCCTGCTGAGCTACGCCGCCGCGCCGATGGATTTTGCGGCGGTCTATGGCCGCGCCGCCCCCACCGTTCTGGAAATCGGTTTTGGCATGGGCGAAGCCACGGCGCATATCGCCGCGCTGATGCCGGAAAAGAACTTTCTTTGCTGCGAAGTCCACACACCCGGCGTCGGCGCGCTGCTCAAGCGCATCGACGAACATCAGCTGGCCAACATCCGAATCCTGCAGCACGACGCGGTCGAGGTCATTGACCACATGCTCGCGCCCGCCAGCCTGGACGGCGTGCACATCTTTTTCCCCGACCCGTGGCACAAGACCAAGCACAACAAGCGCCGGCTGATCCAGGCCCCGCTGGTGGCCAAGCTCGCCGCCCGGCTCAAGCCTGGCGGCTACCTGCACTGCGCAACCGACTGGCAGCCCTATGCCGAGCAGATTCTCGAAGTGCTGAATGCCGAGCTGCTGCTGAAAAACTCGGCCGACGCCTCCGCTGGCGGCTATGCGCCCAAGCCTGGCTACCGCCCGCTGACCAAGTTTGAAAACCGCGGCATCAAGCTCGGGCACGGCGTGTGGGACCTGGTCTTCACCCGGGCGTGAGCCGCCCGCTACCCCGTGGCGGCCTGCCGACGCGCCACGGCGTCAGCCCGAGCTGCGTCGGCTTGCCGGCCGGCGCCTGGCCGACGTTCACCGATTTTCTGGTGGAACGCTTTCCGGCCATCTCGCGCGCGACCTGGCTGCAGCGGATGGCCGCCGGGCTGGTGGTCGATGAGTTTGGCGGCCCCGTCACCGCCGAGCGTGCCTACACAGGCCACATGCGGCTGTACTACTACCGCGCGCTTGACACCGAGCCGCGCATTCCCTTTGAAGCCGCCGTGCTGTTCCAGGACGCGCACCTGGTGGTGGCCGACAAGCCGCATTTTCTGCCGGTGACGCCCTCGGGGCCCTATCTCCAGGAGACCTTGCTGGTGCGCCTGAAGAACCAGCTGGGGCTGGACAGCCTGATTCCGATCCACCGCATCGACCGTGAAACCGCCGGCGTGGTGCTGTTTTCGGTGAACCCGTCCGAGCGCGACGCCTACCAGGCCCTGTTCAGGGCGCATGCGGTCGTCAAGCAGTACCAGGCCATCGCGCCCTGGCGCCCCGAACTGCGGTTCCCGTTGCAACGCCGCACGCGCATCGTCGGGGACGAGCCCTTTTTTCGCCAGCGCGAAGTCGCCGGCGAGCCCAACAGCGACACGCGCATCGACCTGCTGGAAATCGTGGGCGGGCGGGCGCGCTACCTGCTGAGCCCGGTGACCGGCAAAAAACACCAGTTGCGGGTGCACATGAACGCATTGGGCATCCCGATCCTGAATGACCGGATCTACCCGCCGGTCGCGCCCACGCCTGGCGACGACCACGCCCTGCCGCTGCAGTTGCTGGCCCAGTCGATCGCCTTCACCGACCCGCTCACCGGCGCGCCTCGGCGCTTTGAAAGCCGGCTCCGCCTGCTGCTGCGCTGAAGCGGGTGCGGGTTGGGCCTCGGCGCCTCAGCCGCTATTTGCTCACCTTTTGATAGCAGCTTGCGCTTACCCAGAAAGCGCAAACGGCCTATTTTGCTTATAAACTCGACTGTTTCAAGCCCTGCATGGCAAAAACGCGCACCGGGCCGCGCTGGCGTTCAGGCCGGACGCCAGCCCCGGCAAGGCCATGCCGCGGATGCGGTCGGCCTCGGGCCCGCCTCAGGCCTTGATTTCCCTGGCGGCGATCTGGTACTTGAAATCATCCGGCGCGTAGGAGTCAAAGCGGCCGGCTGCATTCTCGGCCACCGGGTACATGAAAAAGCCGAGCTTTTCGCCCCTGGCATTGGGCAGGGCCACGTCATGCGCGGTGTTGTAGGCCATCCAGTTGCCTTCCCAGCCGCCGAACAGGGCCTTGTTGACCGGCGCCACGACCGGGTCGGTGGTGTTCTTGATCCAGTCGGCGGTTTCCAGGCGCATCACCTTGGCCACGTCGGCCGGGTCCATCGCCACCCAGCCGTGGCCTTTCAGGTAAACCTCGGAGCGGCAGTGCTGCGCGCTCTTGAGGCTGGCCGGATTGCCCGACAGCTCCTTGTAGCCAAAGGCGGAAGGCACGAGCCGGATGCCGTACACGTCGCGGGCGGGCAGGCCCGCCGCACGGCAAAGCCCGACAAACAGCGCGTTCAGGTCGGCGCATTTGCCGCCCAGGTTGCTGGTTTCCAGCATGGTCTTGATGTCGCCTTCGCCGCAGCCGCGCACCTTGGGGTCGCGGTAGGTGTTGCTCACGACCCAGTCGTAGATCTGCCGGGCTTTTTCCACATCGGTGCGGGCGCCCTGCGTGGCGGCCAGCGCGGTCTTGCGCACAATCCCATCGGTTGGAATCAGGGCCGTGGCGCGGGTGAAATACCTCAGCGTGGCGGCGTCTTCGGCCGGGGCTGTTTTCTGCGACCAGTCCATGGCGCGGCTTTGCGTCTGCACCCGGCTGGTCAGCTCGACAAACGGTTTCGCCTCGGCGGCGGCAAACTCGACGTACAGCATCTTCGCGCCGTCCCGGCCGTCCTGCATGAACTTTGCAGTGCCATTGCCCGTAAAACTGCTTTCCAGCGAACGCTGGTAGTCCGTGTCGACCGAGGGAATCGGCAGCCAGACCCGGGTCGCGCCCTCGGGCTTGGCGATGTCCACGCGGGTGGTGACTTCAAAGGTTCGCCAGCTGCCGCTTTGCGGGGCGAAGTGGCTGCGTGAAACAGGCGCCGGCGTTTGGGCAAGGCCCAGGCCCGGCAGTGCGGCGGCCATGGCGGCGGCGGCGGAATTTTGGAGGAAGCGGCGGCGAGGGGGGGTCATAAGCGAACTCCGAAAGGAGATGGATGGAAAGGTCACGTGCACCGGCACAGGTGAAGGTGCGCCGGGAAGTAGTGCCGGGCCTGCGGAAAATCAGCGGGTCCTCAATGGCAACCCCCGATTATCGCCACAGACCGCAAGGCAGCCAGGCTTGGGGCCCATGACAGCCGGCGGCGGCTACAGCAGGCTGGCGATCAGCTCGGCGGCCGGCTTGGCAGTCCAGTCAAGCTCGCCCTGAACCCGGTGAACCGGCTGCCCGCGGCGGTTGACGGTCAGCGTCGTGGGAAATACCTTGACGCCCCAGCGGCGCGCCAGCTGCCCGTCCCCGTCCAGCAGCACCGGCAGCCGCAAACCCGTGCGCTCGGCAAAGTGCAGGGCACGCGCCGGCGGCTCCTTGAAGTTGATGGCCAGCACCAAAAGCCGGTCGGGGCCATGCGACTCGGCAGCCTGCTGCAGGCTGGGCATTTCGGCGCGGCAGGGCTCGCACCAGCTGGCCCAGAAGTTGAGCAGCACGGCCCGGCCCTTGAGGTCGGCGGGCCGCCACACCTTGCCTGTGGCATCGACCGCATTGAAAACCGACAGCGGGCCTGGCCACCGGGTGACGGTGTAGGCCAAGGCGGCCGCGTCCTGCGCCCCAGCCGGTCGCAGGCCAGCCGCCGCGCTTGCAGCAGGCGCGGCTTGCGGCAGCGCGGCAGCAACTGGCGCGGCCAGCGTGGTTTGCAGGAAATGGCGGCGGGAGGGGCGTTGGGCTGGCATGGGCGGGAGCTTACCCGTGAATGCACAGGCTTTTTGACTGCAGGAAATGAGCCGACAGGCCCGCCCTGGCGCCGCGCGCCCTGTCGGGCTTGTGTTTGGGGCGAGGCTGCAGTTTGCGCCGCACCTGGCGTTGCGGATCGCTACGCCCCTTCACCCGGTCGTTTGCGCTGCACAGCACGGCTGCGGCAGGCAATGGCGGAATTGGGCAGCAGAACTCAGCCAAGCTGCCAAAACGGGCTTTTTGCTATTAATAGCATAGCCGCTTGCGCTGATGGGATATGCGCAAAAAGCCTTTTTTGCTTGAATTTCAGGGCTCAGAGCCTTGCGCGTGCAGCGCCGCCCCGAGCCATCCGCCGACCGTCAATACGTCTCCAGGTGCAGGCGCCCTTCGCGCTTGAGCGCCGCGCCCAGCGCCTCCCAGTCCAGCCCGGCCTGCCAGGCCACGTCGCGCAGCGCCAGCACCACGCCCTCTTCCATGCTTTTCAAGCCGCAGACGTAGAAATAAGTGTCCGGCTCCTGAAGCAGCCGCGCCAGGTCGGCGGTGCGCTCGCGCATCACGTCCTGCACATAGCGCTTGGGGGCGCCTGGCGTGCGCGAAAAAGCGAAGTTGATGTCGATGAAATCCCGGGGCAGGCTCTGCAGCGGGCCGAAGTACGGCAGCTCCTGCTGCGTGCGGGCGCCGAAGAACAGCATCAGCTTGCCGCCCTCGAACTTGCCCGACGTGCGCAGCCGGCGGCGCCATTCGGTCATCGCCCGCATCGGCGCGCTGCCGGTGCCGGTGCAGATCATCACGATGTTCGAGCGCGGATGGTTGGGCATCAGGAAGCTGGCGCCGAACGGGCCGATCACCTGGACCGTGTCGCCGACCTGCAGGTCGCACATGTAGTTGGACGCCACGCCGCGCACCGGCTTGCCCTGGTGGTCCTCCAGCACCCGCTTGATCGTGAGCGACAGGTTGTTGTAGCCGGGCCGCTCGCCGTTGCGCGGGCTGGCAATGGAATACTGGCGCGCATGGTGCGGCCGGCCGCTGGCATCCACGCCGGGCGGCACGATGCCGATGGACTGGCCTTCGAGCACCGGAAACGGCATGCGTCCGAAATCCAGCACGATGTGGTGCGTGTCGTAGTCGCTGCCAGCCTGGGCGCCGACTTCGGTCACCCGCACGTTGCCGGTGACGGTGGCGGTGATGAATTTGGCGGCGGCCTTGGGGCCGTACAGGTTGGTGTAGCCGTGCGCGGCCGACCACGGCGGCACGCTGGCGCCGTACTGGCCGCTGTTGAAGACCGCTTCGCCGGTGACGGCGGCAGGCAGGTCGGGCGCCACCGGCTCGATGTCGGGCAGGGCGCCGGCCGCCACGCCTTCGGCGGCAAGCTCCTCGGGCGAGAGTTCGGGCGGCAGCTCTTCCCAGGTGAACTGCTCGGCCACGCTGTAGGCGCGCACGCGCGGCAGGGTGCGCCAGTTGTCTATCGAGCCGGTCGGGCACGGGGAAATGCAGTCCATGCAGAAGTTGCATTTGTCCGCATCGACCACGTAGTTGAGCGCGTCATGGGTGATGGCGCCGACCGGGCAGGTCGCTTCGCAGGTGTTGCAGCGAATGCAGATTTCAGGGTCGATCAAGTGCTGCTTGATCACATGTATTTCAGTCATGTCCATGGCGATTCCCAGGTAGGGCTTGAATGGCAAACAGGGGGCTTTGAAAGCCCCCTGCATTGTCTCCGTGATGCGAGAATTTTAATTAGTTGAAACGGACATACTCAAAGTCCACCGGCTGGCGGTTGATGCCCATGACCGGCGGCGCGATCCAGTTGGCGAACTTGCCCGGCTCGATGACGCGGCCCATCAGGCTGGCGACATAGGCGCGGTCTTCAGTGCTCGGCAGCCACTGGTTGACGCAGGCATTCCATTCGGCCTCCGACACCACGCGGCCGTCGGGCGAGACCTTGACCTTGGACAGCGCGCCGATGTTGCGGTGAAACGCCTTGTGCGGCACCTTGAGCCGGACCGGGATGCCGGCCTTGTCCAAGACTTTGTTCCAGCGCTCCACGCCGGCCACCGAGTCGCGGATGTAGTCGTCGCGCAGCACTTCATTGAGCGCATTGAGCATCGGCACTTCCTTTTCGACCAGCTGGCCGTCCTTGGCCTCGATCACCTTGTAGGTCTGGCCCTTGAGCACATGGTCATCGACGCGCTTGCCCTCTTCGTAGCGGCCCTTCAGGCCCGAGCTGTAGAAGGTGGCGGCATTGCTCGACTCGTCGGCGCCAAACAGGTCGATGGTGACGCTGTAGTGGAAGTTGATGTAGCGCTGGATCGTCGGCAGGTCGATCACGCCGGCGGCGCGCAGCTTGCCCACGTCGTCGGTTTTCAGCTCGTTCATCTTCTGCGCGGTGCGCTGGATGACGCGTGAAATGCCGCTTTCGCCGACGAACATGTGGTGCGCTTCCTCGGTCAGCATGAACTTGGTGGTGCGGGCCAGCGGGTCGAAGGCGCTTTCGGCCAGCGCGGCGAGCTGGAACTTGCCGTCGCGGTCGGTGAAATAGGTGAACATGAAAAAGCTCAGCCAGTCCGGCGTGGCTTCGTTGAAGGCGCCCAGGATGCGCGGGTTGTTGGCGTCGCCGCTGCGCCGCTCCAGCAGGCCCTCGGCCTCGTCGCGGCCGTCGCGGCCGAAATGCTTGTGCAGCAGGTAGACCATGGCCCAGAGGTGGCGGCCTTCCTCGACATTGATCTGGTAGAGGTTGCGCAGGTCGTACATGCTGGGCGCGGTGAGGCCCAGGTGGCGCTGCTGCTCGACCGAAGCCGGCTCGGTGTCGCCCTGGGTGACGATGATGCGGCGCAGGTTGGCGCGGTGTTCGCCGGGCACGTCGGTCCAGGCCTTTTCGCCCTTGTGGTCGCCGAAATGGATCTCGCGGTCGGCGCTGCCGGGGTTCAGGAAAATGCCCCAGCGGTAGTCGCGCATCTTGACATGGCCGAACTGGGCCCAGCCCTGTGGATCGACGCTGATGGCGGTGCGCAGGTACACGTCGGAGTTGGCCGAGCCTTCGGGGCCGATGTCGTCCCACCAGCTGAGAAAGTTGGGCTGCCACTGCTCCAGCGCGCGCTGCAGGGTGCGGTCTTCGCCGAGGTTGACGTTGTTGGGAATCTTTTCGCTGTAATTGATGCTGGACATGATGGTCTCCAAAAAACGAGGCTAATTCGGGGGAAGGTTTCGGTTGCAGCGCGCCACCCGGATCGCGCCGCACAACAAAGACTTTGCGAGAACGCTTGGCTTAGACGCGGTTCCAGTCGAACTGGGCCTTGTCGCCCTTGCCGTAGACCTTGAGCGCACCCTTGTCGCCCACGGCATTGGGGCGCTGGAAAATCCAGTTCTGCCAGGCGGTCAGGCGGCCGAAAATCCGGGTGAACATGTTCTCGGTGCCGTTGAAGCGCAAATTGGCTTCCATTCCGGTCAACGCATCGGGCGACATGGCCACTCGCTCTTCAATTGCAATCCGCACCTCGTCTTCCCAGTCGATGTCGTCCGGGTTGGCGGTGACCAGGCCCACGGCGAAGGCCGCGTCGGCATCGAGCGCCTGGCCGGCCTTGGCGCGCACGGCTTCAAGCGCCGGCTGCTCGTCATAGAAGCGGCGGCCGAGCCGGCTCTGGCCGGTGACCATCGGGTAGATGCCGAAGTTGGTGTCCGACACGGTGATCTGCGGCGCGCGCTCCTCGTCGTCGGGCAGCGCCAAGTGGTAGCTGCGGTCGCAGGCCAGGGCCAGTTCCAAATAGGTGCCGGCAAAGCAGGAGCCCGGCTCGATCAGCGCGAACAGGCTGCGCGACGACAGATCCAGGCGGCTCAGGGTGCGGCGCAGCAGGCCGATGGTTTCACGCACGAACCAATGGCCCTGGTGCGCCAGCAGCGTTTCATCCATCGCCAGCACGGCGCTGGCCTCGCCCTCGGTCTTGATCAGCCAGACGCCGACTTCCAGCTCGTTGGTGCGCATCATCAGGATTGCATCTTCCAGCTCGCGGGCCATGACCAGCGGGAACCAGTCGGCGCCCGCCGCCTCGATGCCGGCGATGTCCGTCGGCTGCGTGCCCATTGGCGCCTTGATGGTCCAGGTGGCGGTGCGCTTGGCGCGGTCGATCTCGACCGTCACGTTTGAATAGCGCAGGGCATTGGCTTCGACGGTGCGGGCAAGCGGCTTGAAGACCACGCCCTTGCCGTCGGCGGGACGGTCGCTCTGCTCGGCCAGCGCCAGCGCCCTGGCCTGCACTTTTGCCGAGAAATCGACTGCCTTGGCGATGTCATCGACCAGGCGCCAGTCCTTGGCCTTCTGGCCGCGCACGCCCTCGACGCTGGTGCAGAACAGGTCGGCCAGGTCATGGCGCACATGGCGCTTGTCGGTCACGCGGGTCAGGCCGCCGGTGCCGGGCAGCACGCCGAGCAGGGGAACTTCGGGCAGGCTGACAGCGCTGGAGCGGTCATCGATCAGGATGATTTCATCGCAGGCCAGTGCCAGCTCGTAGCCACCGCCGGCGCAGGCGCCATTGACGGCAGCCAGGAACTTCAGGCCGCTGTGCTGGGAGGAGTCTTCCAGGCCGTTGCGGGTTTCGTTGGTGAACTTGCAGAAGTTCACCTTCCAGGAATGGCTGCTCACGCCCAGCATGAAGATGTTGGCGCCCGAGCAGAACACTTTGTCCTTGGCGCTCGTCACCACGACGGTGCGCACTTCAGGGTGCTCGAAACGGATGCGGCTGATGGCGTCGTTCAGCTCGATGTCGACGCCCAGGTCATAGCTGTTGAGCTTGAGCTTGTAGCCGGGACGCAGGCCGGCGTTTTCATCGATGTCCACCGCCAGCGTGGCAACGGGGCCGTTGAAGCTGAGTTTCCAGTGTTTGTACTGCGACGGGTCGGTCTGGTATTCGACATGGGAAGCGGTGGTCATGAAAGCAATCTCCGGTTTGATGCACAAAAATGCACTAATTAAAATTCGATGTACGCATGATATTGCATATCAATTCAAAATCGCAAGCACTTTCATGCAGTTTTTTGTAAACCACCTGCGCTATACCAACGGCAGCCCCAGCGCCTTGCGCACGGTTGTCCTGAGCACCTGAAACGACTGGTCCAGGCTTTGCGCGCTGGTATCGACCTTGTACTGCGCCTTTGAATAGAAAGCGGCGCGGCCCGACAGAATGCCCTTGAGGTCCTCCATGGCCTGCCGGCTGGCCGCCATGGGCCGCAAGTCGCCCTGCGCCATCACCCGCCTCATATGGTCTTCCGGGTCGGCCTGCAACCAGACGGTGGTGCAATGCGACAGCAGTTGGTTGAACGTGGCCGGGTCCGACACCAGGCCGCCGGGCGTGGCAATGACCGCCTCCGGGTAGATCTGGATCGATTCCTCCAGCGCGCGCCGCTCGTAGCGCCGGTAGGCGTTCATGCCGTAGAGCGCCTGGATCTCGGACACGCTGCAGCCTGCGAATTTTTCGATTTCACGGCTCAGCTCGACAAAGGGAAAGCCCAGGTCTTCGGCCAGCATCGTCCCCAGCGTCGATTTGCCGGCGCCGCGCAGGCCGATCAGCGCGACCTGGGTGCTGATGGCGGTGTTGCCGCTGCCGGTGCCCAGCATCTCGCCGACGGCGATCCGCACCCGGCGCAGCGCGGCGTCGTCGCGGCCTTCGAGCAGTTCGCGGATCAAAAGCCATTCGGGCGTCGAGGTGGTGACATCGCCAATCAATTCGGCCAGCGAGCATTGCAAGGCGCGGGCGACCTGCAGCAGCACCAGGATGGAGACATTGCCTTCGCCGTATTCCAGGTTGGCCAGATGGCGCTCGGACACATCGGCGGCAATCGACACTGCCTTGCGGGTCATGCCGCGCCGCGCCCGCAGTGCCTTCACCCGCTCGCCGAGGGCCGCCAGGAAGGGGTTTTTCTCTTCTGGCTGCGCTATTTCAAGCGCTGACGCTGGAACTAGGGCCGGCGCAGCCCTTGAAAGGGGGAGAAGCTGATCTGGGGCTAACCCTGATACATGCAATATATTGCTTGACATAGCGTTTTTCAGGCTTTATGGTTCATATACGCACAATAATTCATATTGCATGAATTGGCAACATCAAACACCATAGGAGAAGCGTCCCATGTCCCCAGCCCCTACAGCCTCCCCGGCTGAATTCCGCGAACAGGTCACGCAGCTGACGGCCCAGCTGGCTGGCCGGCCGCTCGATGCCGACCTGGACCGCTGGCTCAATGCCGCGCATGGCGCAGACAGCGCCACCTACCGCCAGCTCAAGCAGACCTGCATGGCGGGCGTTGCCCAAGGCTGGCTGTGCGAGCGCGAAGGCGGCGGCATCCGCTATGGCCGCATCTTCAAGCCGGCCGACGATCTGCACGGCTTTTCGGTCGATGTGGTCGATATGCAGGACATTGCCGGCCCGCACCATGCGCACCCGAACGGCGAGATCGACCTGATCATGCCGCTCGACGACGCACTGTTCGACGGGCGCCCAGCTGGCTGGCTGGTCTACCCGCCCGGTAGCGCCCACCGCCCAACGGTCACCAGCGGCCGCGCCCTGGTGCTGTACCTCCTGCCGCAGGGCAGCATTGAATTCACCCGCCAATGAGCTTGAGGTTGAGTGGCTGCGCCGATTGGCAGGCGCTGCGGCCCAGCAGTTGCTTGCTATCTAATTAATAGCTAATTGCGTAGTCTGCGCCTGCGCTGCAGCCATTTTTATGCTCAAACATGCGCTGAACCCTGATCATTTCCAGAGAAACACCTATGACTGAATTGCTTTCAAACTACCTCGGCGGCCGCTGGCAGGCCGGCACCGGCGCCGGCGCCGGCACCGCGCTGCTCGACCCGGTGCTGGGCACCGAACTCGTGCGGGTCGATGCCACCGGGCTTGACCTGGCGGCAGGCTTTGACTTTGCCCGCGAACAGGGCGGCGCCGCCCTGCGCGCCCTCACCTACCGCGAACGCGCCGCATTGCTGTCCGCCGCCCTCAAGGTGCTGCAGGCAAACCGTGACGCCTACTACGACATCGCCACGGCCAACAGCGGCACGGTGAAAAATGACTCGGCGGTGGACATCGACGGCGCGCTGTTTACGCTGGGCAGCTATGCCAAGCTGGGCGACGCGCTGGGCGACAAGCGTTTCATGCTCGACGGCGACATGGCGCGCCTTGGAAAGGAGCCGCTGTTCCAGTCGCAGCATGTCCTGACGCCGACGCGCGGCGTGGCGCTGTTCATCAACGCCTTCAACTTCCCGGCCTGGGGCCTGTGGGAAAAAGCAGCACCCGCCCTGCTCTCGGGCGTGCCGGTCATCATCAAGCCGGCCACCGCCACCGCCTGGCTGACGCAGCGCATGGTCAAGGATGTGGTTGATGCGGACATTTTCCCGCCAGGCGCGCTGTCCGTCGTGTGCGGCAGCTCGGCCGGTCTGATGGACCAGCTGCAGCCCTTTGACGTGGTGTCTTTCACCGGCTCGGCCGACACGGCGGCGGTGATCCGCTCGCACCCGGCCGTGGTGCAGCGCTCGGTGCGCGTCAACATCGAGGCCGACAGCCTGAATTCGGCCGTGCTGCTACCCGGCGAGGCAGCCGACAGCCCGGCGTTTGACCTGCTGGTCAAGGAAGTGGCGCGCGAGATGACGGTCAAGTCGGGCCAGAAATGCACCGCGATCCGGCGCGTCTTCGTGCCCGAGGCGCTGTACGCGGCAGTGGCCCAGGCCTTGTCGGCGCGGCTGGCCAAGACCACCGTGGGCAACCCGCGCAACGACACCGTGCGCATGGGCGCGCTGGTGAGCCGCAGCCAGCTGGCGGCGGTGCGCGAAGGCTTGGCACACCTGGCCGGGCAGGCCGAAGTGCTGCATGACAGCAGCCAGCAGGCGCTGGTCGATGCCGACCCGACCATCGCCTGCTGCGTCGGGCCGACGCTGCTGGGCACCCGCGATGCCAGGGGCAGCGACAGCGCCGACCGCGTGCATGACACCGAGGTCTTCGGCCCGGTCGCCACCTTGATTCCCTACCGCGACACAGCACATGCGCTGGCGCTGGTGCGGCGCGGCCAGGGTTCGCTGGTGACTTCGCTCTACGGCAGCGATGCGGCAGCGCTGGCGGCTGCCGCGCTGGACTTGGCCGACAGCCATGGCCGGGTGCATGTGATCTCGCCCGACGTGGCCCAGCTGCAGACCGGCCATGGCAACGTGATGCCGCAGTCGCTGCACGGCGGCCCCGGCCGGGCAGGCGGCGGCGAGGAGCTGGGCGGCCTGCGCGCGCTGAACTTTTACCACCGCCGCAGTGCCATGCAAGCCAGCACTGCCGTGCTGGCCCATTTGCAAACACCCGCTTGATAAGAAAGACCTGACATGGCCACCTCCCCGACAAATATGCCTGAAGCTTCTCCGCTGGGCACGCATTTCAATTTTGCGCAGCACCTGATCGAGTGCAACGCCTCGCGCCCGGCCAAGACGGCTTACATTGATGACGCGGGAAGCATCAGCTACGCAGAACTGGCCGAACGCCTTCGCCGCGTGGCTGCCGGACTGCTGGCCAGCGGCGTGCGGCGCGAGGAAAGGGTGCTGCTGTTGATGCATGACTGCAACGACTGGCCGGTGAGCTTTCTGGGCGCGATGTATGCCGGCATCGTGCCGGTCGCGGTCAACACCTTGCTGACGAGTGAAGACTATGCGTTCATGCTGGCGAACAGCCGCGCTCAAGCCGTGCTGGTTTCCGCCGCACTGCTGCCCACGTTGCAGGAAGCCATGAAGAAGGTGGCACATGAGGTCAGGACGGTGATTGTTTCATGCCCCGAAGGGTTGCTGCCAGAAGGCGGCCTGGCCCTTGAGGCACTGATCGAACAGCACCAGCCGCTGGCCCACGCTGCCGCCACCGGGCCGGACGATCCCGGCTTCTGGCTTTATTCCTCGGGCTCCACCGGCCGGCCCAAGGGCGCGCTGCACACGCATGCCAACCCCTACTGGACCGCCGAGCTGTACGGCAAGGCGATCCTGGGCTTGACCGAGCGCGACATCTGCTTTTCCGCCGCCAAGCTGTTTTTTGCCTACGGCCTGGGCAATGCCCTGAGTTTTCCGCTCAGTGTGGGCGCGACTGTGGTGCTGATGGCCGAGCGCCCTACGCCGGCGGCAACCTTCAAGCGCTGGGTGGACAAACAGCCAACCGTATTCTTCGGCGCGCCGACCGGCTTTGCCGGCATGCTGGCCGCGCCCGGACTGCCGGCAAAGCACCAGGTGGCGCTGCGGCTGGCGTCCTCGGCCGGCGAGGCCTTGCCGGCCGACCTGGGCGAGCGCTTCACCGCCCATTACGGCGTCGAGATCATCGACGGGATCGGCTCGACCGAGATGCTGCACGTCTTCTTGTCCAACCTGCCCGGCAAGGTGCGCTACGGCACCACCGGCTGGCCGGTGCCCGGCTACGAGCTGGAACTGCGCGGCGATGACGGCCGGCTGGTCCCGGACGGCGAGACCGGTGATCTTTACATCAAGGGGCCGACGGCCGCGCTGATGTACTGGGGCAACCGCGCCAAGTCACGCGACACCTTCCAGGGCGCCTGGACCAAGAGCGGCGACAAATACATCCGCAACGCCGACGGCACCTACACCTATTCGGGCCGCAGCGATGACATGCTCAAGGTCAGCGGCATCTACGTTTCTCCGTTCGAGGTCGAGGCCACGCTGTCACTGCACCCGGCTGTTCTGGAAGCAGCCGTGATCGGCGTCCCGGATGCCGAAGGACTTACTAAAACCAAGGCCTATGTGGTACTCCGGCCGAGCGGGCAGGTAACTGAGGAAGAGCTGAAGGCCTTCGTTAAAGAACGCCTGGCACCTTACAAATACCCGCGTTCGATTGAATTTTTGGTTGAATTGCCCAAAACTGCAACTGGCAAGATCCAGCGTTTCAGGCTGCGCGACCTGGAGATTCCTGCAACATGAGTCAAAAGGCGCAAAAGCCGCAGCAGGCAGCGTTCATGGGTATCGAATGGGCGGGCCGCAAGGTCAGCATTGAATACCAGTGGATTGCACAAGACCGACCGGACGCGCCCCTGATCATTTTTTTGCATGAAGGCCTCGGCTCTGTGGCGATGTGGAAGAACTTTCCGTTGCAGCTTTGCCAGGCGGCTGGCTGCCGGGGACTGGTGTATTCACGCCCAGGCTATGGTCGCTCAACGCCGCGTGCCGCCGAGGAGGCCTGGGGACTGGACTTCATGCACCGGCAGGCGCTGGAGGTCTTACCGTCACTTCTTGACGCTTTGGGTATTGATGGCGCAGTGCAGCGTCCCTGGCTGTTCGGTCACAGCGACGGCGGCTCCATCGCCCTGCTTTATGCAGCCACGTATTCGGAGCGCATCGCAGGCGCCGTCGTGCTGGCGCCGCATATCCTGGTAGAAGATGTATCCGTCAGCAGCATCCACCAATCCCGCACGGCATACCTGGAAACCGACTTGCGCCAGCGCCTGGCCCGTTACCACGACGACCCGGATTCCGCCTTCTGGGGCTGGAACGACATCTGGCTCAAGCCGGCATTCAAACACTGGTCCATTGAAAAAGAAATCAGCACCATACGTTGTCCGCTTCTGGCGATTCAGGGACAAAACGATGAATACGGAACGCTGGCGCAGATTCACGGCATTTCAGCGCATGTCCCGCACACTGAACTGCTTGAACTGCCGGGTTGCGGACACTCGCCCCACCGAGATAAGCCTGAACAATTAATCACGGCGGTAACCGGCTTTATGCACCGCCATTTGTAGCTGGTAAGGCAGGCAAGAGTTGAAATTGCCAATAATAATGCCGCAGAAAACCAGAGAAAGCTCCGACCAACAATAGGGGATTGGCAGATTATTGATGGCCTATCAATACCAATGTCGATTGGCCTTCATGCCTTGCAACCATGAAAGAGGCCAACGATTAGAGCGGTTTCATCCTGACCCGCAATAGCCGCAGTGGCGAACGTAGCGCTCGCACTCGGCGCTGCCAAAGCGGTCCAGCAATTGGCCAATGACGCTCCACAAGGCATCGACGGTTCGGGCCTGGGG